>DIYZ01000062.1:16122-21185 GCA_002427845.1 Chloracidobacterium sp. UBA6041 | reverse complement strand
CCGGAAGTGGCCGCGTCACAGAGCGCAAGCTTTGCCCCGACCTGCTCTTGAACTCGTTTGACGAATCCAGGCTCGCTCTGAAGATCAAGAGGCACGACGATCACTCCGCGAAGAAGACATCCAAAGAAGGCTGAAACCCACTCAGGACTGTTCTTGGCCCAGAGCAAAACGCGATCACCTTTGGCGATCCTTCGCGCTTCCAGTTCCCTGGCAAACCGCATCGCGGTCTTCGCAATCTGACGGTACGACCAGCGCTTGACTCTTAGTCCATGCCTGTGCGCGAACGCGGTCTCATTACCGCGTGACAGAAAATCGTCGAGGTAACTGGCGACGGTTTTGGGCATCAATCCTGGATCCAGAGAAATGGGCTACTAGCGCGCCTCGCCTTCATATAGTTTCAGAACTCGGAAATATTCGCCGACTTCGGCATATTACCCTGCCCCTGCCGAGAATGTCGCGCCACCATAAACACTTAATTGAGGAGAGGTCACTGCGGACTCTCCGGTGAGCCCGATTCGCGAATCTCCTAATCAGCCCCTCTGCCAGTTCACCCGAGCCAATTTGTTCTCGTGGGAGAAATCGTAATGAGCGCTACCGCCAAATGCTTTTTCAAGAGCGTGGCCCAAGCGCTGGGCCAGATGTTCCGTTGTTGTATTAACAGTAAGCTTGTGGCCGTCACCGCGCTTCCATTCCATAATGCGCGCCAGGGGATTGTCCTCCGCAGCTCGTTCGCTTTCATTGCGTAGAAGCTGCTCAACCTCTTCATGGTGTGCGTAGAAGAAGGCGCCATCTAAATAGACAAATCCGCGCGGTTCACCTGTGCGCTTCTGTTGACACGCGGGGCAAACTGTCATCTGTGGAGGCCGCAAGTGTTTCTGCCGTTTGTTTTCTAAGACTGAATTCGCAGCGGTCCAGCGTCGCTTGGCATACACAGCTCCACAATCCTTACAAACTGCGGGCTCGCTCATGGCGCGCAACGTGTGATGACGACCTGCCTCGTGATCGACTCGTTTGGTAAAAGTCGCGTTTGTATATTTCCTTTTGCCAGGCATAAAAGCACTCCCTTTCAAAATTAGAATTAGGCAACGCCTGTGCCTTCCGTCTTGAGACTTCGAGACCGCAAACGCTTGCAAAGGCTTGTGAAATCCGCAGATTTTTGAAAGAGAAGTTCATCGGAGTTTTGATTGAAGTCGAAAGGCAGCGGGCTTTAACACAATGCCTGCGTGAGTTTTCGCAAGCACCAGCAATTGTGTGGCGTCAATGACGTGAATTACGGACGAAAACGCCTCCGCCCGGCGGAACGCTGATTGCCAGTTGTTAGATCAATATTGTCGCACGAGTCCGTTAGACCAGGAATGCTTGCTATGTTTATCCACAAGATGACCGACGATGAATGTCGCAGCGCCTTACAAAAGGCGAGCGTAGGCAGACTGGGATGTGCGCGTGACAACCAGCCTTATGTTGTTCCCATCTACTTCGCGTTTGATGGAGAACATCTCTACGGGTTCACCACCCTGGGACAGAAAATCGAATGGATGCGCGCGAACCCGCAGGTCTGCCTGGAGATCGACGAGCGAATTAGCCAGAATCAATGGATGAGCGTTATCGTTTTTGGACGTTATGAGGAGTTACCCGATGAACCTCAATACGAACCTGCGCGAATGAAGGTCCACCAACTGCTGCTGCGACGACGCGCGATGTGGTGGGAGCCTGCTTACATGTCTGATATGCACCGGAACGGCTCTCACTCAATTTTGCCGGTCTTCTACCGCATTCAAATTGGTCGAATGACTGGGCACCGAGCAACGCCGGATATAGTAGAAGTACCAGCACAAGAGGCTACTCACCTGATAGGAAAAGAAAGCTGGGTCGACAGCATTCTGCGGCACATCGGAATGAAGAACTAAAGCTTACAATGTCTTGCGAGCTACTGCTGCTAAAACACCGGCTCAACAATTTTCTTGTTCTCGGGTTAGTTTGCTGGAGGTCTCCGCACAACTTCAACAGAACAGTTCGCGTGATGGATCACGCTATTCGATACCGAGCCCAAAAGAAGTCGATTCCAGGTACCAAGCCCGCGCGAACCCCTGACGACGAGATCGGCGTTCCATCTCTCGGCCTCTTCGACGATTACTTGTCTCGGCGACCCTTGAATGATTTCACTGCTGATCTTCAACGACTTGTCTTCAGTTCGCTGACAGGCATTCGCGTTGCTCTCTGGAACTCAAGTGGTGGGGGCAATCACGATTTTAGGAGTGGAATTCTGAAAGCAATGAAGATGAAAGCCTGGACTTTGGACACGCCTGCTCCCGTTACTGAGCGTCCGCTCCACCTCAGTGAGATGCCTGTGCCGAGTCCTGCTGAAGACGAACTACTGTTGCGCGTCGATGCCTGCGGCATCTGCCGCACAGACTTGCATGTTGTCGAAGGCGAGTTGCCTGTTCGTCGCTCGCCTTTGATCCCCGGTCATCAAATTGTCGGGCGTGTCGCCGCTCTCGGATCGCTGGTGGCGGATTTTGCGATTGGAGATCGAGTGGGCGTGGCCTGGCTCAATCGCACCTGTGGAGTGTGTGAGTTCTGCCTTGCCGGCCGGGAGAACCTTTGCGAGCAGGCTATGTTCACCGGTTGGACTGTAGACGGTGGCTATGCGGAATACGCAGTCGCACCCGCCGCTTTTACCTACCGCTTACCGGACAATTTTGATGACACTCAGGCAGCGCCACTTCTCTGCGCCGGCATCATCGGTTATCGCTGCCTGCGTCTGACCAGACTCAGTGAGAATGAATGGAAGGGTGCGCGGCTTGGCCTGTATGGCTTCGGCGCTGCGGGGCACGTGTGTATTCAACTGGCCCGCGCACGTGGTGCGGAAGTGTACGTCTGCACTCGCGATCGTGAACGACATCAGGCGCTGGCTCGCGAACTCGGCGCCACGTGGGTTGGCGATGCCCAGGATGAACCGCCTGTCAAACTTCACGCTTCGATTATTTTCGCGCCGGCGGGTGAACTTGTTCCGGTTGCGCTTAAAGCTATTCGCAGGGGAGGCACTGTGGTCTTAGGCGGCATTCACATGAGCCCGATTCCATCCTTTGACTATTCGCTTATCTACGGTGAGCGAGTGGTCCGAAGCGTTGCTAACAACACGCGAGATGATGGCCGCGCGTTTCTCCTGGAAGCGGCCAGCATCCCCGTGCGCACGCATACGCAGACCTTTCCGTTCCATCAGGCCAACGATGCGCTCATTGCTCTTAAGAACGATTCGATTCGGGGGGCGGCCGTACTTGTAGCAGATTAAGGGTTACCAGGCGTCTCGGCTTGGAAGCGCATTGGATTAGCTGCAATGAAATTCGAAACTAAGCGTCACGCTTTGTTAATCCCGCACAGTCGCGAATTAATGTTCGTACCCAGGTACTAGCCTGGTGTTGGTGCACCGACGCGGAGCAAGACCTATTCCGAAACTCGGTGTCATAAGAATTGGCCGAGTTCCGCGGAGTGAGGGCAGCCGGCTGGCAAACACTGCGGTCTTTCTCCCGCCGGTTGGGAAACTTTTCGCAGCAACGGTCCTCGCCCGCGCGCTTCCTTTAAGGAAATAGAGGGCAAATAGAGGAAGCTCTCTCGGCACGTGCGTTGCAGATTCTCAGTGGTTATCCAGATGGCTCGCGCCAAAAGATGCAGACTGTTGAAAAGGAGATCATCATGAAGAGTTTTCTATTGTTCATCGCACTTCTTTGTGCCGTAGCTCTGAGTAGCAGTTCGGCAATATCTGTGACCAACGCCGCCAATGCTGCAAAGAAGGAACGGGCGGTAATGAAATTCGACCAGCCGGTCAAACTCATGGGCGTAACGCTGAAAGGTGAGTACCTATTCGTCCATGACGACGAGGCGATGGCGCGCGGAGAAGCGTGCACGTTCGTCTATAAAGGCTTCGCCGAAATACCCAAGAAGCTGGTTGTTTCTTTTCACTGCACGCCGGCCGCGCGCGGCAAGGTTGATAACTTTACGGTGCGAAGCTTGCTGACTTCGCCGGGGCAATACGAGCTAAGAGAGTTTCAGTTTAGCGGCAGCACCGAAGCGCATCTGGTGCCGGTGACTCAACACGAGGCGCACGTGACCATCGCGCCCCTGGATTAAGCAAGAGAGATACCTGGTTTTCCGACTGCCAGAGTTGACTTAACAAAGAATTGACGCCGATAAGTCCGAGAGAATTTGCACTCATTGGTTTGATTGCGGGCTTTCGCGCAGCAGAATGGGAACTTTACGCAGCACTCAACTGCGATCCCCCGCCGTAATCCTTCTTGTGTTAACCGGATCACGTCGGAGCGTCAGCAACTCCACACCGATGACGAAACGGCACATACATTGCTCCCAAGTCTGTAGATGTATGTCGCGCAAACTTTCTCTGAACCTTTTGACCAACCCGCATTTCCTGGTGGCTCGGTGCCGGCTGTTGCAGGCGAACGGAACTGGCATGCTCTGGAGGCAGCCGCATTGGTTACCGAGCTGGCTGTGGATCCCGCGCGCGGTCTCGCAACATCGGAGGTAAACAAGCGGCATCTTCGCTATGGGCCCAACGCGCTTCAGGAGATTCGACCTCGCCCCGCCTGGCGCCTTCTGGTCGATCAATTTGCGAGTATTGTGATTGCCCTCCTGGCTGTGGCTGCAACAGTCGCATGGATTACCGGGGATGTTCTTGAAGCGATAGCCATTCTGGTTGTGCTGGTCATCAACGCCCTGGTCGGCTTTGTCACTGAATGGCAAGCTGGTCGGGCGCTCGATGCTCTCCGCCGCCAAGCTCGGACAGTCACACGTGTACGCCGCGAAGGCTTTGAGACAACCGTTGATGCCGAGGATCTCGTTCCGGGCGACATCATTGTCCTCAACGCGGGAGACCGCGTGCCGGCAGACGCTCGATTGCTTGATGCCTCGCGGTTGCAAGCGGAAGAGTCGGCACTAACCGGTGAGAGCACCACCGTCGAGAAGGTAGTCGTTCCGGTCCCCTTAGACACCCCTTTGGCAGAGCGGCGCTCAATGCTATATCTCGGCGCCGCGATAGCCGCCGGCCGCGC
>DIYZ01000062.1:6399-15971 GCA_002427845.1 Chloracidobacterium sp. UBA6041 | reverse complement strand
GAAGTCGGAATCAGTTTGGCAGTGGCTGCCGTGCCTGAGGGGCTTCCCGCGGTTACGACCCTCATCCTCGCCCTCGGCGTGTTGCGCATGGCCCGTCAACGCGCCATCATGCGCCGCCTTACCGCCGTGGAAACCCTTGGCAGCACCACGGTAATTTGCGCTGACAAGACCGGCACACTCACAGAGAACCGGATGACGGTACGCGAGTATTACCTTTCTGACGGGCGCAGCATTGAAGTCGAAGGAAGCGAGTGCTCTGCCGCAGGCGACGAGCTACTTGAGCGCGCGTTGCGAATCGGAGTGCTGTGTAACGAAGCGGTATTTCGGGAAGCTGGAGAGGAAGATGTTGTAACCATCGGTGACCCCACTGAGACTGCGCTCTTGGTGGTTGCCGACGCCTTAGTTCTCGACGTTTCGCAAGAGCGGGCAATGCATCCGAAACTGGCCGAGCAACCTTTCCATGCCTCGACTAAGCGAATGACCACGCTGCATCGGAGACTAGACGGACAACACTTCGCAGCTTTGAAAGGCGCGCCTGCGGTGGTGCTCGATGCTTGCTCAAGCTATACGTCTGACGGCGGAGCAATTCTCCCATTGGATGCTCAAGCTCGGGTGCGGTTCATGGCCGCCAACGAGAAGATGGCTGATCGCGCTTTGCGTGTTTTGGCCCTTGCGGTCAAGCATTTCGACAAAGAGCCGAATCAACTTCCCGACGAAGATATTGAAAGTGGGTATACGTTTCTTGGCCTGGTGGGAATGATTGATCCGCCGCGACCCGAAGTGGCTGACGCGATTCGACGTGCTCGCATCGCCGGTATTCGCACTGTAATGCTGACGGGGGATCAACTTAACACTGGGCGCGCCATCGCCAGAGAACTAGGCTTGGGCGTAGGCGAACCCCGCGCCCTTCACGCTCGTGACCTGATCGGTGCAGATCAAAACCATCTCGCCGAGCTTGCTCGCACTACAGACGTTTTCGCCCGCGTTTCACCCGAAGACAAACTACGAATAGTCGAAGCACTGCAAAAGGCAGGCGAGGTGGTGGCCGTTACCGGCGACGGCGTTAATGATGCGCCCGCGCTGAAGCGCGCGAACATCGGCATCGCCATGGGCCAGAGAGGAACGGAAGTCGCCAAAGAGGCCGCGGATGTTGTCCTCGCCGACGACAACTTCGCGACGATCTTGCGCGCAGTTGAAGGCGGACGCACCATCTACGCCAACATCACGAAGTTTGTGCACATGATGTTTTCGCACAACCTGGGTGAAGTGCTGATGATCTTCACGGCCATCGCGGCGGGCTGGGCTCTACCGCTTCTGCCATTACAAATCCTCTGGATGAACCTGGTAACCGATGTTTTTCCGGCCCTGGCGCTGGCCGTCGAGCCGGCCTCGCCGGAGACCATGAAGCAGCGTCCGCGCGATCCATCGAGCTCACTGCTGTCAAAGAAGCTCGTGATCCTGATTGCGTGGCAGGCGGCAATGATCGCCGCACTTGCTCTCGCAGCTTACATGTGGGCGCTACAAATTTATGGACCAGGGGCGCACTCACGCACCATCGCTCTACTTGCCATCATCGGCGCGCAGTTGGGACACATGTTCAATTGTCGTTCGCGTACGCGCTCGGCTTTCGCTGGGCTGTTTAGAAATCCGTTCATTTGGATTGCTGCCGTCATCGTCATTTCTCTGCAACTTCTGGCGGTCTATGTTTCACCTTTGGCCCGGGTTCTCGGCACGGTTCGACCATCGGGAACCGACTGGCTCGTCGTGATTCTTTGTTCGGTAACGCCAGTCCTGATCGTTGAGGCGACAAAAGCGGTCGCTCGGTGGAAGACGGCGGCAATCGATAGTCGAGCACTGGAAGCTGGCTAGAGGTTACAAGATAATTACTAAGGAAACGTGAGGAAATCTCCGCAAACACCAGGGCCTTTCCCGCATTCTTCCTGGAAATTCCTGTGAAAACTCTACCAGTCAGAGCGGCACAAACGTTGCGAATATAAGAAGACTGCGATTGGTAATAAGGAGAAACTCATGACTACACTAAGATCCTACATCGACCCAGACCAGCAAAGCACAAGCAGCCCAACTTCGTTTATGACGGAGCGGAACGAGCACGAGGTTCGTTGTGGCATGTGTGCCAGGGCTGTTTACGTTGACGAAGAGACTTTTCGTTTCGTCAGCGAGGCGATTGCATCCGGATTGGACAATCCGTTTCGCTGCGAGGTGTGCGAAGAAGAGTATGACGATCTTGCCTACGAAGGATAAGCTCGGATGAACAGGCTCAGCGGCGAACGCCCAGCAACGGGCGAGGCTCGACGGCTGTCACCCTGACGCGAGCGTCTAGAATGACCGCTCCTTTCTCATGCACCACAAAAGGATTGCAGTCGAGTTCGGCGATCTGCGGAATGTCTTCAACCATTGCGCTCACGCGCAGTAGCCCTTCTTCAAGCGCAGCTACATCACAGACTGGCGCGCCGCGAAAGCCTGTAAGTAACGGATAGGTCTTCAAACTGCGAATCATCTCTGAAGCGTCTTCTTTTGAAAGTGGCGTGAGGCGCACTGAAACGTCACGCAGCAGCTCCACTTGAACGCCGCCGGCGCCGCAGGCCACGACCGGACCAAATTGCGGATCGTGCACGACGCCGACGAGCATCTCGACTCCCTTCTGAGCCATGCGCTGGACCACAAACCCAGTTGGTGAGTGTCCCTGCCTTTTCAGTTGTTCCGACATCTCGCCGGCAGCCGTGCGAACTGGTTCTGCGCCGTGCAGATGAAGGCGAACCGCGCCTGCTTCAGTCTTGTGAATCACGCCCGGAGCGATGGCTTTCAACGCCACTTCTCCGCCCATCTCTTCCGCCGCCGCGCCCGCGTCTTTAGTAGTCGTGGCAAATCGTTGTGCGATTAGAGGCAGGCCGTAGCAAGACAAAAGCGCGGCGGTTTCTTCGGCATCAAGCCAGCCGTCGCCCCGTGAAAGCGCTGTAGCCACAACGGCAGCGGCTTCATCGCGCCGTATATTTTCAAAAAGAGGCGCAGCCGTTTCAGGTCGTTCACGCCATTCGCGATAACGAGCAGCACGCGCCAGAGCAATCGCCGCGGTTTCGGGGAATGCGTAAGACGGAACATTCGCGTCTGCTGACCGCAACTCTTCCGGTGTTCCTCGCGCCGAGAGGAACACGGTCATTACCGGCTTGCTTCTGTTCAATGCCCGAACGGCAGCGACGATTGCACGCGCCACATCCTCGGCGCGGGTGACCAGTGGTGGAGTGAAGATCACAATCAGGGCGTCTACATTATTGTCCGCGGCCACTATCCCCATAGCTTTGTGATAGTCATCAGCCGACGCGGACGCGATCATATCGACAGGATTACTCGCACTAGCTCCCGGTAGAAGAAACGAGCGCAGTTTTTCCTGGCTGCTTTCGTCTAATAGAGGAACCTCCAGCCCCCTGGCTTCACAGGCATCGGCGCACAGAATTGCCGGTCCACCGGCATTCGTAATGATGCCGACACGGTGGCCTCGCGGCAGTGGCTGATTCGCCAGCAGCGAGGCTACATCGAATAACTCTGCGAGCGTATCCGTGCGAATGACGCCTGCCTGACGAAAGAGCGCATCGACGGTGACATCCGAAGCGGCGATGAGCGCGCCGGTGTGCGACGAAGTGGCCCGTGCACCCGCGGCGGAGCGGCCGCTCTTTACAACGACGATCGGTTTCTGGCGGCCCACCCGGCGCGCAATCTGTGAAAACTTTTTCGGATTACCGAATGACTCGAGGTAGAGCAGGATCACATCCGTGCCGTCGTCGGATTCCCAATAACGCAATAGATCGTTTCCGGAGATGTCTGCTTTGTTGCCGACCGATACAAAAGTAGAAATGCCCAGTCCAAGCGAGTTTGCATATTCGATGATGGCTAACCCCAGCGCGCCGCTCTGCGAAGAAAAGCCAACGCGTCCCGGAGGTGGCACGCCTGGCGCGAACGTCGCATCAAGCAGCACCGCGGGATCGGTGTTGGCAATGCCCATGCAATTTGGCCCAATCAGCCGCATGCCGGCGGCACGGCAAACTCGAAGCAACTCAGCCTGGCGTTCCTGTCCTTCGTTTCCCGTTTCCGAAAACCCCGCCGAGATGACTACCAGCGCCTTGACCCCTTTGCGTCCGCACGCGGCTGCGACTTCCGTAACCCGCGCCGCAGGAACAATGATGATGGCCAGATCAACCGGCCCGGCAATCGCTTCGACTGACGGGTAAGCAGGAACACATTGAATAACCTCGGCCGTGGGATTAACGGGATAAACCGGTCCGTTGAATCCATAACTCAACAAGTTATGAAATATCTCGCCGCCGATAGTTCCACGTTGGCGGGAGGCGCCAACGACTGCCACGGCGCGTGGATTGAAGAAAAGCTTTAAGGCGTTGACCGCTGCGATCGTCTCGCGCTGCTCAAAGCGTTTGATTGCCTCTTCACTGAAAGAAGTCGGGAAGGTCACGTGAAGTTGGCCCGCGGTCGCGTCCACCTCAATGGGAAACCCTGAGGCTCTGAATACGTGGAGCATCGCGTGGTTTGCAGCCACCA
The DNA here is from genome assembly GCA_002427845.1 of Chloracidobacterium sp. UBA6041. Lineage (GTDB taxonomy): Bacteria > Acidobacteriota > Blastocatellia > Pyrinomonadales > Pyrinomonadaceae > PSRF01. The sequence continues at coordinate 11,402 of DIYZ01000062.1, read as the reverse complement.
CCTCAGCTTCAAACACCTGAATGCCGTTGACTGCGGCAACCTCGGCCAGTTGACCGAGCAACATTGTGCCGAGCCCACGTCCCTGAAAGTCGTTCGCAATCGTAAAAGCGACCTCCGCGCGATGTTCATCGACGACGGCATAGAACGCATGGCCGACGACGCGCTCTGCAGCGCCGCTGAATGCAAGCAGTCCGAATGTGTGATCGAGATTGGCTTCCCGGTGGGCCTCATTGGCAAGCGCAGCACCACTTGCCGAAGAGTAAAATCGCAGCCAGCGCGATTCGTCGGATAGCGACTGGAGTAAAGCGAGCAGGCTCGGTTCATCCGTCGGACGCATTACGCGGATGCGAACGGTTGAACCGTTGCGAAGCACAACATCTCCATCTCGATGTGCAGTAAGCGAGCGGCCATCATCTTCTGCAACCATACTCCGCGTCGCAGTCACGTCGTTCGAGTCTGAGGGCACGCGTTCCTGACTGATTGTTCTCTTGTCATTCATAATTGGGCCGATACGCCGGTGGTGTCCTAATTTACGAATCTCTGTGCGTTCCTTGTGTTCTCTGTGTCTCTGTGGTGAGTGTTATCCACGCCTTATTTACCACAGAGGCACAGCACAGCGCGGCATCACCGCAACCAAACGACGCACTAGCTCCGGAGGAGCCGGATGTTTATAGACCCGGCAGCGAATCCTACGACTGGAGCTCCGGAGGAGCGAAATGTTACCAGCGATGACTAAGTCGGATCGGCAACATGCCGCTCCTCCGGAGCTGGCTGAATTTCATAGAGCCTGCGGTCTATAAACGTTATGTCCCTCCGGGACTGCCGGATATGGTCAGAACCTTTGCTCAAAAACAAGAAACTTCGGACTTGTTACACAGAGACCACAAAGAACGCACAGGAAAAAAACTCAAACTATGACAGTACCGGATACTTCCATACTCTTGAATCCACCGCACTATGCTGCCACTTAACGAATGGCCCCATTGTTGCGGAGCAACAGACATACCCAAAGTTTGGCAGGCTATCTTCTGGCGAGCGTGAGGTCTCGGGCCTCAGTTCGAACTCTTCCGCACGACTTCCACCGAGCAATGTGCGCGGGCCGCAACCGCTGCTGAAATGCTCCCGAGAACAAATCTCTCCAAGCGATTGCTGAAGCCCGCCGATCCGACGAAGATACAATCGGCGCCCCAGTCTTCCGCCGCTTGAGGCAATTCCTTCTTAGGATCGCCCTGCCTTATTTCAGTCGTGACTTTGATTGCAGCCCCGCTCAATATTGCCGCAGATTGTGCCAACATCTTTTCAGCCTGGACTCGATCTTCTGCATGGGATTCTTCAATCGTTTCCGCCAATGGAGGAATAATGTCTCCGACAATCGCTGGTACCAGAGGGTCGTCGACAATGATTAGCTCGACCTCGCTATTTGGTGGCCACGTACGGGCCGCCACTGCACGCACTGCCTCTTCGCTTCCAGGCGAGCCATCAATGCCCACGATGATTCGCACTGGCGAGTCTGGCTCCTCAACGCGGCCGCGCGCTATACGAACAGAACAGCGTGCTTCAGTCAAAACTCGCTGCGAAACACTGCCGAGCACAAAGCGGCCAAGAGCGGTGCGCCCATGTGAACCGACTACAACAAGATCGGGTTTCCATTGATCCGCCTTGAAGACCAACTCCCAGGCAGGTGAGCCGCACGCAGAATCTGCAGACACACCCCATTGCGGGAAATTTGTTATGACCCGCTCACGCGCACGTTCAGCCGCGGAGAGTGCTTCCTTCGCCGCTGCACAACCTTTTGCATAAACGCTCTTCAAGTCGGCAGGAACCTTCACTTGTCTCGCCTGTTCGACAATCTCGGAACTCGAAGGCGGCGCAGGTGGTAACCAGACTTCAGCCACGGAAATAATTTGAGCTTCCGCTTCAAGCGGCAGCCCGGCGCGTTGCAAGTCATCCAGAGCAGCTTCGGCGCACTCCGAGCCGTCATAAGCTATTAAGATTTTCATGTCTTGACTCCAATCCCCTCCGTTTCAGTCCGGCCACCCGTGTTTGTCCAGCCACCGGGGGCGCGGTTCTCGAATTGCTTTCAAAACTATTTTGATATAAGGGCAATAGGTGTACCGAAAATTAAGGGCTAGTTCCTTCAATAAAGCGTAGGCGTCGCTTCAGTTTAAGAGAGCTCATGCGGAGGTTCGCCCACTGTTGTGGGTATGTTTTCGCAGCTTTGAAAAGCCCTAAGAGTTGACTGAAATGCAACCCACTCCCAACTCAACTTTCACTACCGGACTGACGAGTCGAGAGGCGAGGCAACGCCTGGCAGAATTCGGCCCTAACGAGCCTGTCTCGTCGCGACGCACGTCTGGCCTCACCCAGATCCTGTTTCTCTTCATAAATCCGCTGGCCATCATTCTGCTGATAGCCAGCGGGATCTCAGCGGCTGTCGGTGAAGTCCTCAATGCTTCGATCATCGCGCTGATGGTGCTGTTGAGCGCCGCCCTCAACTTCTTCCAAACTTATCGCTCGCAACGCGCCGTCGAGCGGATTCGCCAGGAAGTCGCGCCGGCAGCTAACGTTCTACGCGACGGAAATTGGACAGCGATTCCGAGACGGGAATTAGTGCCGGGCGATGTTATCGGGCTCACGGCTGGCGATCTTGTACCCGCCGATGCCTGGCTATTTAAGGTTCGCGATCTCCATGTTCAGCAGGCGGCGCTCACTGGAGAGTCTCTACCCGTCGAGAAAGATGCTCTCGATCTCCAATCACTCGAACAAGCTAAAGGCGATGAGCGTCACAAAGTTTTTCTCGGCACGTCTGTGGTCAGCGGCACCGGGACGGCCCAGGTTATGGCCACAGGCAAGAATACCTCTTTCGGCGATATCGCCACTCGCCTGGCCACCAAACCGCCGGAAACCGAGTTCGAAAGAGGCACACGACAGTTTGGTCTCTTGATCATGAAGACGACCATTTTGCTGGTGCTCTTCGTTCTGCTGGTAAGCGTCGTCCTTCATCACAATTTCCTCGAGTCTCTGCTCTTCGCCGTCGCCCTTGCGGTTGGGCTGACACCCGAGTTCCTGCCGATGATTACGACCGTCACCCTCGGACAAGGCGCCGTGCACATGGCGCGCAAGAAAGTGATCGTCAAGCATCTCGAGGCGATGCAGAATTTCGGTAGCATCGATGTTCTTTGTAGCGACAAGACCGGCACGCTCACCAGCGGCGAGATGGCCCTCGACCAACACCTCGATCTATTTGGCAGTCCGTCTGAACGGGTGTTCTTACTCGCATACCTGAACAGCCTGCACGAAACCGGAGTGAGCAATCCCCTCGATCAGGCAATCAAGAACCAGGCGAGTAAGCAGAAGCCTGGCGTTAATCCTCTCGACGAAGCTGTCCTGCAACACGATCATCCGGACATTCATGCTTACCGCAAGATTGATGAGATCCCTTTCGATTTCGAAAGGCGTCGCGTCTCGATTGTGGTCGAGCGCGAAGCTGAGAGATTGCTGATCACTAAAGGCGCTCCTGAAAGCGTGCTGCCTGTCTGTTCGCGATATGAATTGAACGGGCAGCAGGCTCCGCTCGATGCCGATTCACGAGCGCGCGGTGAAGCGACATATCGGGATCTCTGCGCCAGAGGCTTCCGGGTGCTGGCTGTCGCTTACGCCGCAGTGCCGCTGCAGGAAGTTTACCGGGCGGACGACGAAAAGGATCTGGTGCTGGCGGGGTTCTTAACTTTCTCAGATCCGCCGCTGGACACGGCGAAGTTTGCCCTGGAAGCTCTCAGACGCGACGGGGTCGAGGTCAAGATTCTGACGGGCGACAACGAGTTGGTGACCCGTCACATCTGCGCGCAAGTCGGCCTCATTGACGGACGCATCATCCTCGGCGACGAGCTCGAGCGAATGAGCGACCCGGCGCTCGCGCATGTCGTCGAGCGGACCTCTGTGTTCGCGCGAGTCTCGCCGGCGCAAAAGAACCGGATCATTCTGGCACTTAAGGTTCGCCGTCACGTGGTGGGCTATTTGGGTGACGGCATCAACGACGCACCTTCTCTACATGCCGCGGATGTCGGCATTTCTGTTTCCACCGCCGTTGATGTCGCCCGGGATGCCGCGGACATTATTTTGCTTGAGCGAAGCCTGAGTGTACTTCACGAGGGCATTATCGAAGGGCGCAAAGCCTTCGGCAATGTGATGAAGTATTTGCTGATGGGGACGAGTTCCAACTTCGGCAACATGTTCAGCATGGCCGTGGCGTCGCTGTTCCTGCCGTTTCTGCCGATGCTGCCGACGCAGATTCTGCTGAATAACTTTCTCTACGATTTGGCGCAGGTAACGATCCCCACAGATCACGTTGACATCACATTTATCCACAAGCCACAGCGCTGGAACGTGCAAATGATCCGCGACTTTATGATCTACATCGGGCCCCTCAGCTCGATCTACGATTTTCTGACGTTCTTTGCGCTGCTCAAAGTCTTTCACGCCTCTGAGCAGCTTTTTCACACGGGCTGGTTTGTGGAATCTCTGGCGACGCAGACGCTGGTGATCTTCATCATTCGCACCGCGGGCAATCCACTCCGCAGCCGTCCCAGTCTCGCCCTAACGGCTACCACGATCGCGGTCGTCATGGCAGGAATCGCGATCCCATTTACTTCACTCGGAAAAGTCCTGGGGTTCGTACGCTTGCCTTTTGCTTTCTTTCTCTTCCTGGCTGGGGCGTCAGGTACTTACCTGCTGCTAGTGGAGTTGGTGAAGCGAAGGCTGATGCGAAGACTTCTGGGATGAGGACCGTCTAGAGTTTGAAACAAGCCTTGCCTATACAAAATGTCTTAGCCTGAACGCTCTCCGGTACCACAAAAGCAATTTCCTCGGTAGTTTTCTTCTTACCTCCCAGTACTTCGAGCAGCCTCAGGGCATTTTAGAAATACGGGTCGACGCGCAAATGATCTCGGACGGCGCACACGCCCGGCGCATGGCTGATCGAGCCGAGCACTGCTCGCTTCTCC
>DIYZ01000062.1:0-6201 GCA_002427845.1 Chloracidobacterium sp. UBA6041 | reverse complement strand
GTTTCAGTAATTGCAGTTTCAGCGCTACTTCGCCAAACGAATTGGTCCAAGACTGACGGCTCTCGCCGATTCTGCTGTTTACACGCCAGCCGCCCGGGGTTGCGTTGCTTGCTGATGCGCAGCGGCGTGAGCGCAAATCGCTTTATATGTCTGGACCACATCCGCATAAGAGACATTAGCGTCCTGCTTGTCCGCGATCTCTTTCGCGTTTACCACGATGTCGTTCATCGACAAAATGCCCGCCAGCGTTCCGTCATCAGCAACAACTGGAAGGCGGCGGACCTTGTTTTCCTGCATCGTCTTCAACGCCGTTCGAACGTCATCGTCCGGATGGCAAGAGACCACTTTTCCGGAAGTAACCTCTGCAACCGCGATATTCTCTAAGTCACGATGCTGCAGAGCCGCGGCCATACAAACATCGCGGTCGGTAATCAAGCCGACTACTCTGCCCCCGTGAGCAACGACCGGCAGAATTCCGCAGTCGTTCTCCCACATAAGACCAGCGGCCTCGGCAAGATTGCTGATCGGCGTGCAGGCTTTTGCGTTCTTCGTCATTATCTCTTTGACTTTCATAAGTCCTCCCTTGATCTTTGGACACACCTCCAAACAGGTTCATTGGCCCATCCGAACTCTTTCTCTTGGCGGGTCACGAACGACCTTCGAGGCTCACCTCGTAGTTCTCAAGCGCAATGACTTGCCTCAGACATGGAGCAACAGACATGCCGAACCAAAACCACGGAAAGTTTCGGCAACTGGTTAGTCTCGACTCGTCATCATGTGGAAAGTTTCGCATCTTGCTGCGAGAAAAACCGCGCGGGAAAGGGTTTTAAGCTTGAGGAATTGCCGACGAGCCCCGGAATTGGCCGGTCGGAATTACACTGACCCGGCATTAGATCACCGGTATGTCGGTTGCTAGCTGACTGCTTATGCCGCGAGCGAATTCTTGTGCAGCGGAATTGATTGAAAGAAGAGACCTATCAGAGAGGCTCTGGCGTGGCGCCTTTTGTGAGCATCGCAAGAACTCAGTGCATCACTAGAGAACGTTGGTCATCGTGCGTGTTTTGCCTCATCCGAGTGCGAAACTTGTCCCACGCCCGACAGTCAACCTGTTTTGCTCGCAAAGCGTTTCTTCACAAATCGCATCGGCATGCTGGTTGCTAAACATGCGATTGAGACACGCAGATTCAGTGACTGTTTCGGAGATCAGTTATCGACAGATCATCCCCTAATCAGGAGGCAACAATGCCATTCAACCCGCAACCCCGAGTTCTCTGCGTAGACGACGATGAAGACTCTCGTGAGATGTTAAGCACGCTACTAAAGCTCCGGCAGATTGAAACCAAAGCCGTCGGAACTGCAACCCAAGCCTTATCGTTGATTCAGGCAGAACACTTCGACCTGTATTTGCTGGACACATGGTTGCCTGATCTCGATGGCTTTGAATTGTGTAGACGGATGCGCGACTTCGACCCGCACACGCCGATTCTCTTCTTTTCCGGCGCGGCCTATGACGCTGACAAGAAGAGAGGCATTGAAGCAGGAGCCAATGCCTACGTGATTAAGCCCGACGTCGATGGCTTGCTCGGAAGTATCACGCAGTTTGTTTCTCATGCGGAAAGCACCACCGCCACCCAGACAATGCGCGCTGGAGAAGATGTGAGCATCCCACCGCGCCTTGCAGTTTTGAAACGGTCTTGCTCCTCACAGGGAGGATAGTGACAGCAGAAGAAATCTCGGCCAGAACTATCTTCAATACCGATGTGTGCCAGTGCCCATACGTTCGATCTATCCCAGGGAAATTCTCCTCCTGAGGCTGCGTATATTTTTGCAGCGATGCCCAATCAACAATCTCTGCCTTCCAGAAAAGACAAAATGGAGGTATGTTGAGGGCACGAATCTTCCCCTGTGCGATAACGCACGTTCTTAAAAACTCAGGCTTGTCTGCGTCCGACAACAGGCTTGTCTGCATCCGACAACAGGCTTATCTGCTCTCGCAAAAGAGCAGAAAGCGAAATGATCTGAATTACGGAGGGAGAAAGATGAAAGTAACAAGGTTAATGCTAGCGGCGGCCCTGGCCGCTCTGGTGATGAGTTCCGGGCCGTGGGTGAGCAAGTCAACCGCTCGTACGAAAGGCGACGACGACACCACGAAGCGGCTTAACGCAGCGGCTGATGTACTGAGGCAAATCATGGCGGCGCCCGACAAAGGTATCCCGCAAGATCTGCTGGACAAGGCAGCCTGCGCCGTGATCGTGCCGAACGTGAAGAAAGGCGCCTTCATCGTAGGGGCGAAATACGGCCGGGGCTTTATCGTGTGCAGAAACAAAAACGGGCGCGCCTGGTCGGCGCCCGGCGGAGTGAAAGTCGAAGGCGGCAGTGTTGGGTTTCAAATTGGCGGATCCGAAACTGATGTCGTAATGCTGCTGATGAACCAGGGCGCCATCGATAAGCTTCTGTCCAGCAAATTCACCATCGGGGGCGATGCCTCGGTGGCGGCGGGTCCAGTAGGCCGTACGTCTTCGGCTGAGACGGATGCTCAGCTTCACGCCGAGCTGCTCACCTATTCGCGGGCGCGCGGACTATTCGCCGGCGTCTCGCTCCAGGGCGCGACCTTGCGGCCGGACGATGACGCGAATAAGGACATGTACGGCAAGGAGATGTCGAACAAAGATGTAGTGCTCGGAAACGTGAAGGCCCCAGCGACCGCGGCCAGATTGATCGCGGAGTTGAATCGGCTCTCGAGCCGCAGGGCCCGGGGGTAATCAACCGCAGCGGGCTGTGCGCCTGAACTACACGAGGCCGACGCCGCCGTTTGGCGGCGTCAAACTGCCTGGCATTATCCAACATGCAAGATGAGGGGGCGGCCATACGATCAACGACTGAGCTGGGCGCCTGAGCTAGTCGTGCGCGTTAAAGGTGGAGAGGTTCGAATGAATCAGCAGGGCAACCGCAACGCCTGGAAGGGACTAGTGGCAGGAGTTGTTGGGGGGGTGGTTGCATCCTGGGCCATGGACCGATTTCAATACTGGTGGTTGTCCTTTGACGGAGGCGATGAGCGACAGCTCCAGCAAACGCAGAGTGACGAAGGCAACCAAGAGGAACCGGCGACCGTGAAGACTGCTGCCGCAATCTCGGAAGGAGTCTTTGGTCACAGTCTAACTGCTCGAGAAAAAGAGATCGCCGGTCCCATTGTTCACTATGCGGTAGGCACGACCGCCGGCGCCGTGTACGGTGTTGCGGCGGAATACGAACCCAACGTGACAACCTTGGCGGGATTTCCGTTTGGCGCGGCGTTCTGGATGGTCGTGGACGAAGGAGCTCTGCCTTTGCTTGGACTCACAAAAGGCCCGACCGCCTATCCGATCTCAACGCATGCGTATGCGCTTGCAGCACATCTGGTGTTTGGCTTAACGGCAGAAGTCGTGCGCAGGACAGTACGTCGAGCCCTTTGATTCGCCGAACATGCGAAGTTGGCGTGTAGTTAAAATCGTTAGGAGGGCAAGCGAACAAGACAACTGTGCTACTTTCAAACCATGCCCTCCCGGAAGCCGAGACAACACTCCTTTTCTGACAAGAAGCTCGAGGTCCTCCAGCGCCTTACCTTTGACTATTTCCTGAAGGAAACGAATCCGGAAAATGGCTTAGTGCCGGACAGTACACGCCAGGGAGCGCCGTACAGTATCACTCCAACCGGATTTGCACTCGCCGCATATCCAGTTGGCGTCGAGCGTGGATTCATCACGCGCAACGCGGGCGTTAAGCGAACCCTCACGACACTGCGCTTCTTTTGGAATAGTCCGCAGGGGCCGGAACCAGACGCCACCGGATACAAGGGTTTCTACTACCACTTCCTCGACATGAATACCGGGCGTCGGACGGTGAATTGCGAACTGTCAACAATCGATTCGACCTTCTTGATAGCGGGAGCACTGACGGCCGCGGAGTATTTCAATCGCGACACTGAAGACGAGCACCAGATTCGCACGCTTGCCGACGCCCTTTATCGCCGCGTAGATTGGCAATGGGCGCGAGATCGGAAAGACACGGTAACGCATGGTTGGAGACCTGAAAGCGGATTCCTCAACTATCGTTGGCAGGGCTACAACGAAGCCCTGATTCTTTACGTCCTCGGTCTCGCCTCGCCGACGCACCCGTTGCCCGAAAAGAGCTACCCGGCATGGACCAAAACTTATAAGTGGAAGAAGCTTTACGGTCACGAGTTTCTCTACGCCGGGCCGCTCTTCGTCCATCAGCTTTCGCACATGTGGATTGACTTTCGCGGCATTAAGGACGACTACATGCGCGACAAAGCGATCGACTATTTCGAGAACAGCCGGCGCGCCACGTACATTCAGCAGCAGTACGCGATTCGCAATCCGCGAGGCTTCAAAGGCTATGGTGAACACATTTGGGGGCTCACCGCGAGCGATGGTCCAGGACCAGTAAATAAAAAGATTGGCGGCAAATTGCGCCGATTCTACGACTACCGGGCGCGCGGTGTTCCAAACGGGCCCGATGACGGCACCCTGGCTCCGTGGGCCGTGGTCGCTTCACTTCCGTTCGCGCCCGAGCTTGTCTTGCCGTCGCTCCAATATTTCGACGAGACGGTTCCTGAGATGACCAGCAAGTATGGATTCAAGTGCAGTTTCAATCCGACGTTTTCCGGAGCTTCAGGCAAGAAATGGATCTCAAAGGGCTACTACGGTCTGGATCAGGGCCCGATAGTTTTGATGATTGAGAACTACAGGTCAGGATTTCTTTGGCGGCTGATGCGCCGCTGCCCCTATATCATCGACGGGCTTCGCCGCGCCGGCTTTTCGGGCGGCTGGCTGCGCGACGGCGCTTCAACTGAATGACAAAGGAAAAAAAGAAAAGCACGTTCAACGCTTGATGGCTAACTTGATCACGTCTTCCGCGCGATTCCCGAAAAGCTCGTCGGCCTCCTTGATTTCGTTGAGCGAGAAGGTATGCGTCAGCAGGGTTTGAGATCAATGCGACCGTGTCCGACCACTCCATCAGTCAACGCCTCCGCTCCCTGCCATCCGGGACGGAGGGTAGTGATGATGACCTTCAGCGCGGGGGCGCGCCTTAGACCGAACGCCGGCCAGCGACCAGGTTATATATCAAGACGATCACAGCTATGATCAGCAAGATGTGAATCAGGTTGCCACCGATGTGACCGATGAATCCCAGCAACCACAAGATCAGCAGTATGACCAATATTGTCCACAACATTATTTCACTCTCCTTTGTAAGTCTGCGCCATTTTAGGGCTCAGAAATGAACGGGCTCGCTCCGTGCAGTGCTTACTCTTCCGGATGAGCGAGAGCATCTGCTTTTGTAGCATGCACCACGCCGTCCGGATGTTCGGGCGGCGAGTAAACAGTGAACAGTTTCAGAGCTTCATCGCCAGTGTTAATGAAATCATGTTCCGTTCCGGCTGGCACTGCAAACATATCGCCAGCGCCGATATCATGCGTTTCGCCTCCCACGACGGCCTGTCCCGCGCCTTTGACAAAAACCAAAACCTGGTCACCAACTTCGTGGACTTCCCGGCCAATGTCTTCACCCGGAGGAAGGCTCATCAAGACCACCTGAGAATGTTTGTTGGTGAACAGGACTTTGCGGAAGTTATTGTTCTCTAAAGCCGACTGTTCGACATTTTTGTATTGCATAAATACTCGTGCGCCTCCATCTCAATGATTCTGTCGTCCTTGTTTCAAAATCATTCGAATCCTTCCAAGTCCTTTTCTTTCGATCTGCGCTTGTTTTGCGCCGCAAATTTCGTGCCCTCAGCACACATGATTTAAGCCGTTGCTGTTTGGAGTTGACGCGACCATGCCTGCGAAAATTTACGCATCCCGATAGCAGAATTTCCCTCCTGAGCTTTGGGATAAAGGCTGGAACGACCGCAGCGTACCCAATCAACAATGTCTGTCCTCCAGAAACCAAGGACAATACAAAGCTATGTTGAGGCACGAAGCTTGCTCCGTGCGTTAGAGCACAGACACTAATACCGAAGCGGGAGAGAATCGCGGGTTTTGCAAATACTGGGCAGCCTTGACTGCCCGAATTCCAGTCAACCAATCAGAGGAGAAGATAACGATATGAGAGTGAACACACGCGCATTGCTGTCAGCTACAGCCATCATGCTTGTTCTGGTAATTCCGTCCGCAGCATGGGCGCAACACAAGCACACAC
>DIYZ01000051.1 GCA_002427845.1 Chloracidobacterium sp. UBA6041 | reverse complement strand
GCGCATCGGAACCGTGCAAACACGCAATACCACCTCTGATTACGAACGCGCCCTGGCACGAATCGGCAAGCAGGTCACGGCTACTGTCAGCACTACCAAAGGCACGTTTACTATTGAATTACTTCCTGACGACGCGACGCTCAACGTTGATAATTTTATCCAGCTCGCCAGGCGCGGTTACTTTGGCGGGATTACAATTCATCGTGTAGTCCCCAACTTCGTAATTCAGGATGGCGATCCGCGCGGCGACGGCAACGGCGGGCCCGGTTATCAAATTCGTTGCGAAATTAACGAGGTCCCTTACGAACGCGGCGCCGTCGGCATGGCGCTTTCAGGTAAAGATACGGGCGGATCGCAATGGTTTGTGACGCATTCGCCGCAGCCGCATCTCGATGGCGGCTACACGGTTTTTGGCAAGGTCGTCGCCGGAATGGATGTGGTTGACAATATCGTTCGCGGCGACATTATTCGTTCGATTGTCGTCAAAGAAACTGCACGTCGGGGTGCGCACCGGCGCCGGTAACTGTTCGCCAGTAAGATAGTGAAAAACGTTTTCCGTTCTTCCCTTCAGAGATTTTCAGGGCCCATCGCGGTCCTGCTGGTTGGCGGAGCTTTGGTTAGTCCCCCAAAGGCTAATGCTCAACAACAGATTCCACCCGCAACGCAGTCTGCTGCAAAAGGAGTCACTAGTCAGCGTTATCAAATTCAACTCAAGCTGGACTTCGACGAACTGTCTTACACAGGTTCCGAACGAGTGTACTGGACTAATCGCGGCGACCATGCAACATCGGCGCTCTATTTTCACCTCTATTCCAACCTCCGTTGGGATTCCACAGGTCTGGCCGGCGCGGTTGCCCAGAGCGTCGAAGCCGAAGAACCGCGCGTTCAGATTACGTCGGTCCGCTCCGCCACTGACGGCGCGGCGCTCACTTATTCGCTCGAGGATCAGGGCACTACTTTGCGCGTGAATTTACGCGATCAGGTTGCCTCAGGAAATTCTGCTGAGGTCCTAATTGGATTTAAAGGCAGCGTGCCTGAGGTGGATCCGGATGAAACCGGGCTGACTACGCACGTGGTGAAGCAGGTGAGTGCAGCTCTTCGTGGCGAGCGGGAACTGCGCCGCCCGCGCGACGTAAACTTTCGCTGCCGCGGCGTAATGCTCCTGGGTACTTCTTATCCGGTGCTTGCCGTACATCAGGGCGACGATTGGGTGCGCAAGCTCGAGCCCAGCGTGGGCGACATGATCTTCAATGAAGTAGCGGATTACGAAGTGACCATAGAAGCCTCGCCTGGCGTGGTCGTCTTCACCTCTGCCGGCCAGGACTCGAGTAAGTCCAGCAGCGAAAAGGGCGCCGTCTTTGCCGGCCCGGCGTTGCGGGATTTTGCAATCATTGCCGGTCGTAACCTGCGTTCAGAGGAAAAGCAGATCGGAGAAGTTACTTTACGATCTATTTTTGTTCCCGAGCATGAGCGAATTGGCAAACGCGTACTGGTCATGGCTGAGGATGCTTTAAGAGTTTTTCAATCCCGGTTTGGGCCGGTGGCCGTCAAGACAATCAACGTCGCTGAAGCGCCGCTCGTCGCCGGACTGGGAAGCACGGAGTTTACCGGCCTGCAGGTGATCGCAAGTGCTTTCTATATAGATTTTGATTCCGCCAGCGTGCGCAATCTCCCCGAGATTATTCGTGAGCAGCGTCCCTCGGTCGAGGAAAGTTTGGAATGGAGTGTGGCCCACCTGCTCGCCCATCAATGGTGGGGTGCGGCTGTAGGAAACGATCCGGCGCGGGCGCCGGTTTTGGACGAAGCGATGGCCAGCTGGTCAGCGTTGCTGTATTTCAGAGAAGTTTATGGCGAGCAAAAAGCAGCCGCTGTTTTGGAAGATCAGTTGCAGGGTGTTTACCGTTTGTATCGAACTTTTGGCGGCGACGACATGGATGCAAACCGGCCGTCAAAGGATTATCGAAATACATTTCAGTATTCCGCCGTAGTTGCCACCAAAGGCGCGCTGATGTTTGTGCAGATGCAGCGCCTTATGGGCGAGGAAAAACTGCTGCAGGCATTCCGCAGTTATTACCAGGCAAAACTTTTTGAGATTGCCGAACTTGACGACCTTCGTAGTGCGCTCATCGCCGCGGCGCCAATTGAACAAAGACGAGCTGTCGCCCGGACGTTCAGCCGTTGGTTGACCAGCAAAAAAGGTGACGAAGACATCGCTGGACCCGATCGCGAGCTGGCAACTTCACTTGGGTTACCTTCCAGGCCTAATCAGCAACGGAACGGTGATCGTAACGCCTTCAACGCTTTTGCGCGCCTGGGAAAATTTTTCTGGCAACAAATGACGCGAATACACTGACAAGATTCTTGCGGCTAATCTCTGTCTTACCAAGGAATCAATGAAAGCTTACAAAGAGGAAGAAATAAAACTCGCTAACCAGGGTCTGGATAAAACGCGGCCGGTAAAGATCGACGAAAGTCTGCAACGCTTAAGCTGGTTAATGGACGACTTGATTCGCGTGCCCGGAATCGGCTGGCGGTTTGGGCTTGATGCAATCGTGGGGCTTATTCCAGGTTTGGGTGATACAGCCACGACGCTCGTTTCATTTTACATCCTGGCATCGGCTGTGCGTTATCGGGTTCCCAAAGTAACGCTCCTGCGAATGGGCTTGAATATAGGTATTGACTACCTGGTAGGTTCCTTACCGTTGGTGGGAGATCTCTTCGACGCCTGGTGGAAATCAAATCAGATGAACGTCGAACTGCTGAGCCGGCGGGCTACAGTTTCCCGGAGCGAAGCACGCCGGGGAACGCTCAGCGATTGGTTGTTTGTAGGAGTGATAATTCTGGTACTGGCTGGGTTGGCGGTAGCCGCGGCGGCTGTTAGCATTTATTTGCTGCTTCTGTTCGCGAACCAGTTGTCAAAAGTGCTCACGCCTTAGCAGCGGAAACCGCGTATTATTTTGCCGCTACCTGCGGCGCCGCAGCCATCACGCGGTCGAGAGTTGACTTCAATAAATCGAGCCCTCGCTCGCCCGCTGCAAAACTGCGCAGCTTTCCTTCACCGTCAAAAAGATAGTACGCCGGCACGTAGCCCTGATCGTTTTGAAAGGCCCCGCGCAGTTTGTGCTCATTGTCGATCGCGCAGGGCTCAGTAATTTCGTTGGTCGCTATTGAGTCGCGCACGCCGTTGACATCAGTGTCTGATTCGTAGCGAGGCATATGCACCGCGATCACTCGCAGGCCATTAGCTTTCAACTGGTCGCGCCACTCAGCGATGCGCGGTATGTTCTCTTTACAGATGCCACAACTCATCGACCAAAAATGAACAAGCGTCGGCCCTCCCGCGGCTTCCGCTTCAGCGTGGGCCTGTGTGCCGCCAAACCATTCGGTAGCGCCATCGAGCGACGGCATCTGTGTTCCAATTCTCATTCCCATAGCTTTACCTGTAAGCGAAAACCCGGGAACCGATGACCGACTTCGGCCCTCGATTCCCGGTCATCGGTTCACGGTTTACGGTTCACCGTTTACGCGTTCAGCGTCTTCTGCCCCGGCTTCCATTCCGCCTGGCAGAGGCCACCAGTTTGCAATGCCTGAATAACGCGCAGCGTTTCTTCAGCCGAGCGTCCGATGTTCAGATCGTGAACGACCTTGTAACGCTGAATTCCTTCAGGGTCGATAACGAACAGGCCGCGCAACGCAATGCCGCGATCCTCGATGAGCACACCGTAGTCGCGAGCAACATTTTTTGTCGCATCCGCAGCCAGGGGATATTTCAATCCTTCGACTCCGCCCTTATCGCGCGGCGTTTTGATCCAGGCACGGTGCGAAAAGACTGAATCAGTCGAGACGCCAATTATATCAGCGCCAATGCCTTGAAAATCTTCGTAACGATCGCTGAAAGCCGTCAACTCCGTCGGGCAAACAAAAGTAAAATCCAGCGGGTAAAACAAAAGAACCAGCCACCGGCCTTTGTAATCCGCGAGCTTTACGTTCTCATTTAGTTTCTCGATATTCTTTGTCGAGGCCATGTCGAAATCCGGCGCGGGCTGGCCCACCATCGCCTTCTCCACTGCTGTTGCTGTTGCTGCTGTCATGAATCCTCCACGTTTTTAGTTAATGATTTTCGAACTTCAGACTCTTGTCGATGACGGTGTCTTCCGGCAATCGGGACACAATCCCCTGAGGGTCAGATGGACTGATTCCGGCTTAAACTTTGACTTGCGCGCCGCCACCACCATTAGTTCGGCAGCTTGCGGGAGATCAAAATCGACGAGCTTGCCGCAGCCAGTGCAGATGGCGTGATCGTGTCGATCAGTCTCTCTGTCATAGCGGCTGGCGCTGTCGCCAAACTTGATTTCGTGCACCAGTCCCGCTTCTTTCAGGAAACGAAGCGAGTTGTAGACGGTCGCATAACTTATGGTAGGCAGGCGCAAACGCGCTGCCTGAAAGATCTCATTCGCGGTGGGATGATCCGCCCTTTCGCGAATAACCTGGAGAACCGCGTCACGCTGCCGTGTTAATTTTTCTCCGGTTTTTTGACTTTCCGTGCTTTTTGCCATTAAGTTATGGTTTTAGACTAATTCTAAATAGATCAATTGTCAACTGGCGGAATCAAGGTCATCTCGCCGTGGCTGCGCCACCTGAGTCGCGCGCGAGGCGGGCCCTACGGCGTCAACGTTGGATGCCGCATTGCGTAGTCGACAATAGCTCCGACATAACTCTCAAATGGCGGGCAGGAGATGCCGTGAGGGGCAAGTAACTCGCTGGACGTGGCCGTGTCGTAAGTTTGCTTCAGAAAGAAATAAGGAACGCCTGAATGCGGCAAGTCTGTAATCGCAGGCGCGAACGGAAGCATGAGCGAAGTATGTACCAAAGAAGCAGGCAGGGTGATACTCGATTCTTTACCGGCCATGCAGCGCGCAATGGCGTTGAAGAGGTCGCGGGTTGTTAATGGCTGCGGGTCAGCGAGTTGAATAGTCTTCCCCAACGAACGCGGGTCTTCGGCGAGCACCGACATCGCCTGCACGACGAAGTCAACCGGGACCAGATTCAAAGTGACATCACTATTGCCTATGTTGAAAGCGGACAGAACTGAAGGCCACTTCAGCAGATAATGAATCAGGTAGTAGATGCCATCATACTTGGCCGTTTCTCCGGTCTTCGAGTCCCCGCAAACGACCGCCGGCCGGTGAATCGTAATCGGCATCTCCGATTTCAGCGCGTCGACTTCCATCTCCGCCAGATATTTTGTTTCTTCGTAGAAATTGCGGAAGCCGGCGTCGTGCTGCAATTCAGTCTCCAATACTCTGCCGCGCCGTTTTCCGGCGACGTAGCATGTTGAGACGTAATGATAGTGGCACAGCCGCTTCAAAGAACGGGCAAACTGGTTGACGTTGCGCGTGCCTCCGAGGTTAACGCGCATACCGACATTGCGAGTGACGGCCAAATCGTAAATTGCTGCCAGATGAAAAAGAACGGTCGACTGCGACCGGGCGGTCTCCAAGTCAGCGAACGACATTCCCAGATCAGGCTCGGTGATATCACCCTGCAAGACGGCAAAATCTGCCAGCGATCGTCCGGCTTGCGCGGCGATGGTTTTCAGTTCCTCCTGGGCCCGTTCGGCGAATGAGGGTTGGACGAGTAATAAAAATCTGCCGGCTTCTGTTGCCAGAAGTTTCAGCAGACGACCGGCGATGAAGCCCGGGAAGCCCGTTAAAAAAACTGTCTCTTCTGCCAACATAGCTTTGTCAGAGTTTCCCCGGTTCTAACTCCCGCGGCCTTTCGCCTCGCTTCAATAGGCCGAGTATAATTCAGCCAGTCGATACCATCATAATTGCAAGACAACGGGCGGTGCACGTAACCCAGGCTTCTCAGCCCATGGCGCGAAGAGTTCCGGTTAAGATCGCGCATCGCTCATTTTGATGAGCAACATTGGAGAACAACCAGATGAGAGTTGACAAACAGGCCCCGCGGCGTATGGCAGTGACGCTGATCTTTTTGCTCGCAGCAATCTTCCCGTTGTCTGCGCAACAAAAGTCCGACTGCATAGTGCGAGTGACGCTTCTGCAAGTGAACGATGTCTACCAGTTTGCTCCGGTCGATCAGGGCGCCCACGGAGGAATTGCGCGGGTCTTGACCTTGAAAAAAGAAATTCAGAAGCAGTCGCCGCATACTCTACTCCTGCTTTCGGGCGATACGATCTCGCCTTCCGTTGAATCCATTACTTACCAAGGCGCCCAAATGATCGACGCCTGGAACGCCGCCGAACTTGATTACGCCACTTTTGGCAATCATGAGTTTGACTTTGGTCCCGACGTGCTGCGCCAGCGTATGAAAGAATCAAACTTCAAGTGGATCGTTGCCAATGTGATTGACAGAAAAACCGGTAAGCCGTTTGGCGACGCGCCCCCTTTTGTGATCCGTGAGTTTGACGGCGTGAAGATCGGGATATTTGGGCTGACATTAGAGGAAACGAAAGTTACGTCGCGCCCCGGTCCGGATGTGGAGTTTCTAAATCCCTGTGAAACGGCGCGGAAGACGGTCGCGGAAATTCATGCCCGCGGCGTAAAGACAGTAATCGCGTTAACACATCTCTCGATGAGCGAAGACAAGCAGGTGGCGCGCTGCGCCGACGTTGATGTGATCATCGGCGGTCACGAACACACACTGCTGGAGTCGGCTGCGGGCGGCACACCGATTTTCAAAATGACTGCTGACGGTCGCGAACTCGGACAGATCGATCTCAACATTTCCAGGTCTACCGGATCTGTCGAAAGTATCGATTGGAAGGTGATTCCCGTAACTCGGCAGATTAAGGAAGATCAGCGATTCGCTGCGATCTATCGCAAGTATGGGGCACTGTTGAAGGAGCTTTCGCAGTTCGCAGGCCGCACTGCCGTCGAACTCGATGCCCGGAGCGCAGCCGGCCGAACGCAGGAAACCAACATCGGAGATTTCATTGCCGATGCCTTTCGAACGGCAACGGGCGCTGACGTTGGGTTGATGAATGGCGGCTCGATTCGCGCGGACGAGATAATTCGTTCCGGCCCGCTGACAAAGCGAGACGTGCTGTCGATTCTTCCTTTCAAAAACAAGGTAGTAAAATTAGCACTGACTGGCGCAACACTCCGCCAGGCCCTGGAGCACGGCGTCGCGCGTAGCGCGGAGGATGCGGAACCGGGCCGCTTTCCGCAAGTGTCCGGCATAAGGTTTACATTTGATGCGACTCGTCCCCCCGGCTCGCGCATAGTTGATCTCACGATCAATGGCAGACCACTTGATGAGAAGAAAACTTATACGCTGGCGACCACCGACTACGTTGCCATAGATGGTGGAGACGGATACTCGATGTTGAAAAGCGCACGTTTGCTTATTCCCCGGGAACAAGCTCAGTTTGATTCCGAAATTTTGCGAGCGGCGATCGCGTCAAAGAAAATCATTGCGCCGAAAACCGACGGTCGCATCAAGCGCCTGGATAAGGATCAGAAACAGAAGAGTGATTGCAATTAGCACGGTTTTGAAGTGAGGCGGCACATCACCCCGCGCGGGCTGCCTGGGGCGGGAACCACACTGAAAATAAGAAGAGATGATGAAAGACAGCGAATACCGGGATGATGCTTCGCCGGGGGCGAAGTATGAAGCCAAGCAGCTTTTCCAGCAGGCCTATCAGGCGCAGTTGGCTGAGAACTTCGAGGAGGCGATAGAGCTTTACAAACGCTCGATCGAAACTTACCCAACTGCGGAGGCGCATACATTCCTGGGCTGGGTTTACAGTTTTCAGAATCGTTATGACGAAGCGATTGAAGAATGTTTGGAGGCAATCCGCGTCGATGAGACGCTGGGGAATCCTTATAACGACATTGGTAGTTATCTGTTAGCCAAGGGTGATGCTTACAGTAGTGTGCGCTGGTTCAAACGTGCTCTTTTCGCGCCGCGTTATGAGTCTTACGCGTTTCCACATTTCAACCTTGGTCGGATTTACGAAACACGCCGCAAGTATCTTGAAGCAGCCAGACACTATGGCAAGGCACTCGAGCAGCAGCCCGGATTCACCGAAGCAGCCAGCGGCCTTCACCGCATGCAAGCGCTGCTTAACTAATGTTCAGTGATCAGTGATCAGTGGGGAGTAATGAGTAATGAGTAATGAGTGATGAGTGATGAGTGATGAGTGATGAGTAATGAGTAATGAGTAATGAGTGATCAGTACCCTGTCTCTTATACACATCT
>DIYZ01000179.1:2419-2945 GCA_002427845.1 Chloracidobacterium sp. UBA6041 | reverse complement strand
GAAAACGCATCTTTTGGCAACGTGCCTGACTGTGCGTGTCCTTTAACAAAGGCATCGGAACGCACCCAATTGAGAAAGTCCTGACGGCTGTTCCAGAATGTGAATACCACATACGGGTCGCCCTCGTTAACGGGACGAAGCACGTGATTGGAAATAAATCCCGGCATCTTATCAACGAGGCCGGCGCGCTCGCGGAACCTCTGCTCAAAGGCGTCGGCGTATTCCTGCTTGACGTAGATGCGATTAGCGACAGTTATCATTGCCAGTCTCCCTTTATCTAATGATACACGATGCGATGATTCGCAGCCGCAGATCACCTTGAAGTAGGGTCCGAAGTTAGTATGAAGTCAGCCCTCGACTCTGCCAGGATGCCGAGTCGAAGCTTGGGCTATGCCCAAAACTGAAACGCTCTCAAAAGGTTCTGAAAAGGAGTCACTGTGAAGAAAGGTTTCGCGGTTTATCGAAGCTAAACCCGAGCAATTACAAGTAGGTGTAGCGAGCCGGTGCATTACAGAACCGCTCGCGG
>DIYZ01000179.1:0-2255 GCA_002427845.1 Chloracidobacterium sp. UBA6041 | reverse complement strand
CCACACTCAACTTGGAAGTTAGCGACGATGAAGTCCCGTATGCTCGTCAGTTGGATGCCAGTATCCGCTCGCTACCCGCGAGCGGTTCTGTAACGCATAGCTCGTAAGTTCTCACTCATCCGTCGATGGCTTTGAGCGTAGTCGTTTGATGTGAGAGCGGCGGGCTTTCTGTTCGAGTGTGCGGTTTTTTGCGCTGCGCGGCACGCGAGTGGGGACGCGTTTGGCTGGACGATAGTTTAGTTGCTCAATTTTCTTGCGTAGCTTTTCCAGGCACATCGCTTTGTTCCGATGCTGGCTGCGCTCCTGCTGTGAAGTAACAACCAAACCCGAAGGCAAGTGCCGCAGCCGCACCGCGCTTTCCGTCTTATTGACATGCTGACCGCCGGGACCACTTGAACGGAACGTCTCGACTTCGCACTCCCGCAACAAGTCTTCGTCTGATTCCGGCAGTTTGATCAATTTCACCTTCCGAGCTGGTTTTAGCTATGGTTACTCCAAATTAATCCGTCGCAACGGTTCGTCGTATCCTAATCTCAGTTTTTCTCTGCGCGGTCCGCGTCTCTGCGGTGATTAATAGGTTCGAATACAGTCACCGCGGAGACGCGGAGCGCGCAGAGGAGGCGCAGAGAATTTCAAGTTAGGACACCACCCAACGGTTATGAATCGTAGTCTTATGTTGCGCCAAATTATTATGTCCGACGGACTCTAGTTTGTCGTGCTGTCTTTTACTCCACAAGACAACTTCAATTTGCGTGACGACCGCGCCACCATCTTAGCCCCATCTTCAGTAGGCTTTCCCGGATCCACCGGACCAGCACTGACTGATTAACCGCGCTCTTCGTCATTCTGCGTCACCTTTCCCGACGAGAAAAAACGGGGCTATACTAAACTTACAATTGATCGAAAACTGAGTCGTTTATTGCCGCAGCAACAGCGCACATCGACATTTTTTCGCGCTTCTTGAGCTAACAATAAGATCAGTGCGTTGGGAAATGGCTTGCGCTTTCTACTGATTTCCGGCAAGCCGCTGAACGAGCCGATCGCGCGCTACGGCCCATTCGTGATGAACACAGAAGAAGAGATCGAGCAGGCGTTGCTGGATCTGCGACGTGGAACTTTCGCGAAATGACCTTCTGCGAAGGAAGAGGAAGAGCAGGCGTGAACTCTACGCTTAGTAGGGATGACGAACTGGAGAGATAGCTATGGCCTATACGACACCGCCTAACCCTGCGTCACCTGCCGACAACATGTTTCCCACGCTGACTTCGGCGCAACAGGCACGCATTGCTGCGCACGGACGAGTGCGGCAGGTTCCCGGCGAAACGCTCGTTGAACCGGATGACCACACTACGAAGTTTTTCGTCGTCATCAGCGGTCACCTTAATATCGTTCGCACATCGGGAGATGCCGAGGATGTCGTGGCAGTCATTGCACCAGGGACGTTCACGGGCGAACTGAATATCCTCTCCGGTCGTCGAGGACTCGTCCGAATCCGCGCAGGCGAACCCGGTAAAGTCATCGAAATCCATCGCGAGCAGTTGCTGGCACTTGTCCAGACTGATAGCGAGCTGAGCGAGATTTTTATGCGAGCTTTCATCCTCCGAAGGTTGGAGCTAATTGCGCGTGGAATCGGAGATGCAGTTCTCATCGGGTCGAGTCATTCCCTTGGCACTTTGCGCATCAAGGAGTTCCTGACGCGTAACGGCCATCCGTATTCCTATATCGATCTCGATCGTGACGCCGACGTTCAGGATCTGCTCGATCGGTTCAACGTCGCGGTGACGGACCTGCCTGTGTTGATCTGTCGTGGCCAGGTGGTGCTCCGGAACCCGGCCAATCAGCAGATCGCCGACTGCCTCGGCTTCAACGAGGGAATCGACCAGACCCAGTTACGCGACCTGGTCATTGTCGGAGCCGGACCTGCGGGTCTAGCGGCAGCGGTGTACGGGGCGTCCGAGGGACTTGATGTCCTGGTGCTGGAGTCGAACTCGCCGGGTGGACAGGCGGGTTCGAGTTCGAAGATCGAGAACTACCTTGGCTTTCCTACTGGTATTTCGGGGCAGGACCTCGCGGGGCGCGCGTATGCACAGGCGCAGAAGTTCGGCGCCCAGGTGCTGATCGCGAAAGATGCCAAACGGTTAGCCTGCGACCGCAGACCCTACGCAATCGAGATCGGCAACGGTCCGCGAGTGCCGGCGCGCACCGTCGTCATTGCGACGGGCGCACAGTACCGGAGACTACCGCTCGAAAACTTG
>DIYZ01000263.1:2161-11565 GCA_002427845.1 Chloracidobacterium sp. UBA6041 | reverse complement strand
GTAATTCGCCAGGGGAATGCGGTTGTCCTGGTCATTGAGATCGTCAAGACAGATACGCGATCGCTCGATAAGTATCTGGCGATCGGCGCCTCTCGAGACAGCGAAATCCAGAAGGGCTTTGGGATAGCCGGCAGCAACAGTCGGGTTAGGCATCTACAGCTAGCTCCTTGCAACCTACGGTCATGTTCTTGATACGTCGCGTCATGTCCATTGGTTTCCGTCATCGATAGGTTAAGCGTATTAAACCATTGAAAAAAGGACCAATGCGAAACCCGACACTTCTAATAATCCTTGTTGCGACCGCCCGCCGTCGCGTCGTCCCAGGGAGCCGCCGAAGGCGCCTGTCCCCCAATTTCAGGAAATGCGTTCAAGGATGAAGTCCAATTTCAATTTAAAGGAGAAGAAAATGCAAGATACAGTCAACGTCACTCTAGAAGATACCGAGCGCGGAAAATCTCACGATCATGGTCACTGTCCTACTGCTCGGCCTTTCAAGCGATTCGGAGTACGAATGCGAACACTTCTGCCGGCACTTCTGATCTGCCTTCTGGCGCCAATGGGCCACGGGACATCCGTTGCTCAGATGTCGCACCCCACCGTGGCCTCACCGCAGTCCGACGCACAAAAGGCGTTCGAGAAAATGAAAAGTCTGGCGGGTTCCTGGGAGGGCAGTCTTATGGGCATGCCCGTGCAAATCACAATTCGCGTGACTTCCACGGGTAACGCACTCCTGCATGAGGCGACTGGGAGCGGCAGACCCGACAATCCGATCACCATGTTTTACGTGGATGGAGATCGCTTGCTCTTGACCCATTATTGCGACGCAGGAAATCGGCCTCGTATGGTTGGCAAGATCTCGCCGAATGGTAAGACGGTGGAATTCGATTTTCTCGACGTCTCCGGCAGCACGGAAAGAGGGATGATGAACCATATGGTGTTCACCATGATCGACGCCAACCATCACACCGAGGAGGCTACTTACATGCTTCCTGGGAATAAGACTCTCTCCGGGGGCGGTGAATTGACTCGCACAAAATGACAGAGGAGTAGCGAGAGGATACCAATCGCCAAGCGTTTGAGCTAAACGCCCCACGCCCAATCGTGGGCGGATGCTCAATGGCGAACTTTAGGTTCTGCAAACTCGTAGACGAAACTGATGAAAGCGATTGTCTATCATGACTATGGTTCGCCCGACGTCCTTCAATGTGAAGAGATCGAAAAGCCGGCTCCTGCGGACAAGGAAGTCTTGATCAAAGTCCGCGCGGCTTCAGTCAATCCACTTGACTCCGGCTTATTGAGACATCCGTTCATGCGTCGCGTCCTGTCCGCGCTGAGCAAATCAAAGATCAATCGGCCTGGGCGTGATGTGGCGGGCCAGGTCGAAGCGGTCGGCAGCAACGTAACGCAGTTCAAACCGGGCGACGCGGTGTTCGGCACGTGCCAGGGGGCCTTTGCCGAGTATGCGTGCGCTTCCGAATCAAAATTGGTCGCGAAGCCCGATAACGTGACGTTTGAGCAAGCGGCTTCTGTACCTGTGGCGGGACTCACCGCCTTGCAGGGTCTGCGCGACAAGGGGAAGATTCAACCGGGGCAGAAGGTCTTGATCAACGGTGCGGCGGGAGGCGTGGGTACGTTCGCTGTGCAAATCGCCAAGTCGTTCGGCGCGGAAGTTACGGGCGTGTGCAGTACGAGGAACGTTGAAATGGTCCGATCCATCGGCGCAGATCGCGTCATTGATTACACCCGAGAGGATTTCACGAAAAGTGGACAACACTACGACCTGATTTTCGACCTCGTGGCGAACCATTCGTTCTCAGCGCGCAGGCGCGTCTTAAATCCCAAGGGGATATATATCGGGGCCGGAATCGTCGGCCTGGGCGGGTCGATGATCGGTCTTCTGGCTCATCTGATCACAGAGCTTGTTTTGTCACGCTTCGTGAGCCAGAAGTTCGTCACGTTTATGGCGAAACTCAGCAAGGAGGACCTGACTATCATGCGCGAGCTCATGGCGGCCGGAAAGGTAACACCAGTCATCGACAGGTGTTACACGTTGAGTGAAGTGCCAGAGGCTATCCGCTATCTGGAAGAAGGGCACGCTCGAGGCAAAGTAGTAATCACTTTGGAATATGCCAACCAAACATAGCGAAGCGGAAATTGCGATCGAGCACGCTCGCGCAGCGGCGGTGGCGCTCGAGCCGAAGGTCGCAGAGGCGCGTGAGCTGGTTCAGGATTTGACCGCCTCGGGGGCCAATCGACCGATGCGCCCTTGCGAATGCGCAGGATCGCGACAAGCCGCACAAGTCTCGTCCCACAGTCCGGAACGCCGACACGACCTGTGCCAGCTCATATGACCGAATTCGTCGAATAGTACCCGGAGGTCGTCTGTAGAAGAACGGATCTTCCGTCAACCAGCGCGAGGGAGCGGCCTCTAATGTCGGCTATCGTCTTCGGAGCTACGCTCCTTCGCGTCGGCTTATGCGGGGCGTTAGGCCTTGGAGAAATGCAGAAATGAACATCGGCGATTTTCTAAAAGGCCTTGCAATAGACTCATGGTACAAAGCTCTCATGTATCTTCGCGCAACGGTCTTGGCGCCAAACGAAAGAACCTCACCTTTCAACCCGAACGATACACGTATTCTATGAAGCTGCGCGACTACTGCACCGCAAGGCCTTCCAACGCGGCTCGAGAGTAGATGGTTTTTGAGGCAAAATGCCGGACGCCTCATAAATCGACCCATAATCCGTTTTATGAGGCAAAGCCGTTAGGAGTTAGGAGTAGCTTGGCCTCAAAAGCCCGTTTCCGAGTCTCTTTATGGGGCAAACGCCATTTCTGCCTCATAAAGCGGGCGTCCGCCTTAAAGGTCAAGAAATGAGAGACTGAATGAATGCTCGCTGCAATGTGCGACGTGCCGCTGCTTCTTCTCCGGCTGAGATGGTGATGGTTCCTGGGGGGGTGTTGGCGGGATATTCGGCACGCTCGGCAGCTTGCCGGATTTTGTGGCATCGCCTTCGGCTCTTGGTTCGGGCATCTCAATCTCTCCTATCCGTTCCCTTCCTTGGCAAACGTGGCAATTGTTCCGAGGGGTGTTGCCAGAGTGGAAGCTTCTTTATACATGGATACTAAGCGAGTAACCGACTCTGAGGGCCATTCGCGTCCGACTGTTCCAGCATGACGAAGTCGTGGCGGATGGTATAATCGCGACTCGACCTTGACGAGTCTCGGTTTATTGATTCGATTCGTCGGTTTTGTTCTGAGACACTTTCAGTAGGGTACTCTGGAGAACGTTAAATCAATGAGTCGTGCGGTATGGCTTGCAGCTTTGGTTCTGATTGGCTCTACCACTGCCCAGGCGCAGTCACCGTCTGCGCGTTTTTCAATCTCGGGAGTGGTCCAGGATCAGGCAGGCGCCGCCATCGTCGGTGCGCGGGTTGAACTAAGCGCAGAGAACATTAGGCAACAGTCTACGACTACGGATCAGTCCGGCAGTTTTCAATTCCAGCGAGTTCCTCCCGGTAAGTATCAAGTTCAAGTCTCCTTTCAAGGGTTCGAGTCGGCCACCGTCGATGTGAGCGTCGCTGCGCAGCCCCCCGCTCCTTTGCAAGTTGTAATGGCAATTGCAACCCTACGTCAGGAGACTACGGTAACCAGCGAGCCAGCAAAGATCAGCACCGAAGCCAGCGACAACAAAGACACAGTCGCCCTGACTGAGCAATCACTTAGCAATCTGCCAGTGTTCGATCAGGACTATGTTGCCACCATGTCGCGCTTTTTGGACCAGGGCAGCGTTGGGACCAACGGAGTAACCCTCGTCGTAAATGGAATGGAGGTCAACAACCTCGGAGTTTCTCCTTCGGCGATAAAAGAGATCAAAATCAATCAGGATCCGTATTCGGCGGAATATCAGCGGCCAGGTCGCGGTCGCATCGAGGTGACCACCAAACCCGGTTCACCTGAATACCACGGAACTTTCAACTTTATCTTTCGCGACGCCCATCTCAACGCTCGCGATCCATTTGCATTGACACGGCCTCCCGAGCAGCGGCGTATTTATGAAGGTTATCTAAGCGGGCCGGTGCACCGCCGCAAGAAGACTTCGTTTTTGCTGTCAGTGAGTCGTAAAGACGAGGATCTTCAATCAGTAATCGTAGCCGAGGGACCAGCGGGAGCTATCCGGGCAAACGTCCCAGCGCCGTCGCGTACTTTGCTGCTTGCGGGTCAGATTAGTCACGCCGTCAGTGACACTAATACTTTTTCCATTCGCGAATCATTACTAATTGAAGGTGTGAACAATCAGAACGTCGGTGGGACTACGCTTCCCGAGGCCGGCGTCAATTCGCACAACATGGAGGAGGAGATTACCTTCAGTCAGCAGACCGTGCTCTCACCTAAGTTGGTTAATAATTTTCGTCTTTTACTCGGCGTTGAAAAGCAGTCCGCCGAAAGCGTCACGCGTGATCGTAGAATCGTCGTGCTTGACGCTTTTACCGGCGGCGGTGCGCAGGCCGATTATCTGCGGACGGAATATCATGCGCAGTTGATGGAGATGCTTTCCTATTCCACCGGCAAGCACTTCATCAAAGGCGGCATTAACGTTCCGGACCTGAGCCGTCGCGGTTTTGACAACAACAGCAACTCTGCGGGCACTTTCTACTTCTCGACTTTGGCCGATTATGCCCAAGGTCGTCCTTTCTCCTTTGTGCAGCAACAAGGGAACGGCCACATCGTTTTTCTCGAAAAGGTTATCGGCTTGTTTGCCCAGGATGAA
The DNA here is from genome assembly GCA_002427845.1 of Chloracidobacterium sp. UBA6041. Taxonomy (GTDB): domain Bacteria; phylum Acidobacteriota; class Blastocatellia; order Pyrinomonadales; family Pyrinomonadaceae; genus PSRF01. The sequence goes on along the minus strand of DIYZ01000263.1, from coordinate 6,799 downwards.
TACCATCTACGCAAGAATCTCATGCTCTCGCTTGGGTTGCGCTATGACTGGCAGAACTATTTTCATGACAACAACAATTTTGCGCCGCGCTGCTCATTTGCTTATGCTCCAGGCAACAGTCAGAAGACGGTCTTCCGTGGGGGTGCCGGGATTTTCTCCGATCGTTCCGGCGCTCGGCCGATTCAGGATATCCTGCTATTCAATGGATCAAGACTGCGACAATATGTGCTTGTGAACCCCGGCTATCCTGATCCATTGGGCGCTAACGAAACACTTACCGCTCAACCTGTCAGCGTGACCCGATTAGAACCGAACATCAACATTCCTTACACCATTCAGTACAGCTTCAGCCTGGAAAGGCAGCTTCAAAAATCAACTACATTAGCAATTACTTATCTGGGTTCTCGGGGAGTGGATCAATTTAGTTCCCGCGACATCAACGCGCCCTTGCCGCCTGGCTACTCTATCCGACCCGATTCGTCGATCGGAGTGTTGCGCGAGATCGAGTCGCGGGGGCAACGGGTTACGAACTCACTCGAAATCACTTTGCGAGGTAAGGTAACCCATTTCTTCAACGGCATGGCGCAATATCGCCTATCGTCGGCCCACGACAACACGAGCGGCATCACTTACTTTCCGCCCAACGCTTATGATCTTTCCGGCGAGTGGGGCCGTTCCGATTTTGATCGCCGTCATCGTTTTGAGATGCTCGGGACCATCAACCCCGGGAAACTGTTCAATCTTGGTGTCTCTGTGTCGCTTTATTCCGGACTGCCTTACACCTTAACCACGGGCCTCGATCAGTTTCACACTGGCACCGCGAACGCGCGTCCTGCTGGCGTGCCAAGAAACAGTTTGCAGGGCCCGGCCTACGCCGATCTCGATCTGCGTTGGTCGCGAGATTTTTCCGTGCGCAAAGGCAAGAAGAAAGATGAAGGGGTGAAAGCGACCTTCGCGGTGGATGCGTTCAACGTTCTCAACCAGGTGAACTACAGCAGCCTTATCGGCAATCTTAGTTCGCCTTTCTTCGGTCAAGCCATTGCCGCGCAACCCCCGCGAAGACTGCAACTCTCTTTTCGATTGAAGTTTTAGTTCTCTGGCGCGGTAAAAGCCCCGCAACCGACCATAGTGGCGGCGGGCCAGTCCCTTCTCGACCGAAGAATTTGGACTCGCTCTTTTGCTGTTAGTACTCTCGATCTTCCAGGTTTACGGCTAAGTGTTCGCGCCTGCACCGCCAGTTAAGTTCTTTGCTGTATCGAACATATTTATTCCAATCGTAGTGAGCGGCATGGCATTCTGGCTTGATAAGAAAAGGTCAGGCCGCAAGGATCCTGCAGACCGGGAGATCGTAATCACACGCGTGTTCGATGCGCCACGTGAGGTCGTGTTCAAAGCGTGGACCGATCCAAAGCAGGTGGCGCAGTCGTAGGGTCCGCACGGGTTTACGAATCCAGTCTGCGAGTTGGACGTGCGGCCCGGCGGCGCTATAGCAGCCTCTTGATATAGACATCGAAAACGGAGCCATGAATTCCAGCTTCTCGGAAGCTCTAAGTGAGTTGCGAAAATTCATCGCCGCAAACTTCAAGCCCGATGAGATTTTTGACGTAAGCAGAAACTGGGTAAGGGCTGACTCCTAACCAGGACGTGCGGCTAATCTGAACCAACCGAGAGAACAACACCGAAGCCGACGAATTGAGCAAGCGGGGCGCTAGGCAGGCTATTCAGTCTTTGTATCTAACAAACTACTAAGCGTCATTAGTGCCTGTTGTCGTTAGGGCGGTTATCACGGCGTCCGCTGTTGGCATGGTAATGACGATGGCGACGATGGCGACGCCGACCCGTGTTCTCCCCCCGGTTGTAGTTCCTGTTTGAGTCCCGCCCCGCCTGGTCTTGGCCTCTCCGGTTATCACGCCTGTTGCGGTTGTCTTGACCAGAGGCTCCCCCGGCGAAAGACAGAACGAACATGAGCGCAAGTAGCGCGCAAAGTTTCTTCATCTGTATGCTCCTTCCAAATGTTAGGGGAGAATAAGCTACTTGTAGGCTTATTTGAGAGGTCTGTCAATGTAGCACCGAGGCTAGAAATCAGCCAAAGAAACCGTCGCCACCGCCGCGAAGTCTTCCCACTTCTGTCGGCGGATTCGTAACGAGGTGACGTGTTATTCCACCTAATTGAGACTCCTGTTACGGCTTCTTTGGCGCCGGGCTGGGTGTCGGCTGCGACTTGAGTTCCTCTGAATCTCCTACATCCACAATCTTCACTTTGCTCTGAAAGCGTTTGTAATCCGTGTAACGAACCACCATTCGCAGATGCACGGAGTCACCTTTGGGAAATATCAATTCATCGTCAGCGGAGGTATAGGTAGGGAACCAGTAGTGTCCGTCAACTTGTTGCCGGTAGGTTTCAAATACAGGGAACCGCTGATTGCCTTCTGGCACACCTTTCCCCCGCACTTTGACTATTTGTAGATCCTGTTGATCAACCCAGATGCGACCTTGAAAGAAACGCTCGCTTACCTTTTTTGGAACAATCTTAGGTGCGACATCGAAGACGTAGGTGTCCAGTTCGTCCAGTCGCTCTTTGCCAAAATACTTAAAGTCGTACTGGGCAAGTTTCGATGCTTCGAGGGCAAAAGGTTGGACTCCGCCGAGATCCTCGAGGTCCTCTTGCGTGACAGAAAGTTCAGTGAGTGTGGGCAGAGGAAAGTATGTAATCTTCTCGAACCGTTCATTGTTATCGTTAAAGACAAATTGAGAGGTCCGATGGTACTCGCCGGTGATTTGTCCACCCATACCTATCGTCTGAACAGTCGCATCTCGCTTAAAAGCATATTCCGCTAGTGCGTGGCGAAATTCCGTTTCTTTGGCGGTAAATGCGCGAACGATCTTCTCGACATCAATTGGCGGGCTATCTCCCGATGATTTAGAAGTCCCTGTTTCGTTGGTTTGCCAAGCTTGTGCCCGTGGTGTTGTCGTAGCAAAACTTACCAGGCACGTGACAAGGAAGAGCGCAGCGCTGTTCCTGAATACCTGCATCTTCATCTTAGGCTCCAATGGAATCGCAATTCAGAATGCCAAAAGTTGGGGGGACGGCTTCTTAGATGCAGATTTGTCGGCGGGAGTGCAAAGAGTTCGTCAAGGAGTTGTAGAGTAACTGGCAAAGGGGCAGGTCCGTTGCGGGGCCGGGCGCCCGGGTATTTGCGCTGATAGGGACAAGAGAGGCCCCGGGGCAACTCAACCGTGTGGCCGGCTTAAGCCGGACTGCCTGAGCTGGGGTTATGTGACCACTCACCAAGGCGAACGCGGCCCTGATTCCGTTGACAGCGGAGGAAGCAGTGGTCCACAATTCGCACGATCCATCAGACAAGCAACCAAAGAAAGGAAAGGAGACGGCATGCCTTCCATACAAGGATCTTTTTCCGGAAAAATCACGAAGCAGTCCGCAATGCCACTTACCGACCAACCCAACCACGAGATGAGCATCGCCGAGATTAGCGGCACGCAGAAATCGGCCGATCCGCTGTGGGACGACTCGAAGATTACCTACTGGGGCGTTACCGACTTGCTCAACGGCCAGGGCTCGCAGCACGGATACTACAACAACGTCCACGGGGATAAGGGCCGCGACTGGGGAACGTTCGAGGGCAAGGTCACCGCGGCGGGCGGCGCCGTGACCGTTGAGGGCACCTATAAATTCTCCGGCGGCGATGGCGAGTTCCGCGGCCTGACTGGCGGCGGTAAGTTCAAGACGGTGCTGAAATCGGAGACCGAGCTCGAGTGCAGCTGGGAGGGCAACTACGAACTGGCCAAGGCGCAGACGCACTAAGCAACACAGAGCGGCCCGAGTCGCCCCCTATGGGCTGTCGAATTACCTGCCGTCTCTCTAAATTAACTCCTAAAGCTGTGAAGAAAAGGCTAAGCTTGTGGGAGGGCTTGGCCTTTTTCGGTTTTTGTTGATTCTATTTCAGATTGGAATAGAAGCAAGGCACAATGCGTGAGGCGCCCTTGGATGATTGCTTCGAGGCCGTCGCTATGTGCGGGATCGCCCTTTTGAACTTCGCGAACAGCTTTGTTGTTGGAAGAGGAAACGCCGCAGCCGATCATCACTAATAGAAGAAATAGGCCGCAACCTTTCCACCGATGAAGAACAACTTTTGATGATGAGCTTGGAGACGTAATGGGAGTTCTCCTTCAGCAACCAAAAATTCCAGCTTGTTCTAAACGAGGTACTGCTGGTTAAAGGGTAAGCTTTGAGCGGGAGAACGATATATCGGTAGGATTCGGAAAGTCAGCGCCACAGGAGGATCAGAAATGGCTGGAGCGAAACTAATTGTCATGTATCCGCCACCGAAGGATCTCGACGCGTTTGAGCGTGCGTACAGCAACGAACACATTCCAATGGCGGCGGCTATTTTTCAGCGCGCCGGTGCCACCAAAGCCGTTCTCTCAAAGGCGACTGGCTCGCCAACCAGTGCGCCCGCCTTTCACCGGATCGCCGAAATCCATTTCCCCTCATTGGCTGCGCTCCAAGCGTGTGCCGCATCGAGAGATGGGCAAGATGCGCTCGCGCACGCTCAGAAGATTTCAAACGGCGGTCCCCCGGTGGTCATGATTGCGGAGGAGGAGACGGTCAGCCTCTGA
>DIYZ01000263.1:0-1937 GCA_002427845.1 Chloracidobacterium sp. UBA6041 | reverse complement strand
CCCATGGCTGGGCGAGCCGGCTTCCCGTTTCAATTGGCCCCGTCCGACAAACCTTTCCGTCGGGCTTACCAAGCTCCGAGAGACGGAATAGCACGTCCTGTACAATCCCTTGACTCGAAGACTGTTATGGGTCAAATCAACAGCATTTAGGAGGCCGCTATGGCACGTGTCATGATCACAGCGCAGGTTGAGGATTCGGTCAAGTGGGAGAAGGGATTCCGCACCCACGGTGAGCTGCTCCGTAGCATGAGTTCGACGGTGAGCTACTTCACGACGACCGACAAGAACGAAATAGCCATTTACGCCGAGCCATCCGATTTGGACAAGTACTTCAAGGTTTTCGAGTCCCCCGCCACGGCTGCAGCGATGGCCCATGACGGCGTGAAGCGTGAAACCGTAAAGGTCTTCGTCCTGGACCGAGAATTCAGATACTGAGCACCCCGATTGGCCAGTGCCCCAGACGCGGGCAATGTTCATGCGACCGATAGGCAAACGCCAGGCGTGTGGTAACCAGCCTCGAAGACGATCATGACTTTGGCGGCAGAGGAGATTTCTGGAAAAAGAGAGACTTGCAAACAAATCCGATGCGGCTCTGTCTCCAAAGATAGAGTCCGGGCGTTGCCGTTCATGAGGCGGTGACGCCCTTATTGTTTTATCTCACATCGTTTTATTGACGTAGGTTTTATCTTCCACTTACACTCCGAGTCATAGATTCGAGTGTTGCGCGTGGGTACCAACGTGAGACATCGGGTTAAAAACGACGGCGCAATGTTATAGGGTGATCCCCTGATGGCATTGGGCCGTTCGTTGTCTGGGCTTGACGAATTGAGCACTTTCAGTAAGAAGAAACCCGGTAGATAAAAGACTGACCCGCCTGACAAATGCTTTCAGCAAAAAGTGGGAGAACCTACACGCCGCGCTTAGTCTGTATTTCGCCTACTACAATTTTTGCCGGATCCATTCTTCGATCCGTTGCACTCCCGCAATGGAATCAGGACTGACGGGACATGTTTGGACTTTGCGGGAATTGCTCGCTAGCTGACATTATGAGGGCGCGACTTAGATAATGGTTCTTTTCCATTTCTTTCATTTCACGCATGATCATTTCCAATCGAGGATGTAAGAACCCGCACCGCTTCCGATGCCGCACTGAGGATGCGTACTTCTCATCAAAGGGCAGTTTTTCAGTGCAATAGATAAACTCGCTCTGACAAGCTAGGCCCTTCCATTCGCGGAGAATCGGATGAACCCTTCTTGCCCAGTCCATTATGTCATCCTCGGATACTAGCTGTTGGCCATGTTTTGCTGCGAGGAAATACACTTGGCCCTCGTGATGCAAAAGTGCTAAACGATGGAGTAGGTGGGCTATGTCTATCTCAGCGGCTTGCGCTTCTTCTAGTCCTTGTATTCTGGTGACTTGCTCGCGATCAATAAGATGCGGAGCACGGATGAGGTTTACACCAAACAGCGCTACGATAAAGATACCTAGACCTAAGAGCCAAGTAATGAATCCAGGTATCTCTTGAAAAATCTTATCGGGGGAGAGAATGATCGTGCCGAGTAAGACCGAAAGAAAATAGATCGCCGCGCCCACTAGAATGGCCCTCCTGGTAAGCTCAAAGCATTGGCGCGTTTCCTTTCCGGCGCGGTAGAGCACCTTTCCGTAGTAGCGAACAACCGACACGGCTTCGACCGTGAATGACTCTTGAGAGATGTCGGACGGCTTGAGGGTTGGTTTGAGGACTGGAGGGGGCATATCAGCCATGCCGGAAGGCTATCACTTACGGGCCAAAGATCGCTAGAATCCTGACCCGTAAACGACCAACACACTAATAGAACCAGTACCACCAAACAGGTACTGATGCAGTTTGACTAGCATCTCGAGGATCAAACACTGACAATCGCTTCGTTACAATGACATGAAGTCAGTACCACCT
>DIYZ01000008.1 GCA_002427845.1 Chloracidobacterium sp. UBA6041 | reverse complement strand
TCACAATCGCCGGAATACGCACTAATCGCTTCTTTTTCGCATCCGATGCATTCAGCCGGAGAATACCGCTTGCTGGCATCATCCTCAGTGTGACCGTAAATCTTGACGATCATCGCATAGTCAATATCCGCTCCGAAAGTTTCCTCGATTGCGGTCAAGTAAACTTTGAAACCATCCGTGCTGAGTTGCACACGCTTGGCTAACCGCTCGGACAAGTCTTTGATGAACGCCATGCCTGACTCCGCATCCCGTCGGCCTACATTCCAGCAAGGGACAAGCTTGGAGTCCGCATCAATGGCGACCCAGGTGTAAACGTCACCATAACCAAAGACACCTTGCAGCTCTGGCGTTAGGTGACGTTCCTTCGCGTGAACAAACGACCAGATTTCGTCGCACTCAATACGCTTGCATTTGAGATTGCGAAACACCTTGTCCTGATAGATCGCGCAGGCATCGCCAATGTCGGCCAAGAGTTTTAAGACCGTGTTGTTGCTTACACCGACGATTCGTGACGTGGCATTGATCGAGTTTCCCTCGACTAGAGCCGAGATGATTTGTACGCGCTTGGCTGTTGAAAGCTTGTTCATTTTGTGGCCCGCCTTTAAGGTTGACAATCTCTCTCGTATCGTTGACAATACTACGGCATTGGGTTGACAATCGTCAAGCCTAGAGTTGACAATATCTGGCTTAAGGTTGACAATAATTGTTGGGAGGGTTTCTAACGATGGTACGAGTGCGAGCGCGGGGAGAAGCGATTCGACGGTTTATCCTCGAAAAGATCAAAGAGCATCCAAGTGACATTGGTAAGATCGCGTCTGATCGCTTCGACATCACCCGCCAGGCGATTAACAAACATCTACAGAGGTTAGTGGATGAAAAGGCGCTTACGGTTCAAGGGCAGACCCGAAGCCGTGTTTATAAATTGGCCGCCATGATCGAATGGCAGAATACATACAACCTTTCCACGGCGCGTTTAGAGGAAGATGTAATTTGGAGGAACGACATCGGCCCCGTGCTTGGGCCGCAGTTGGAAAACGTTTTGAGTATTTGGAATTATGGATTTTCGGAGATGTTTAATAATGCCATTGAACATTCAGGCGGCTCTGAAATTTACGTTCACATCGCAAGAACCGCGATAGATACGGAAATAGCACTCATGGATAACGGGGTAGGAATCTTCAAGAAAATACAGATGGCTATGGAGTTGTTAGACGAACGCCATGCGGTTCTCGAACTCTCGAAGGGCAAGCTCACCACTGATCCCGTGCATCACACTGGGGAGGGAATCTTTTTCGCTTCGAGAATGTTCGATAAGTTCGATATTCTTTCTGGAGGAGTTTTCTTTACTCATGAATTCGAGACTGGCGAAGATTGGATTCTGGAAAGAACTAAGTTTCAGTCGGGCACAGCGGTATGGATGAAACTAAATAATCACACTTCACGAACGGCTAAGAAAATCTTTGATCAATACGCCTCCGGTGACGATTATCGCTTCGACAAGACCGTCGTTCCAGTCAAACTCGCCCAGTATGGAAATGAACAGTTAATTTCCAGATCTCAAGCCAAAAGGCTCCTAGCCCGAGTGGAATTATTCAAGACTGTTATTCTTAACTTCTCAGAAGTTGTGAGTATCGGTCAGGCTTTCGCAGATGAAATATTCAGAGTATTTGCCACCAAGCACCCGGAAGTTCAATTGATTCCTACTGAGACAAATTCGGAAGTTAAGAGAATGATCGCAAGAGCAAAATCCGGGGAAGCCAAAGAAACAGGGAAGAAATAGTTCAGTCTTTTTTCAGAGTGCGCCGGGGCCGAGTTTTGTCTTTCTTTCTCGCCTCACGCACAATCTGAGGATTCTTCTTCGGTGGCTCGATCTTCTCCGTCTCGCCGGTGGTCACTTCGATAATGTAACGGGCAAGTTGGTTTGCGTCCTTTGGTGGGCGTCTTGCTGGCATGAAAGGATCATACCACGCGAGATTTTCAGCCGTTCAACTATCTTGACTGTTCAACATTGAAAATGCATCACTACCCGATTTTTGGGTAGTGCTCCGTTAGTGTGTTGCTGACTTTTCTAGTTCACTCATCACATCGTCAAGCAAGGCACGAAACCACTTCTTTTCGCGTGCGGCCTTAACGAGCAGTCCTTTCCAGCCTGATAAAGTCTCTGTAATTGTTGTTTGGCTGCCCCAGTTCAAATTTTGTCTTGGTTTTCGATAGTAGCCAATCCGTATACATTCCCGCTCTTTTCCCCCTTCAAACTCAATCAGATCAACCACATCCCAATAGGGCACGGCACCGCCATATTGACTTTCAAAAACAGACCTATCTGTTAAGATTCCATGTTGCGATTTCTCGTCTCCTGGAAATATGTAATTGACCTTCGTCCCAATGCGAGACAGGATTTTATCTATCTCATCACTTGACATAGTTAATAACCTCCTTCGGTGCTCTGAAAACTTAAACGGCGAGAAGGTATTACCCTTGCTCGCCGTTTACTTTTGATAGGGTGAACGTTGCTGGTCGAATTCTACCTAATGAAAGGTAAGTCCAGCAAATGAAAACGAAAGAGGCGAACCAGGGATCGAGTGGGCCGCAAAACACTGATTCAAGGGAGAGTATTTGGACAGAAAACGGCTTAACTTTTACTGAGATTATCAAGCAAGAATACGGCGGCAATAATTGCGTTATTAGCGCGGCATTTGTTAAGGCAAAAACAAACCGAAGGTAGACACTTGTTACCTTCGGCTAGAAAAAGATGGCGTTGAGCCTACCGTGCTACTCTTACGCCTCGATGAAATTCAAAGTATCGCTTGGGTTGCGACGGGAACGGTTTGGTCGCATCTAATGACTAACTAGTTGTTTGGGTTGGTATCAACTTTCTGTTTGTTCTTTTCACCCTTTTTGGTAGTAGGCGGAGCGGTTTTACCTTTAACGAGTGTCGTTTTCTTGCCCCCCTTAGTGCCTTTATAAATACCGGAATCTTGGACCTTTTCACCCGGCTTAACTGTTTTCTTACCTGCCATATTTCCTCCTTATACAATCTTTTCGATCTCAAAAAACAAACGCCCGTGGGGTTTTCGAATCAAAAAAACCTTTCGAGCGTTCCGTAGTAGTCCTGATTGGGAATAGTTTCAATTGACAGAGCTAGACAAACCGTTTGGATTGACCAACGATTGAGGTTGACCTTTGCTTCACGATAGCAGAAACCATACTTCTTGAGTAAGACCCTAACCAGCGCCGATTTGCAACTCGCCTCCAGCATGGATATTTCGCAGTAAGGATTGTCGCTGACTTGTGCGCACCGAGTTTCTGAATGGTCATAAAGCTGAGGCTAGATTTTGAACATCAACTTTGGTTAGGATCAACTTCACAGTGCCGGTCTGCCTTTACCTCACTACTGTGTGTTCGAGTAACCTCGACGCGCGGTCCAAGTGCTCCCGCGCCGACTGCCAAATGACGCTCAACACTTGGTTCCTCCGCGCGAGTCCATTATCAAGCGGGATTGTGTATCGAACCTGAAACGTCCTTCCCGGTTCGAATGCTGTCATTAGGAAGTCGTGATCAATCATCTCGTTCCAAGCGCGATTTGCGTCCACGAATGCTCGTAGCGCAAGTTGCAATTCGTCGTTCAAGGCGCCGTCCGGAATACTAGTCCCGGCCTCGTCAACGTCCGACTTAACGTCGATCAGCCGAGAGCTATACTCCATGCGAACTACGCCGATTTGCGTGGCACCTGCGAGTTTTCGAAGGGATCTGAGGGCATTCTGTGCAGCGGAGGCGGCTTTGGGTGAGAGCCTAAACGACTGCATCCCGAGGGCCTGTTCGAAACGTTTGGTGGCGTGCTCGGCGTCGCTTGTTTCTCTCTGTCGAATCTCGGCTTGGGTTCCCTCCCATTCGCGTGCATCTGCCGTAGCCCGGGTACGCGCTTCTGCCGCTTCGCGGGCCGCTCGCACCGCTTCTTCCTCTGCTTTCGCTTTAGCTTCGGTCGCAGCTCGCTCGGCTCGGCCCCTAGCTGCCGCTGTTCGCCGATCAAACTCATTGAGCGCAGTTTCGAAATCCTTCACCGCGATGTCGAAAAACTCTAAGACCGGCTTTCCGTGATCACCCTGTGGGCCGCCCCAGTTTCCGCTGTAGAACAGCGCGAACCGCTTTTCACCTCCGGCTGCATCGATCAAGATATAGTGCCCAAGATTAAGCGGGAATCTCTTGCTCGACGATTTTGCCTCTTTGACCTCCGACCGCAGGACGTTGAACTGGTGCTCTTTACTTCCCTCGGGAATAAAGGCGATACGGGTCTTGGTGACGTACAACAGTCCGGGGTCGGTCAAAAGACTTATATGCCAGTGCATGACCTGGAAGGCTAAAGCCCGCTCATCATCCAACTTCGCCCCAAAAATGAAGGTCGCTCCCGACTTGCGCGAAGAGACTTTGAGAGCCAAATCCCCGTTAACTACTACGCCCTCGGCGACACCGTCCAACGTCGGACTTTTAGCAGCAGTAATTTGCTGAGCCCTAGCAAGCATGCTCGCGGGTAGCACCAGCAATAAGAGTAGAACTCCGTTTAGGAATATTTTTGGTTGTACGAGGTTTGTATGATCCATATTAGCGCGAGGAACGAGAGGCTTATACCACTTAAGCAGACGTAAATAAAGGGCGTCAATTGTCCTCACCCCAGCAACGCCACACAGCCTAATCCGAGTTGACGATTGGGGTCATCCGGTGCCAAGTCTGGAGTTTTGTGAAGGGCAATGATGTGAGGCCGACAGTGACGATGGTTGGAAGTCACTCGATGATTTGCCCTAACTGGCGTCTGCGGTCCTTCCACGACAAGAACGACCTTCCCAAAGATTGTCCGCTTGACATAACATGCGCCTTTGAAGCGCAGCGTTAGATGCTCTTCAAGGGGTGCCCGGCTTGACGGTTAACCAGATGTCACATTCACCTGATTCCGACCGATGGCTTGTACGCCTCCCACGACCAGGAGAAACGTGCGTGTTTTCGCACGGATACGGGGAATCCTACTCAACCGCCAGCGAGCGCGTGGCCCATTGGAAGCGCGACGCGTTACTCTTTGATCGTGTATACGCCCGGTACCGAGACTCCGACGCGCCACCCGATATCCCCATCGAGCTTAGCTTTGGCTTGGACACTGTAGAGCAGTCCCTCAGAGCATGGGATGCTTCAATGTCCGTGAATGCAGATGGAAGTTATGGCCGATGGAGTTATAAAGTTTGCAAAAAACTCGACGAGGTCAAAGCGAAGATTGATACGGCTGTAGGCGAAACGAAAATTATCGAAATTAAATGAGAGAAAAGATGTGCTCAAGTTACCACCTGAGTTTTACAAGGGCCAGCCCTCTGAACGATTCAAGAGGCTGGCTCAAGCCTTAATGGCTGTGCCTAAGAAAGAACTAGATAAAGAACTGGCAAAACATGAACATCGCAAAAAGCCTCGAAAGCGGACACGGAGGGATTAACCGCCATGGGACTGTTTGATGACATTCTCAAGGGTTTGCCGGTTAATCCTTTGCTTCGGGAAAAGATAGCCGAACTGGAAGCAAAGTACGCCGCGACGGAGACGGAGAATGCGATTCTCAAGGATGACCTTCACAACGCGAAGGTGGACAACCAAGAGCTTAAACAGCAAATAGAAAAACTCACGCATAAAAACGACCTCGATAAGGTAGAAGTAGAATTCCTAAAAGCAATATCCGCGCACGAGAGCCTCACCGCGCAAGCCATTGCTGAGCTTTTCAAACTCCATTTGCAGCGGGCCGTGTTTCATCTTCAAAACCTAGTTAACCTCAAATACATCACTGCCTTTTCCGCGTTTGGGGAGGCTAGCATTCACAACCTGACGCACAAGGGCCGCGAATATTTGATAAAGAACAACCTAATCTAGCTCGCATGTTAGCCCGCTATGCGAGTTTATTTTCACGCGCGCGGTTTACCGTCTCGCGTTACTTCGATCAGATGCAGCAGTTCTTTACGTCCGAAGTAAAGCGGAGCAAGTCGATTCTCATAGATTCCCGCCGCGAGGTTTTCCAGGGATTGCCGCACAAACCTTTTGCCGCCGCTAATTTCGTTTACGGTTCTTTTGTTAAGTTCGTACGCAACTATGTCTGCGGCTTGCAACTGTGTAACGTCACGCATTAAACCCTTAGTCCACATTCCAGTAAGGCGCATCCATTCCTTAATAGGACGGTTTTTTAGACATGTTCTGAAAATATTATCCAGTTCGTTGCCTTGTCCTTTTAGCTCGGCAAATACGTAGTGAATCGGATCGTGAATATTTTGTTCGTCCGCCCATTCGGCAATAAACTTCAAAATCATTCGGACATCAAAACCGTAGTAACTTTTGCCGAAGGTTCGGCTCCAAACCGTGTCGCGGATAATTTCATCAAAGTCAGCGCAATTGACCGAAACGGTAACACCTTGAATCGCGTGGTCTTTGATGATGCGATGTAACCGTTTAAGCACGCCGATCCGTTTTAAGTCCGGCCAATACTCATAGTCATTTAGCCGACTCTCATATTCCGACATGTGAAACCATTCAATGTCGGCACTACCCAGAGCAGATCGCCACTTCCGATGGAACTTCTTCCATTGGCCGAATTCTGAAACCCAGCACCCAACCGTGTAGGTAAGCGGATCACTAGAATTCTTTGGCGTGTGCTGGTTATAGCTTTCGTCGAAGTAGGCTGTAAGCACGGCAACAAGACTCTTATTAGGTCCTTAACGGTGGCGAATGCTAGATTTCCTGCCAGAGTCAACTCTCATCTCTTATCGCTGCTAGAATTCGTGGAAGATCATTACTTTCGAATTCGGACCAGTGTTTTCGTATCTCTTTTCCCAACTGCTCGATATTTGTGTCTTCGTAGTCCTTGGGCATCAGAAATGATTTGCCATAAATGACATTAAACTGCCGGTTCAACGACTTGGACTGGGTTCTGAACAAGGGCGGGTGTTTTTGAGCCATGTCGAATAGCCTTTGACGAATAGGGTCTGGGCCGGGACCTATGTGCAAACCTAACTTCAATCGATTTGGCGAGTTCATGAACTCAAAGAGCAGAATACGGCCTGACTCTGTCCAACCTTCACCTGACAGCAACGTCGGCACGTCCCATTCTTGAGGCGCAAATCGTATGTAGCTTTTTGAGGAGTGATCCAAAATCAATGAAGGGGCTTCTCGAACTAACCCTTCAAGCACTTCACGGACCGCAGCCTGCTGGTCGGGACGATGCTCGTATATAAGATCAAGCGCGCGCTGGTGCTTTCGATATATCCGACGACAGAGTTCTGCGATTTCGGATTCGCTCACGATATGCCTCCTGAGCATTTGCGTGTAGTGGACCATGAGCCTTCGGACATCGGTTCCAAGAGTTGATGAGCGGCTTTCTACCATCCGCTCGACGATCTGGGCGATAGTTGTGTAGCTGATTGCAACGTAGCCATCATGTGATGATGTCTCACCTTCCGGTGTCAGGTAGATACCGAAGACGTTCCAGCCGGGATAGTGCTGACTGACCATCTGAAAGTAACGGTCCAGTTGATTTGAATGTTCGACACTGTCTATCTTGTTTTCTATGATCACCGCTAGACGATGATGCTTTTCGGTGAGCAGAATGTCTATGTTCTGCCATTCGCGCTGTACTCCGAGTTCGTTGAGATCCCAGACGTCCAAGTCGATAGGTGTCAGCGGGATCGATTGACTAGCAGCGGTGCTCAACACCTTCTGCAACACGCGCTTTGCAAATTCGTCGCCCAGACCATGGTTCTCTTGGGGATCGAGTAGAAAGGCCAGAAAAGAGGAGTGACGTAACTCCTGCCGACAACACCTAACGCCTCGAAAACGTTGAATTGGTCCAGCGATGTTTCTAGTCGTTCAAGGTCTGGGTTGTCCACAACTAAGGACTCCAGCGCCAGCCGGCTAAGATCATGCGAGAGTTCGACCGTAGAATCAGGCATAATTGTCACCTCAAACCAAGGTGAGCCCGTGAAAGAGGATATCTTGGAACAACTTGTTGACGACTACCTTCAGAGTCAGGGCTACTTTACGCGACGCAACATCAAATATCGACCTCAATCCGATCTCGCCGATTTCGACAAAAGACTGGACCCGAATCACAGTGACATCGAAGTGATCGGCATTCACCCGGGAAGAAGGGCTGCGACAGAGTTTGGGTCGTAAACTGTAAGAGTTGGCAAGGTGGTTTTCGGGTCGCGGCCAAGCTTGCCGAGCTTGCCGACAATAAAGTGCAGGGTTCTATCAGAGCGTTTTTCTGGCCTTGCTCTTCCACCCTTACGCGAGACGACTGGTCGCTTTAAATGGCCTCATGATTGGCTGTCATGAGGTCATACGTGCCGAACGCCTCGGCCTCACCACTGTTTACGAGCTTAGGGCATCCAACGCGGATGGCCCTTGTTAATTTGTGTGCCTAGGGTGTGCCAGGGTTGAAAAAGACTTTGGGACCTCACCCGTAGAGAATGCGTTCTAGTTTGTCCGACGTGCCCTGTTGCATTGAGGGAAGGACATGCGAGTAGGTGTCCAGCGTAGGTTGGGCTTTTTCTAGCATCTCGGTTTAAGCCCAACGCTGTCTCATCTATGAAACACTGTGCTAGACTCCGCCGGCATGGCGAAGTGCATTGTTTCTTACTTGGATACTGAGGGATTGCGCCACACCGTGGAAGTCGAGGCAGAAAGCCTCTTCGAAGCGGCGGCGTTGGCAGTTCGGACATTCAGGCAGCACGATTGCGAGCCGGGAGCGATGAGCCCGATTGAGGTTGAAATCCGTTCGTCAATCACGCATACGGTTACCCTGAAGAAAATTCATTCGTGGTTGATGGGAGGTGCCAGGACTCCCAAAGACGCTGTGCTGAAAGAACGCTTGCGTGAATTACTCGGCCTAGATCCCCGATAAAAGAAATCTTGCATTCAGCAAATCCCAAGGGAAGTTTCTTGCGGTTGACAGAATGATTTGGGTGAGTAAAATGCGGTTCACTCGGCGTCGTGATGCTGGGGTGAGGACAGTAACCGACAGAGGCGAAAGCCTCCGTCAACCGAATTGAGGCCAGTGCCAAAACGCTGGCCTTTCGGTTTTCTCAATCTCAACAACATTCACGCTTGGGCCGTGGCAAACGTGTCGAACATCGGCAACTGTCTGCCCTTTTCACAAGTGATCTAACGCTGGTGCTGGAAAAAGACACGCGAGGAACGAGAGCCCTATAGGTGGGCGGCAACTCTGCCTCATCATTCAACGAGCACATCCACTCATACTTTGGACAACTCACGCATACGAAAATAGCATCGGCAGGGACGCTTCTCGTGTTCCAAGTTCGTAACCAGAGATTGTGATGCGGTACAGTAGGTTTTTCACGCGGCGGGAAAACCAAGGTGAGGGCTCTAGCCTTTTCGGCCTTCAAGCAACAGCGACAGCGGGGGAGCTAAGCCTGGCTTTCCGCCGCTCTTGACGGCCATATGGTAAATCTGCTTCCACCTTGGCGTAGCTTTCTGCATCACGTGAACGAAACTCGGTGAGGGGCCTGTGAGAGCTTCGGACTCGATTGCCCGCCGATGCGACTATAACGCTCATAGCGGCGCCAGTGACGAACCTATGCGAATTGTACTCAACGCAAGTAATTCAGTGAATCTTGTACTTTCCGCAACCAATTATGTTAGTGCCGCAAAGGAGCCAAACTGAATTCCTCAATAACTCAGTCTGGCTCCCGCAAGTATTTACGTTAGCGTTGGCAAGTAATGAAGTGAAGGCACAGTCGCCTGCGCGTCAACTAATGGCTGGCCACGTTTGACGAAAGCGGTGGCATTTTCAGACCAAACGCTTGCGGATTTTCGCCGATGATAACCGCGGCGAAAAAGCGCGGTACATAAAAGACGTTTTCAGAACGAAACGTTTCGTCAAGTTTGCTGCGGTCAGCGGTCAAAGCGCAGATGCTGCATTGCTTGTTTTGCTCGTTCAGCAGGAATTGCAGATCGCGCGCGGTTTTCTGTGGGCCACGATTGTAACTGCCTGCCTACTGCCTAGTGCCCCTGCCCCCTTGGTTCAGTGTTTCACGAAAACATTTTCAGCTTCCTTACCAGCAGAAGCAGTAGGAGCTTGGACCGGAGCAGAGCGCATCGTATTCATCGCTTGCTCGGCCGAGAGAATTCCGGAAACACGCATTCTAAACTCGTCAGTGTTGCTGGCGTTGTGCAGGGCTTCCTCCATTGAGATGAGACCTGACTGCACCAGATGAAACAGCGACTGATCAAAAGTTTGCATGCCATATTGCGAAGTGCCGGCGGCGATAGCTTCTCGAATCAGATACGTCTTTTCTTCATTGATTACGTAATCGCGAATCAAGGCGGTTGAGACCATCACCTCGACTGCGGGCACGCGGCCCGCGCCCTTAGCCGCACGCACCAGCCTCATCGAAATAACCGCTTTTAGAATTCCCGCTAACTGAATGCGCACTGACTTCTGTTGGTGCGACGGGAAGGAAGAGACTATGCGCATTACGGTTTCGGTTGCATCGAGCGTATGCAACGTCGAAAGCACCAGGTGACCAGTTTCCGCGGCGGTCAACGCCGTTTCGATAGTTTCGTAGTCTCGCATTTCGCCGACGAGTATGACGTCCGGATCCTGACGAAGAGCGCCGCGCAATGCTTCCGCAAATGATCTGGTGTCGACCTCAACTTCACGCTGCGTAACAAACGACTTCTTGTCGCTATGCAAGAACTCAATCGGATCCTCGATGGTAACAATGTGACCACTACGCCGCGCATTTATTCGATCGATCATTGCCGCTAACGTGGTGGATTTGCCGGAGCCTGTCGCGCCCGTTACGAGGATCAATCCGCGACGTTCCTCGGTGATGCGATCGATTATCGGCGGCAATCCCAGTTCCGCCGTGTTTCGTGTCTGGTCGGGGATAACGCGCAGCACAATGCTGACGGTGCCGCGTTGCTGAAAGATGTTGGCGCGAAATCTGCCGAGCCCGCTGACTCCATAACCGATGTCAACTTCGGAGACTTCCTTGAAGCGCTGCTTCTGGCGATTCGACATCATCGCGAATGCCATATCGAGGGTAGCTTCCTGCTTCAAACGGGACGCATCGGGGATGGGGTGAAGTTCGCCTCCAATACGCATCACGGGAAAGGAGCCGACTTTGAGGTGTAGGTCGGATGCGCCATGACTCGTGGCAACTCTTAACAGATCATCAATTGTTAGGGACATACGCGGCTTGGGCCTTTCGAAAACTTCTGAAGAGAGGAAGACTACAGTTTGTGATTTTTTGCGCGGCCAGGTAGGCGCCAGAGTGAAACTGCGGGGCGCATCACCTAATAGCGGGGTGGTGCTTGACTTGAATGATAGCCCGTCAGAATGAGAAGCGTCAACGTTTATCGCATTTATGTAGGGATGTTCGCGGAAAGCAACTTGGCTGGGAGCGCGATCGCCCTCGCCCGGAACCCGCCGTAGGCTCGCAGTTTATTCCTGGCAGTTGTTTGGCCAATTCTTTTTCCCGGTTCGTGCTCACTGCGGGCGAGGCGCCCGCGCTCCCAGTAAACCGGTCAATGGTTTAGCCAAGATCGAAGCGATCGTCACTCGGTCGCCGTAGCCGCTGTCTGATACTTCATGACAGGTTCGGCTTTTTCGTTGCTGACGCCGGCGTCTGTCACTTTGCTTCTTTGGCGGCCGTTGTTGCCCGGTTGTGATTTTTTGGACGCGTTGACATACGTGAGCCAGTCGCCGGGAGCTTTGCGCGCGCCCTTGGTCACTGCGAAGAAGGCCTTTTGAATCTTCTCAGTGATTTCCCCACGGCCACCCGCGCCGACCGTAATGCGATCAACTGAACGAATTGGCGTAATCTCGGCAGCAGTTCCGGAGAAGAACAACTCATCCGCTACGTAAAGCGCAGCCCGTTGAATGCTTCGCTCTTTCACGGTAATTCCCAGTTCGTGGCAGATTTGAATCACACTGTCGCGAGTAATCCCGGGAAGAATTGAGGAAGAGAGTGGCGGAGTCAGTACCATCCCACCGCTGACCATAAAAATGTTTTCGCCCGAGCCTTCGGAAACGTAGCCGCGATCGTCGAGCGCTATGCCTTCGGCAAAGCCGTTAAGCAATGCTTCCATCTTGATGAGCTGGGAGTTCATATAGTTGGCGCCGCTTTTGGCCATGGCCGGCATTGAGTTTGGCGTCAGTCGATTCCAGGTGGACACGCACACATCAACACCTTTTTCAATGGCCTCATCGCCCAGATACTTGCCCCAGTCCCACGCACCGATGTAGCAGGCCAGCGGATTGGGAAAAGGATTGACACCAAAGGCCGGGTGCTCTTCGTCCAGACTGCGAAACAGGATGGGCCGGATGTAGCACTGGTCCAGACCGCTGCGCTGAACGAGCTCGACCGACGCGTCGCACAGTTGATCCAGCTTCCAAACGTGGTCCATGCGGTAGATCTTCGCCGAATTCAGGAACCGCTGCATATGTTCCTTCAAGCGGAAAATCGCCGGACCATTGTTGGTCGCATAACAGCGGATGCCCTCAAAAATGCTGGAGCCATAATGAAGAACGTGAGACATGACGTGCACGCGTGCATCGTTCCAGTTTATGAACCGGCCATCATGCCAAACAACGTCGCAGATGCGCGGCGATGCCACATCTTTCGATTTGCCTTCTTTTGAGAACATACTGTTCTACTCCCTTCGGGAAATCGGTTTCGGGAAACGGGCAGCGAGGGGCTTTAAGAGTCGTGCGCAGAAACTGTTATTGCAAACCAATTCTACAGGAAGTTTTGTCCGTTCAGAAAGTGCGCAATTTAGGCTTATCGAGAACACGGCACGATACCGTAACTTTACTGGGCTTGGCAAGGCTGGTATCGGCCCGTGTCCCCGCCGTGTAATGCAAACCGGTAAGCAGCGCACCAACCAATAGTCGCCTTACAAATATTGAAATTACTAACCGCGCTTGCTTCGATAAGGTTGGCAAAGTACCATCGAAATGGTTCGTCAAATAGCAAAGATTGTGAATCCTTCACGCATTCCGGTGAAGTATAAGGACTATCCAAAGCCCGTTCTAATGCGCAGCCTGATTCGACGGCTGATCCTGGTAGCACCGATTCTGCTTTCAACTTTTTTACTCAACTGTCGCATGCCCGAGAAAACTGAAGCGCCAACCGCTCGCACCCCGGAACAAGACAAGCAAGCCGATCCAATCGCGATTCATCGTCGCGCGATCGCCATTGACATGCACGCAGACACGCCGCAGCGCATGCTGGATGAAAAAGTCGATCTATCACAGCGGCTGCCTGACGGTCACTTCGATTCCGTGCGCGCGCGCGAAGGCGGGCTCGACGCGCAATTCTTTTCTATTTGGGTTGAACCGGAACTGTTCGGCGGCGGTGGACCGAGGGCCATGAAACGTGCGGACGATCAGATTGCCGCCGTGCATGCGCTTGCTGACCAGCATCCGGAGACTTGGAAGTTTGCAACTAGCGCTGCTGACATCAGGGCTAGCGCTTCCGAAGGAAAACTAGCGGCGTTGACTGGTCTCGAAGGGGGTTATGCGATCGACGAAAAAATTGAGAACGTTGAACGCTACTACAAGATGGGAGTGCGCTACATGTCGCCGGCGTGGAGCGTGAGCACAAGCTGGGCCGGCTCGTCAGGCGATGAGGTTGGCCGCACGCGTGGCTTAAACGACTTCGGCAAGCAGGTGATTCGCGAAATGAACCGGCTCGGCATGATGGTTGACGTTTCGCACGTTTCCGATCAGACGTTCTGGGGAATTGTAAACACTTCGACAAAACCGGTGATTGCCACACACTCCGGTTGCCGCGCGATTGCCGACGTGCCGCGAAATCTAAGCGACGATATGATTCGGGCGCTGGCGAAAACCGGCGGCGTGGTAAATGTAATTTTCTATCCCGAACACCTGGAGCCAGGCTGGAGCGAGAAGAAGAAAAAAGTCGACGCCGCGATCGCATCACAAGTGCAACGTGCGTCGGAAGAGGAAAAGGGGGATGCGGCGCACAAGAAACTCGCGCGCGATCGCGTGAGACGTGAAGAGTTTGCGAAGTGCTTGCCGCCGGTAAGTGTTTCGCGTTTGGTGGATCACATCGACCACATTGTAAAGCTGGTGGGCGTAGACCACGTGGGAATAGGTTCTGATTTCGATGGCGTGCAATCGACGCTTAGCGACCTGGCCGATGTTTCCGAGTTGCCCAACCTTACCCGCGAGTTGCTGCGGCGCGGTTATTCCGAAAGCGACGTAGATAAGATTCTTGGCGGCAACATGCTGCGCGTAATGGAAGCGGTGGAGAAGTAGGACAGGCATTCCGGCCGGTCTCCGCGGCTTTGCCGCCGCACAGTCAGGTAAGGCTCTGCCTTACCGAGGCGCCGTCTCCTTCTTCTTCTTGAGGCTTTGCCTCTGTGTTTCGGTGAGGCGCAGCCTCGCAAAGCATTAGTTAGCTTTCCGGAAAGGCGCAGCCTTTCCGCACGGAGGCGGCCAAGCCGCTGAGAGCGTTGCGGGCTGATGGCTGCGAGGCCGCAACGTAGAACGATCTAAGATGAATCGCAATCAGAAGAAACGCCTGCCAAAGATCGGTTTCCATGCGCCGATTAAAGGAGGTCTCCACGAAGCGCTGGTCGTCGCGAGAGACACGGGGTGCGATACCGTGCAAATTTTTTCGCGAAATCCGCGTGGCTGGACCGCGAAGCCGCTTTCCCGCGCGGATATTCTTTTGTTTCGAAAAACCAGACGGCTTACGAAACTATCGCCCGTAGTAATTCACTGCAACTATCTGGTTAATCTGGCCGCCGCCGATGACTTGCTGCTGCAAAAGTCGCGCGTCTCTTTTCGTGAAGAAGTCGAGCGCGCGCTCTGGCTTGGTGCTGACTATCTCGTGGTTCATCCGGGTAGCGCGCGCGGATCGTGCGAGGCCGACGGGATCGGCACGTGCAGCGCCAGCCTTAAGATCGCTTGCCGCCGACTGAATCTGGGAAAGCTGCGGATTCTTTTGGAAAACACAGCGGGGCAGGGTGAATGTATCGGTCATCGCTTCGAACACCTCCGTGAGATCATGGATGCCTGCCCAAAACTCCCTCTTGGCGTTTGCTTCGACACCGCACATGCATTCACCGCCGGGTACGACATCCGCGAGGAAGACGGCTTACAAGCCTTGATCGAAAAGATCCAAAACACGGTAAAGACGAAGAATGTACGCGCGATTCACTTTAACGACTCGCGGGCCGCGTATAACTCGCGCGTAGATCGACATTGGCACATCGGCGAGGGCCGCATTGGCAGCGAAGCGTTGCGCCGCGTGGCCCAACATCCGAAGCTGGCCCATGCGGCATTTATCCTCGAAACGCCTTACGACGATCCGCGCGCGGATCTGAAAAACTTGAATATGCTCCGCTCGTTCGTAGATACTGAGTCACCCTAGTACCACTGCTTCCGCTTAACACCGCTAAGATAATTGTCCGCTGATAAGGATTCACCCTCCTTCTCCAGCCTGTTTGACGTAACTACAATTTGTAACTACACTGCTTATGCGGTTTGAGTGGGACGAAGCTAAACGTCGATCCAATATCAAGCGTCATGGAATCGATTTCATGGACGTTGAGGTAGTTTTCGCGGGAGAGACCGTCACTTTTCTCGATGATCGGTTTACCTATGGCGAGACGCGTTTTCTCACGTTCGGGTTCCTGTGGGGACGAGTTGTAGCTATTGTCCATACGGCAACGGACGAAACAATTCGCGTCATCTCGTTTAGAAAGGCGTCAAAGAATGAGGAAAAGGTCTTCTTCAAAGAAATCAGAAACTGACTTGAAGCGTTTGGATGCGATGAAGGATGAGGACATAGACTTCTCTGATAATCCCGAAGTTCCGGCAGAGATGTTCGCTCGCGGGATAATCCGTCGGGGCTTAAAACCTGTTAGACGCAAGGACCAATTGACTCTGCGTGTAGATAGCGACGTCGTAGCGTGGTATAGGAAACAGGGATCTGGCTATCAGACGAAAATAAACGCGCTTTTACGTGCCTACATGGAGGAGCACGTGAGACAGGACGTACCTCCCAACAGACCTTAAGCCAGACGAAAGAAGGGCAAGAGGGAAATCCTTAGACAGAGCGCGATTAATGGCTCAACGAAAACTACTTACCAAACTCCTCCTAACGGTGCCGCTTCGGCGCCGCGCATTCTGACGCGCGGTTTAGCGGAGCGGCGAACTCCTACTCCACAATTGGTGGCTGCGGGCGCAGCGAGAAGATGTAGGGGCGGACCTGCGTGTCCGCCCAAGGGCGCACACATAGGTGCGCCCCTACAGTCGAGCGTCAATTTAGGGTGAACCAAGCTTTGTGCGTTCGTCAGAATTCGTGTTAAGTGTAGACACCGTCAGGACAAGAACATGGACGAAAAATACTTTCCGGAGAGCATCGAGAACAAGTGGCAGCAACGCTGGGAGCAGACGAAAGCTTTCCAGGCTACTGACGACGACCCGCGTCCGAAGTTTTATTGCCTTGAGATGTTGCCCTACCCGTCAGGTTTTTTGCACATGGGCCACGTGCGCAACTACTCCCTCGGTGATGCGCTCGCCTGGTACAAGCGTCTTCAGGGTTTCAACGTGCTGCATCCGATCGGTTGGGACAGCTTTGGCCAGCCGGCCGAGCAGGCTGCGATAAAGCGCGGGGTAAATCCGCGCGATTGGACGGAAGAGAACATTGCGCTCATGCGGGGGCAGCTCAAGCGCCTGGGAATCAGCTACGACTGGTCGCGTGAAATTGCCGCGCATCGTCCCGACTACTATAAATGGGACCAGTGGTTCTTTTTGAAAATGTATGAGCGCGGGCTGGCTTACAAGAAGCTGTCGCCGGTCAACTGGTGTCCGAAAGAAGGCACGGTGTTGTCCAACGAGCAGGCGTCGGGCGGCGTGTGCTGGCGCTGTGGCGCGCTGGTGGAGAAACGCGATCTCGAGCAGTGGTTTTTGCGCATCACTGAATATGCGGAACAGCTGGTCGAGCACCTCAAACAAATTGAATCCGGCTGGCCGGAAAAGGTGCTGAAACGCCAGCGCGATTGGGTTGGTCGAAGCAAGGGCGCCTACATTGACTTTGCAGTCAAAGACAGCGATAAGAAGATTCGCGTGTTCACGACGCGCATCGATACGATTTACGGCGCCACCGCCATTGTGCTTTCGGCTGAACACCCACTGCTGGACGAACTGCTAAAAGACTCCGCGCTGAAAAACGAGGTTATAAAGTTTGCTCAGAAGGTCAAGACGGAAAAAATGAGGCCGGCCGCCTCCGAAGATGAAGAAGAGAAAGAGGGAGTCAACACCGGCGTGCTGGCGATCAATCCGTTCAGTGGTGAGAAGATCCCTGTCTGGGTAGCTAACTATGTGTTGATGGATTACGGAACGGGCGCGGTGATGAGCGTACCTGCTCATGATGAACGTGATTTCGAGTTCGCGCAAAAATATTCGCTGTCCCTTCGTCGTGTTATCGAACGCATCACGCACGAGCAGGAGTCAATCCCGCACGATCCTTTAAGCGAAGATCAATCGATTGCCATGCAACATGCCTTCACTGATTACGGCATTCTGGTCAACTCGGGAAATTGGAGCGGGAAACTTTCGGAAGAAGCGATCGTCGAGATGGCTCGCCTGGCGAAGGAAAAGGGTTTTGGTGAAGAGGCGGTGACATATCGGATTCGTGATTGGGGCGTCTCGCGACAACGCTTCTGGGGTGCACCTGTGCCGATTGTCTACTGCGGAAACTGCGGCGTTGTGCCGGTGCCGGAAAAGGATTTGCCGGTCCAGTTGCCGGATCATGGGGAGTTTACCGGCTCCGGAGAATCGCCATTGGCGGGCGTGGCAGACTTTGTGAATACAACCTGTCCGAAGTGTGGCGGGGAAGCGAAGCGCGACACCGACACGATGGACACCTTCGTCGATTCATCCTGGTATTTCTTCCGTTACTGCGATCCGCGCAACGAAGCGGAACCTTTCAGTCCAGACATTGCCAGGCAGTGGACTCCCGTCGATCAGTATATCGGTGGCGACTCACACGCGGTGATGCATTTGATCTATACGCGCTTCTGGACGAAGTTTATGCGTGACATTGGTCTGGTTTCTTTCGACGAGCCGGTGAAGAAATTGTTGACGCAGGGAATGGTGACGAATCGCGTTGAAGGAACTGACGAGTGGAAGGCCATGTCGAAGAGTCTCGGCAATGGCGTTGACCCGGACGAAATGATTGCGGCTTTCGGCGCTGACGCAGCGCGTATGTTCATCCTTTTCGCCGCGCCGGTTGAAAACGAATTGCGCTGGTCGGAAACCGGAATCGAAGGCGCCGTCAGATTTCTGCGACGCGTTTACACCATGGTGTGGCGTTGGCACGAGCGGCTGTCGCAAAGGCGGGCAACGCCAGCCGCTAAACAAACCGCCGACAGTTTAGAGGCGGGCGGTGCCCGCCGCGATGAATTTAGCCCCGCAGCCCGTGCGTTGAGCCGCAAGACACATCAGACGATTGTTCACGTGACCCGCGACTTCGAAGGGTTGCATCTGAACACGATTGTTGCCGCACTGATGGAATTGTTCAATGAGCTCAGCGATTTTAATGCCGAGCCCGCTACTGCATCTGACGCGGATGTGTTTGCGGTGCGCGAAGCCCTGGAGTCGTTAGTCGTAATGCTGGCGCCTTTCTCGCCTCACATTGCCGAGCAGATGTGGGAAGAGTTGGGCCATGCCGGCGGATTGTTAAATTCTGCGCGGTGGCCGCAAGCCGATGCCGAATTGGCGCGCAGCGAAGAACTTGAGATTCCGATTCAAGTTAACGGGAAGCTGCGCTCGCGGCTGTTAGTTTCGCCCAAGGTTACTGAAGACGAACTTCGCAACGCTGCGCTTGCGGATGAGAAGATTCGCAGCTTCATTCAGGGTCACGCTGTCGTGAAAGTAATCGTCGTGCCGCAGCGGCTGGTGAACGTTGTCGTGCGTTAATTTGAAAAGCGGGGCCAGGTCCGCGAGTGGCTCGCGTCTGTGGCTAGCGGCACCAGCAATTATTAACCGAACAGACACGGCGTACGACAGCGGCCGCATACAGATTAAATCATGAGCGCGAGGCTACCGCTTTATTGGTTGCTTGCTCCCAAAGTAGTCGTTAGAATCAATTTGAACCGAAGTTTTGCCGCCGTGTGGTACGGACCCCCTAAATGAAAGAATGCCCAGCCTGTAGGCGCTGTTTCCCTGACGAAATCAACCACTGTCCGCAGGACGGCGACGCCACGACGCCGTCGCTTCTGGGCGAGCCCATACTCGATGCTCGCTATCAGTTAGAGAGACGGCTTGGTCAGGGCGGAATGGGCGTTGTGTTTCAAGCGCGCCACATCTTTCTCAAAACTTCTCACGCTATTAAAGTGATCTTGCCCGATCTCGTCGGCAACGATCCCATGCTGGTCACGCGCTTTCGCCAGGAAGCGCTCGCCGCCGCCGCTATCCGTCATCAAAATATTATTGCCGTCACCGATTTTGGCGTAGTACGCGGCACGATGCCTTTCCTGGTGATGGAGTTTGTCAACGGTAAATCGCTTCAGGACATTCTTGCCGAGGAAAAAGTGATGACGCCGCAGCGGGCGTTGGAATTCACTAGTGCCATGGGTGCAGGCGTGAGCGCGGCGCATCGGCAGAATATTGTGCACCGCGATCTGAAACCTTTGAACATCATGGCGCAAAACGGCCAGCCGGTGGCGGAGGGCTTGAAGATCCTCGACTTTGGTTTAGCGAAGATTAAGTCCGGCGAGCTGCTCGGATCTTTTATCCAGGCAAAGACAAGCGGCTTGATGGGGTCGCCCTTTTACATGGCGCCCGAGCAATGGTCCGATGACGAACCCGACGCGCGCGCCGACATCTACAGCCTGGGGATTATTCTCTACCAAATGCTATCGGGCGATGTGCCGTACAAAGGATCCTCGATTCCATCGATCATGAAGAAGCATCTCACGCTGCCGCTGCCGAGTTTCAAGTCGGTTGGCGTTGACGTTTCACCGCGAATTGAAGAGGTTGTACGTCATGCGTTGGAAAAAGAGGTGGCCGAACGCACCCCGTCGGTGGAAGTTTTTCTCGCGGAATTGAGAGAAGCCGTGGGCGCGGCAGCGACGCTGCCTGCCGCTCGCGGGACTCATCCGATCAGTCCAAACGACACTATATTCGCGCCGGCCTCAGCTACCGGAGGCGCCTCGCACCAGCAAACTTCGGATATGCCATTTGACTCGATGGCGGGAACGATCAGTTCGTCGGCTTTGGGCGAAGAGGCGCAGGCAGAGTTGGCCGCTTCGCGCGAAGCTTACGAGCGAGAGCAGAAAGAGAAGGAGCGGATAGCTCGGGAAGAGCTGGCGCGCGAGGCCGAAGAGAAACGCAAAGCTGAAGAAGGAAAGGAACGGAAGCGAAAGGAACAAGAGGAAGGCGTTCGCAAACAGAAAGAAGAGCGCGAGGAACGCGAGCGACAGCAACGCGAACAAATGGAGCGAGTGGAGCGCCAGGCGAAAGAACTGGAGGAGCGTCTCGCGCGTCTGGCCACGAGCATGCCGCCAACGGCCGCGGTTCTCGATTCTGAATCGAATACGCTGCACCAGGGTTTTCGAACGGAGGCCATCAGCAACAATAGTTTTCCCGGCGCCGTGCCGACGGTCCCGCTTAGGACTGGGATGGCCGACTCGATTGCGCCAGCGCCGAAGAGCAATTCGCTTTTGATGATTGGCGCCATCGCGCTGGTTTTGTTGTTAGTTGTTGGGGGAATCGGCGGATACTTTTTGTTGCGTTCTAAACCTGCTCCAACCGGAAAAAATGCGGGCACAACAAATACGAACCCCGGTACCAGCGCGAGCACTACTGATGTAATTAAGGCTGACCTCGTAGAAATCCCCGGCGGAACGTTTCAGATGGGTCGCAATGATGGACCACCGCAGGAGCGGCCCGAACGCGCGGCGACGGTGCAAAAGTTTTATATGGATCGAACCGAAGTGACGAATGCAGAGTATGGCCAGTTCGTCCACGACACGAACTATGAACCCCCCAGCGACTGGGTTAAAGGGAGGCCTTTGCCGGGCCAGGAGCGTTGGCCAGTTGCAAACGTTTCGCCGAAAGATGCGGAAGCCTTTGCCGCCTGGCGTTCGAAACGAGACAGGGTCACCTACCGCCTGCCTAGCGAAGAGGAATGGGAGTTTGCGGCACGTAACGGGGGTGAAGCGAAGTCTTTTCCGTGGGGTAACGCGTGGGAAGAAAAGCGCGCGGTGGTGAAGGAAGCCACTCCAAGACCGGTCGGCTCTTATCCGGCCGGCAAGAATCGCTGGGGCGTTCTCGATCTGATCGGAAATGTTTGGGAGTGGACTTCTTCAAAGGCTTCCGTCTATGGAGGCGCTGCAGAAATTCCCCTTGAAAACAGGGAGTGGGTAGTCGCGCGCGGAGGATCGTACGCAAGCGATCCGGACGATCGCCAGGCACCCATTTCCGCTACCTACCGTGATTGGTATAAGCCTACATTGAGACATCCGAATTTTGGTTTTCGTTTGGTGCGCTCCGGCCAGTGAGTTGCGTTCTGGATCCCGATCTCAAATCTCGAATCTGTGATCCGAAACCCAGGAAGCGAAATTTCCGCGCGCAAACCCGCGTGCTCGAGGAAATTGCCCCTCTGCAAACACCCGCGACCCGCAAAGCAGCCAACAATCTCCCCCTCCCTTGCACCAAAGAGATTCCCCAATTTACGCACCTGCGAATTAGATGATCTCCCGCAAGCTAGGCTACAATCCGCCCTAGTCCCGAAGGCCCGAAAAGTCATCTGCCAATTCATCGGCGTTTGTGATTAAAGCTATAATCACGACTCAACCAGGAGAGGATCGATGTGTACCCCTTCAATTGTTCGAGCAGTCTTGACGTTTGTTGCTCTGTCAGTACTTTTGTCGCTTGCGGCTATCTGTGCCGCTGGCCAGGACGTTGGCGCGGACGTCGGCGGTGGGGCCGGAATTTTCAGACCAAAAAATCCTGAAGCAAAGAAGCGCCCCAGCAAACCGTCGTCGGGTAAACGCGGTCAAGCCGCGCGTACCTCAGGCCCAACGAACGCCGGCGTCGAAGAACGAGTTGAAGATTTGTTGGATAAGGGCAACCAGTTTCGGGATGCGCGTCGTTTCGTCGAAGCCGAGACCGCCTACGAAAGCATTCTCAAGATCAAACCGCGCGACGGTCGCGCCGCGTACGGGCTCGGCAACATCTATGCTGACCAGCAGCGATGGGAAGAAGCTGAAAGTGCCTACCGCAACGCTGCGCAGTGGAGTCCATCAGACGTAGATTCGCTCGTCGCGCTTAGTGTGGTACTGGTCCAACCGCGCACTGGCGAAGGTAATGCCAAACGTTTTGCCGACGCTGAGAGTTTTGCGCGGCGCGCCGTGCAGCTTCAGCCAAATAATGCGGTCGCCTGGGATCGACTCGGCGTCGCGCTGCAAGCTCGTGGTCTATTCAATAATGAAACCGAGCACGCCTACCGCCGCGCCGTGGAGTTGGATGCCAACTTTGCGGTGGCCTACGCCCACCTCGCACGCGTGCTGAGGCGAATGGGACGACCCGCTGATGCGGCGCCGCTCTACGATAAAGCCACCCAACTAGCGAAGGATCCAGCCACCTTAAATCTGATTGCCGAATCGTTGCAGGCGGAACAACAATGGGACAATTCTGAACCAGTCTTAAAACGCGCGCTCGAGCTCGACGCGCGTAATCCGACGGCGCTGTTCTTAATGGGCCGGATGATGGTGGTGGCCAAGAGATTCACGGAGGCGGAGTCTTATTTGAAACCCGCCACCGAGGTCAGTCCGCGAGCGTTTCAGCCTTTCAATTTGCTCGGCCGGACTTATCTTGCGATGGATCGCTTTGAAGAGGCGGAAGTCACTTACGAGCGGGCCGCGGGATTTGCATCCCCGGGCGATCGCAAGCAGCTTGCCGGAATTTACGGCTTCGAAGGCGTGGGCGATGGTTACTTGAAAACAAAGAAGAAGCCGAGCGCCGCACATGCTTACCAGCGGGCGTTGGAACTCGATCCCGGGAATAAGGAAATTGAGCAGAAACTTGCCAAAGCGCGCTAGCGCCAACGGGGGTCTCCACGCGGATAGGCCGCGTTGGATAATAGTTCTAACCCCCAATTCACTAAGGAGCGGATCCCTCTCATGAAGCGTTGCCAGAAGTGTAATCGTACTTACCCAGACGAAAATCAGAAATTTTGCACGGTTGATGGCGGCTTATTAGTAAGCGATCGAGCTTTCGATCCCAACGCGACGATGCAGGGCACTTCGGCGAACCTACCGCCCACACCGCCACCAGCGGAGCGACCCGGTAGCAACCCATTGCCCGATTTCGGCGCCACCATCACAACCTCGTCGTCTGCGCCGACTGCTGTGCTTCCGAAGAAGACTGGTCCAACGGGTACGCCGACCTCGGGTGGTTTCGCGCCGCCGCCGCCTCCGACAGCGCCGCCGGCGGCCCGGTCGCAGAGCGCGCCATTACCGCCGGTCGCCAGCGCGCCGCCAAAGAAAAAATCAAAGCTTCCCCTGGTCCTGGGCATACTTGCCTTATTATTCATACTCGGCGCCGGCGGTCTTGTCGCTGCTTTCTTCCTGATAGTAAAACCGCGGCTGGATGAAAGACGAGCAACTGGTCCAATCGTCACCACCACAAATCAAAACGAGAACGTCAACAACAATGCCAATACAGAGACCAACGTCAACGCGAATAACGAAGCCGCAAAAACTGAGAATGAGTTTGTTCCCCCACCCAACACAGTAAAGTTTGCAAACTCCCCAGCGAACCTCGATGGGAAGCTCGCCGAGCATTACCTCGACTTCTCTTTCTACTATCCAAAGACGTGGGAGCTGGACCCGAAAGCTGGAGGATCCGGCGCGAGCAGCTTTGCCAAGGTCGAAAGAAGGTTGCCGCCTGATTTCACTCAGGAGAATTTCGCGGTTGGTTGGTATACAAGCGAAGGAACATTTGCTGCGGATCTGCCCAACTATCCAAAACGGGTTGAGGAGCTTAGCGCCAGCCTCGCGAAGCTTTTCCCCGGATACCATAAGGTGTCCGAAGGGCCTACGAAGATAAACTCCATGGACGCTTACGAGTTTAGATGGGCGGGCCTTTCGAATGGCACGGAGAAGGGCGATCTCCAATTGTGGGGCCGCGTGGTCTTTGTGCCGACTGGAGTAGCAGGAGACAAGAGCGGCGCTACGTTAACCATGTTTTCAACCTCGCTTGCGCCCGAGTTGTCTGGCGTCGATGATGTTGGAGAAAAGGGCGAGATGCCCGTCATTCTCGAATCTTTCCGGTTCGGAAAGACTCGCTAGAATGTCGTAACGCGAACCACTAG
>DIYZ01000174.1 GCA_002427845.1 Chloracidobacterium sp. UBA6041 | reverse complement strand
CTGTGCAACCTTCGTGTCCTCTGCGTCTCTGTGGTGAACAGACGCTCGACAACCATAACCACAGAGACACAGAGAGCGCAGAGCTCGCACAGAGAAATCGAATTCAAGACACCACTCACGGTTCGAATTCCTTCAGCGCCTCACCGCAGCGGTTTACGCCGGCCGTGTAGTGCAGTCAATCCCGTCATTGATCTTTGGCGCACAGTCTGCAGTTTGGCAGTCGGCGGCCCGCGCAACTGAAGGTGTTCTGGTTATTCGGCTTGACAAGCTCAGGACGTTCTGACGAAAATGAAAATGGTTTTCAATTTCAGGGGGGCCTGTTTTTTTCTTTTTTAAGGCGGAATCGGACGATGTTTACAAAATTAATTATAGGCTTCTTAAGTTGCTGTTTTCTCGCGGGTCCGCCGACAGCAGTTGGTCAGTCGCAAACTGCAAAGAGCCCCGGGAGCGTTTGCTTTTCACCAGGGCACAGCTCGGCAAGTGGTTGCGAGGAAATGCAGGCACAATTCGCTCAAAGCCCTACCAGGACCGGGTCGCTTCGCGGAACCGTGGCGCTTGAGCCTTCCGGCATCCCGGCACGAAATGCTGTGATAACAATCGCCGAGCTAAAAAAATCGGTCTTGACCGACGAGCGGGGTGGATTTCAATTTAACGATGTTCCATTTGGCAGATACCAATTGATTGCCCACCTCGATCGCGTTCCTGATGCTGTCAAAACAGTCGAAGTCACGCAGCGCGATCAGACGATTGAGCTGCAGTTGACGCTGGCACCTGTCAGCGAGCAGGTGACGGTGACGGCAACCGGTTCCGCCGAGGCTGTTGGCTCCTCTTATCAGTCAGTTACTTCGGTTGCGGCTTTGGAACTCGCGCAAAGAAATCCAACCTCCATCGGAGAAGCCCTTGAATACCAACTGGGCATAGCCAAGCGCAGTTTCGGTCCCGCTTCCGGGCGTCCGGTCATCCGCGGCTTCGATGGCGATCGGGTACTGGTTTTGCAGAATGGTTTACGTCTGGGCGGCATCGCGTCGCAGTCCGCTGATGAGGTTGAACCGATTGATGTGCTTTCGCTTGACCGGCTTGAGATCGTCAAAGGTCCGGCCACTTTGCTTTATGGCAGCAACGCCATTGGCGGTGTCGTCAACGGCATTTCCACAAATGACGTTTATCAAAAAGGTCTCTCTGGCTACCTGACCGCTTTCGGCGATACAAACAACTGGCAAGCCGGGGGCAGTGCCGGTTTCAAATACGGAGTGGGAAATGTTTTGATTTTTGGAAACGGCGGAGCGCAGAAAGCCCACGACTATCGCACGCCCCTCGGCATTGTTTTGAATTCTTACTCGCGAAGTGCTGATGCAGGTGGAGGTTTGGGCTGGTTTCCGCGTAGAGGTTGGGTTTCTTTTAACTACACTTATGATCGGCGGACCTACGGAATCCCCGTCGAGCCAGACGCGATTGACTTCGAGTATCTGAAGATGCACCGCCACAGCTACGAAGTTAAAGGTGGCTTGCGCGAGCTGGGCGGCTTTATTGAAGGTGGTGATTTTGCCGTAAGCTACAACGATTACGTTAATCGCGAGTTCGAGCTCGAATCTGATGAAAACGTCACGGAGCTAGATTCGTTGGCGACTAACAAAAACTGGAATTATCGGGCCAACCTTAATCATCAACGGCGCGGAAGATTTTCCGGCACGTTTGGAATTTCCGGATTTACCCGAGACTACAAGTCAATCGGAGCCGAAGCTCCGGCGCCACGTACCAAACAAAATTCTTTCGCTGTTTACGGTTTAGAGCGGGTTGATTTCGAGAAGGTCGGTTTTCAATTCGGCGGGCGTGTTGAGCAGAACGGGTACAACCCGGAAGGCAATTTCCGCAAGCGTAACTTTGTGGGTTTCTCCGGGAGCGCCGGCGTAAGGATTCCGCTCTGGACCGGCGGTTCGTTTGTTACCAACTACCAGCATTCTTTCCGTGCCCCCGCTCTCGAAGAGCTTTATAACAACGGCCCGCATCCGGGCATGCTCATGTTTGACATCGGCAACCCAAACTTGAATGCCGAACAAGGGGACGGCATTGATTTTTCGCTGCGCCATAACAGCGAGCGTTTGCGATTAGAAAGCAGCGTCTATTACTACAATATTCGCAACTTTGTTTTTACTGCCTTCACCGGCGTAACCGATCCGGGATCACATCTCCCAATAGTTGATTACGCGCAGGGAAGAAGTCGGTACGTGGGGACAGAAGCGAGTATCGAAGCGCGAATCGTGCCGGCTTTGTGGCTCAACGGCAAGGTGGACTACGTGCGCGCCGACCTTACGCAACCGAACAAACCCTTGCCGCGCATTCCGCCTTTTCGAGCGACGCTGGGAGCTGAATGGCGTTACACGGCTCTAAGTATTCGACCGGAATTGATTTTGGCGAGGCAGCAAAGTCGCGTATTCGATAACGAATCTCCGACGCAAGGCTACGCCGTTCTTAATCTCAACGCTTCCTACACAATCGTGAAGACGCGAGCAGCGCACATTCTTACGATCGGTGGCTACAACTTGACTGACAGGCTGTATCGAAATCATTTGTCCTTCATCAAAGAAATTGCACCGGAGATGGGACGCAATCTCCGCTTAAGTTATACGCTCAGATTTTAGGATAGACTTTCAGAAGTTTTTCTTTGAGCAACAATCTGGAAGTACGAGTTCCCCTTCAGCGACAAACCAGAGTTGTTACTTTCCAGACCGATCGCAAACAAGTTCGGCTGCCAACAGAGGAATCGTGAGTTCGTGATGGCCAGTGATTGAGTATCCCTGGCCGGCGCCATTTGCTGTGGGCCGGCGAACTACATTTGTAAGCGGGCGGTAGGATTGTATGAAGTCGAAGTTTGCGGTCGTGATGTCGGTCAGTTGATTGCCCAGGTTACGGACCAGCGTAACGGCCTTCAAGAAAACTTCCGGAAGCGTCACTGCGGATCCAATATTCAAATAAACTCCACCGCCATCCATCCGGCGCACTAGCTCCGCCAGTAAACGAAAATCTGTATGCGTCGTTGCTCCCAGTGCGGCTCCATCCGCCTGCGGATGAAAATGGCCGATGTCGCCACCGATAGTCACATGAGCGGTGAACGGAATGCGCGCTCTGTACGCGGCGCACAGCAAGGAATATTCGGCGTGCTTTGGATTTAGGGCCAGCAATGCTCGTCCGGTCGCTTCGCCTAAGCCGATGCCTTCTTTGGCGCCTTCCTGCGCTGCCCGGTTCAAAAGTTTCCCAGTCTCATCCGCGCCGCCGAACACCCCCTCACCAAGCGTTGCGTCAACATCTTCGGAAGTCGAACCTACCATAGCGATCTCGGCATCGTGAACGAGCACCGAGCCGTTGGCGGCGATGGCAGTGACAAAACCTCTTCGCAGCAGATCGACGATGAGAGGTGCAAGACCAGTCTTAACAACATGCCCGCCGATTCCCCAGATGATTGGTTTTTGCAACTCGCGGGCGCGCCGCATCCGCGCGGCAATCTCTCTTAGACTTTGCGCCGCGAGAATTTTGGGAAGACTGGCGAGAAAATCTTTTAGCGATGAATCCTCGCTGACAGGACCCGCAAAATCGTTAAGTGAAACTTTGCTAGGGCGTGACGCGAGCGGATAGGTCTTAACAGCGCGCAAATCCAATGGTCGTAGCTGGTCCTCATAGATTGACATCGGCGTTTAATCAGAATCAGTCAAGGAAGCTCTTCAAGGTCCGCCAGGTCCTTCAGTCGGCCGCTTGCTCTCTTGTTTGTTTTTAGATGATTCAATCCGATCAAACTCACTTCAACCCCATCCAGCGTGTCTATTATTCTTTCCCGATAACATTCGTCGAAATCCACGCCAGATGCCCAATTCAAAATCTCAATTCGCAGGGGCTCTTCTCCCATTCGTACGATGTTGTTTGGTCGAAGTAGAAGCTCAGTCGTAAGTTCGTGCGTGCCAAAACCAAATTCCTTGATGGCTGACACGATGCGAGTTGCGTTCTCAGGCGTAGATGCAATCCAGACGTCAAGACCCTTGGTGGCCCGAGGATACCCGTGATAGCCAACTGCGTAGGCGCCAATCAGAAGGTACTCAACGCCATTCACGCGTAGCAAATTCAAGAACTCTTTGAAGTCTTTCGGTAGCTCTAGACCCATAGTTCATTCGCCGGAGCGTTTCCATGTGGCGCAGGCGCTCATGCGGCGTGCGAGATAACCAGTAAGCCTTATCAGCAGCCTCGGCCTCTGCAAACGAAGAGAAAACAGCAAAGGCTGAACGGTCTAACGCGAGTTGGCCGGTGTCAATCTCATCCTGTGGTTCTAATTGCTTTGTCATTGGGTGGAGTTAATTGTATCACGCGATCTTCTTATCTTCGCCGCGAGAGTTACCGTTGCCGTTTTTCGCGAGACGACCATTCAAAAGAGGTCGTAAGACCTGGCCCGTATGCGAACGCCGCGAGCGCGCGACCTCTTCCGGAGTGCCGCAGGCGACCACGCGGCCGCCGTGTTCACCGCCTTCTGGCCCAAGGTCGATGATGTAATCGGCAGACTTAATAACGTCGAGATTGTGCTCGATTACGAGTATGGTGTTTCCGAGAGTAACAAGTCGTTGCAGAACGTCGAGCAGTTTATGCACGTCCGCAAAATGAAGCCCGGTGGTTGGCTCGTCGAGTATGTAGACGGTGCGGCCCGTCGCTCGTTTTGATAGTTCCTTCGCCAGCTTGATGCGCTGGGCTTCTCCGCCCGAAAGCGTCGTCGCTGATTGTCCCAACTTTAGATAACCGAGACCAACATCGAGAAGGGTTTGCAGTTTCTGCTGTATTTGCGGAACATTTTCCAGCAGCGGCAACGCCTCTTCGACGGTTGTGTCCAGCAACTCGGCAATCGATTTGCCTTTGTATTTGACGGAAAGCGTTTCGCGATTGTAACGAGCGCCGCGACAAACGTCGCAAAGAACATAAACGTCAGGCAGGAAATTCATTTCAATGCGCTTCATGCCGTCGCCTTCACAACCCTCGCAACGTCCGCCCTTCACATTAAATGAAAATCGCCCGGGCTTGTATCCGCGTTCACGCGACTCCGGGAGCATCGCATACAGTTCGCGCAACGGTGTAAACAGGCCGGTGTAGGTGGCGGGATTGGATCGTGGCGTGCGGCCAATGGGCGATTGATCGATCTCGATCACCTTATCGACATGTTCCAGGCCTTCGACACTGACGCACGCTCCCGGCTCCGCCAGCGAACCGTAAAGGTGACGAGCCAGCGCTGGATAAAGAATGTCCTCGACGAGCGTTGACTTGCCCGATCCGGAAACTCCGGTGATCACGGTCAACAGCCCGAGCGGAAAAGAGACGTCGATCTCTTTCAGGTTATTGGCGCGCGCGCCACGCACCGTCAGATATTTTCCGTTTGCAGTGCGTCGTTGCAGCGGCACCTCAATTTTTCTTGCGCCGCGAATATAGAGTCCGGTAACCGAACGCGGATTGTTGGCAACATCCTCGGCAGTTCCAAAGGCCACTAACTCGCCGCCGTGCGCCCCGGCTCCTGGTCCCAGATCCACAACGTAATCGGCGCGGCGAATAGTTTCCTCGTCATGCTCAACTACGAGCACGGTGTTGCCAAGATCGCGAAGCGCAGTCAACGTGTCGAGCAGTTTTTGATTGTCGCGAGGGTGCAGGCCGATTGAAGGCTCGTCAAGAACATACAGGACACCGCGAAGTTGGGAGCCGATTTGCGTAGCCAAACGGATGCGTTGTCCTTCACCACCGGAAAGGCTGGCGGAGGAGCGGTTAAGCGTCAGATAGCCCAGACCGACACTTTGCAGGAAACGCAGACGGTTTTTTATCTCCCGCAATATTTGGCCGGCTATCTGTTCCTCGCGGGCATTCAACTCGATCGCCTCAAAAGCGGAAACAGAATCTTCAATCGGCAACGCCGTGTATTCGGCGATTCCTCGACCACCAAGCCGAACCGAGAGTGAATCGGAACGCAAACGTCTCCCTTTGCAGTCGGGACAGACTGACGGGGAGACGAGTTCCTCCAATGCCATTTTGACTTTGTCGGAAGGCGCTTCGTCGAGTCGATCGCGAAGCCAACGCAACGCGCCTTTCCAGGGGCTTTGATACGAGTACAGTCCCTGGCGGAAAGTTAACTGACCACTAACACCATTGAAGAACCCATCGCAAACCTCTTTGGGTAGTTTAGCAAACGGCAACTTCGCGTCGGCATTGAGATGTTTGGTGACGGCTAGTACCGCACTCTCTAGATATGCTGATCCTTGCCGGTCTGCCGGTCCCATGAAGACGAGTTTGTCGGCAGCAATGTTTGCGTCCGGGATCAGTTTGGCTGGATCAACCTCGAGCACCGTGCCCAACCCGTGGCAACGTTTGCAGGCGCCGTAAGCGGAGTTGAAGGAAAATGAACGCGGTTCGAGCGGAGGAACATTGATACCGCAGATCACACAAGCCATGCGTTCGGAATAAAGCTTCTCTTCGCCATCGACTACCGACACGAGCACCGCCCCGCCCGTCAGTTTCAATGCCGTGCGCACCGAATCGGAAAGACGCTCGTTGATTCCTGATTTGATCAATAGCCGGTCGACTACTGCTTCAATCGTATGATTGCGGCGCTTGTCGAGTTTGATTTCTTCGTCCAGGGAAAGTAGTTCGCCGTCGACGCGCGCGCGCAGGAAACCGTCTCTTGCAAGTTTCTCAAGCTCCTTTTTGAACTCACCCTTGCGGCCTCGCACTATCGGCGCCAGGATCATCACCCGCTCGCCTTCCGGCAAGCTCAGAACATTTTGCACGATTTGCTCGACACTTTGGCGGGTGATAGCCGCGCCGCACACGTGACAATGCGGCTGGCCGATTGAAGAAAAGAGCAGCCGCATGTAGTCGTAAATCTCTGTGACTGTGCCAACCGTCGAACGTGGGCTGCGCGAGACTGTCTTTTGCTCAATGGAGATCGCCGGCGAAAGACCCTCAACGGAATCGACATCGGGCTTTTCAAGTTGATCCAAAAACTGGCGAGCGTAAGCCGACAACGACTCTACATAACGGCGTTGGCCTTCAGCGTAAATCGTATCGAACGCAAGCGAAGATTTGCCCGAGCCCGACAAGCCCGTGATGACAGTAAAACGATCGCGCGGTATTTCTACGTTAATGTTTTTGAGGTTGTGCTGGCGCGCGCCTCTTACTGTGATGAGATTTATTCCCATGGGACGAAAACTATTTAGGGCGCTACAGACGCGAATATTAGGGAGTAGCGAACCAGTCATTCTAGCCCACGGCATGAGCGTCGGCAAGTTGGCAATTTTCAATGCCTTGACACTGTTTTCGGACGAGTCCTACACTGCAATCAACTGCTTGGCTGTTCTAAAAATTTGGACCTTAGATGGTCTGAGGCGTAACCAGTGTGAATCTCCCAAACGGCCTGACGCTCCTGCGTATCTTCATCGTTCCGCTTCTCGTCGTCGTCCTGCTAACTCCGTTTTCCGAAAGCTGGTTTGGTTTGCCGCGTCACATTTTTGGCGTGGCGCTTTTCCTCGGTGCCGCATTCACTGACTATCTCGACGGCCATTTCGCCAGAAGCCGGGATCAGGTCACGCGTCTGGGCCAACTCCTCGATCCGATTGCGGACAAGTTACTGATATCCGCGGCGCTGATCTCACTGGTAGAAAACCAGCTCGCGCCCGCGTGGGCCGTGGTAATCATCATCGGCCGCGAGTTTGCAGTTACTGGCTTGCGTTCAATTGCGGCTGCCGACGGACTGGTGATTTCAGCGTCGAAGATGGGCAAGTTTAAGATGCTCTTGCAGGTCTTGACCGTGGCGCTGCTTATCGCCTCGAGCGTCGCCGGCAAGCCTCCAGTGGGAAACTTTGGGCAGCCTTTTCCCGCCATTGCCTTCTGGTCGGTTCCGGAATTGCGCGCCGCGTGGCAGCACCTTTTCGGCGGCCGCACGGTTACCGCAAACGACTGGCAGGTGCTGCTTTACACTGCCGGACGAGCAATGCTCTGGCTGGTAGTAATCTCGTCTTGTCTTTCTATGTATGGCTATTTCAGATCGTTCTATCGAGCAGTGCTCTCAAACAGCCGAGGGGAGTACGTGGCGAAACAACCAGTCATCCCGGTGGTTCGAGATTAGTCGCGCGGTTATACTCTTGGCGCGCCTCACGTTCTTCTTGATTAAGCGCGGAGAATTTTTTGTAAGCTTGCGCATCTTTTAACTTCAGGAGCACATCTTTTAGTCTGCAGTAGCGCACCTTTTCGCGTCGCAAGTGTTAAGATATCTGCAATTCTGACTGCGACTTGCGTTTTTGCATGTGGGTTGCTAGTATCCGCATTTTGTCGGAATGCGCTATTTGCACTCTATAGCGGGCCGGCGTAGCTCAGTTGGTAGAGCATCTGATTTGTAATCAGAGGGTCGGGGGTTCAAGTCCCTTCGCCGGCTCCACTAAGCACTTGACAGGACATGCAGGGGTGGTCGAGTGGTTAATGGCACCGGGCTGTAAACCCGGCAGGCTAACGCCTTACGCAGGTTCGAATCCTGCCCCCTGCACCAGGAAGAATTTCGGATTTCGGACTTCGGAATGCGGATTGAAAAGGCGGGCGGCGAATGGGGGCTTTCATTTCGCAATCCGAAATTCGCAATCCGCAATCGATAATGGGCGGGTGTAGCTCAGTTGGTAGAGCATCAGCCTTCCAAGCTGAGGGTCGCGAGTTCGAATCTCGTCGCCCGCTCCAGTTCAAGTAGGACAAACTGTTAGTTTGTCCCTTTGAGATTTTGATAGACCCGCAAGCTAACAGCTTGCGCTACAAAGCGCCCGCGTAGCTCAGGGGTAGAGCGCCTCCTTGGTAAGGAGGAGGTCATGAGTTCAAATCTCATCGCGGGCTCCATTATTTATAGCTCGCGTCAGCAAGAATAAGCGTCGAAAGAATTACGACCATTTATTAAAGAGGCCAACTAAGAATGTCAAAGGAAAAATTCGACCGCAGTAAGCCGCACGTAAACATCGGGACGATTGGACACGTGGATCACGGCAAGACGACGTTGACGGCAGCGATCACGAAGGTGTTGGGAAAGAAGAATCCGAAGGTGCAGTTCGTCGCCTTCGATCAGATTGACAAGGCGCCGGAGGAGCGCGCG
The DNA here is from genome assembly GCA_002427845.1 of Chloracidobacterium sp. UBA6041. Lineage (GTDB taxonomy): Bacteria > Acidobacteriota > Blastocatellia > Pyrinomonadales > Pyrinomonadaceae > PSRF01. The sequence continues at coordinate 436 of DIYZ01000174.1, read as the reverse complement.
CGGGGGATCACGATCGCGACGGCGCACGTGGAGTATGAGACGAAGAACCGGCACTACGCGCACGTTGACTGTCCGGGGCACGCGGACTACGTGAAGAACATGATCACGGGCGCGGCGCAGATGGACGGTGCGATTCTGGTGGTTGCGGCTACGGACGGTCCGATGCCGCAGACGAGAGAGCATATTCTACTCGCGCGGCAGGTAGGCGTGCCGGCGATGGTGGTGTTCATGAACAAGGCCGACGCGGTTGACGATGCGGAGTTGCTGGAGCTGGTGGAACTGGAAGTGCGCGAGCTATTGAGCGCCTATGAGTTTCCCGGTGACGAGATACCGGTGATCAAGGGTTCGGCATTGAAGGCGCTGGAAGGCGATCCGGTGTGGGAAAAGACAGTTGAAGAGTTGATGGAGGCGGTGGACAGCTACATACCGACGCCGG
>DIYZ01000177.1:3792-24788 GCA_002427845.1 Chloracidobacterium sp. UBA6041 | reverse complement strand
TCCAAAGAGTTGTGCCAACTTTTCGTATGAGAGTCTCCTGCAGTTGCCCACAGCCTGCCGTTTCGCATCTGACACCATCGTTTGATTGCCTTTCTTTATCTGTATATAAATAACAGCTATCCTAGTATTCGCCGCCGGAGGGGTAACCACCAGCAATGGAACTGACTCAACTTGAGTTCTTCTTAATGGTCGTGGAGCAGGGTAGCTTTTCCAAAGCAGCCGTACGCGTTTACCGCACGCAGCCGGCAGTAAGCATCGCTATCCGGCGCTTGGAAGAAGAAATTGGGGCGCCGCTTTTTGATCGCTCGCAAAAAACTCCGACCCTCACAGACGCAGGCGAACTTGTCTATGATTACGCGCGGAGAATTCTAGCGCTCCGTGACCAGGCGCAGAACGTCGTCTCAGAATTACGTTCACTCAAGCGCGGCCGCGTCCGCATTGGCGCCAACGAAAGCACGTCGCTTTATATCCTGCCGCATCTCATTCTGGAATATCGAGAGCAGCATCCAAACGTGAAGGTCGAAATCTTTCGGCAGGTGTCTGAACGGTTACCGCGTGAGGTGCTGGATCGGAATGTGGATTTCGCTCTGCTGGCATTCGAACCGGTGGACAGCGACCTCGAATCCTTCCCGATACTGCAAGACGAACTCGTGCTGATCATGAGCCCTGACGACCCGCTCGCAAAACGCGAGTCGCTGAAGATTGAAGAACTCGGCGAGCAATCCTTTGTAGCGCATAACGTTAAAACGGCCTCCAGGCACAAAGTTGTGGAAGCCTTTGAGCAACACCATACACCGCTAAATATCACGCTCGAGCTGGCGACCGTGGAAACCATCAAGCGCTTCGTTCAACTTAAGATAGGCCTCGCGTTTGTCCCGCGAATGTGTGTAGCCGAAGAGCTGGAGCGCGGTACGCTCGCGACCGTTCCCGTTCCCGAGTTGAGCTACTTCCGAACGCTCTGGGTCACACACCGCCGCAACATCACCCTTTCGCACGCCTCTGCTGCATTCCTTGAAGTGCTGCGCCAACGAGCCAGGGCTATACCTCCACGACAATCTCCGGCACAGTCCGGTCGAAGCCCGACTAAGACCGCATCAACGAATCCGCCATCCAGGCGCAAGTAAGCTGCTCTAGCCGTCCGAAGCGCAACTCTTTGGAGTGCGGCGACCTGTCACCGCTTTGGCCGGTGGCGACCAGTCGCCACCATCATTCGCTTGAATCTTGCGACGGTGTTCGGCGTCAAGCCGCCGAAGACCAAAGCGGCGACAGGTCGCCGCACTCCAAAGAGAATTTATCAGACAGGTCTGCCGGATTTATCTTATTATAAAAATAATAGTTTTGACTTAGGCCTGATATTGTTTCTAGGATGATCCGTTTTGAGGGTCTACTGGTTCAAATCCCTATAGCATTACAGTTTTCAAGACAACGCTACGGGACTTGAACAGTTGCCGGGCTGTTCGATCAATCTCGGAGAAAAAGAGGCGGCGCACTCCAAAGAGGAGTTAATTAAGATCTAATCCGCAAGTAATGAAACTAAAAATCGCAGTTTTAGCTGGCGATGGGATCGGTCCTGAGGTAACGGCCCAGGCGGTTCGTGTGCTGGATGCAGTGGCTGATCAGCACGGTCACACGTTTGAGTTTGAAGAATGGCCCGTGGGCGGCGTGGCGATCAAACAAGAAGGTGCGCCCCTTCCCGCTTCAACCCTGGACGCTTGTCTTTCGAGTAATGCAGTGTTGCTCGGGGCGGTCGGCGCACCCGAGCATGACAAACTCGCCGCCGCAGCGCGACCGGAAGCGGGACTGCTCGCGCTGCGCAACGCGCTCGGCGCTTACGCGAATTTGCGCCCCGTTGTCTCCTATGAGGCAATCAGCGAATGCTCACCTCTACGGCCCGACATTGCTCGTGACGCAGACATTCTGATTGTACGTGAACTTCTTGGTGGCCTTTATTTTGGGCAACCGCGCGGCTTGCTCTCTGAAGCAGGGACCGCCAGCGCTTTCAACACCATGCGCTATTCGGTCAGCGAAATCGAGCGCATTGCCCACGTGGCATTCAAGGCTGCGCTAGCGCGCCGGCAGAAAGTAACTTCGATTGATAAGGCCAACGTTCTTGAAACCTCGCAACTGTGGCGCAAAGTCGTCACAGCGGTGGCTAAGGAATATCCGAGCGTGACGCTGGAGCATCTTTACATCGACGCCTGCGCGATGCATTTGATCATGAATCCGCGAAGGTTTGATGTAATGCTGACGGAGAATCTTTTCGGCGACATTCTTTCAGATGAAGCAGCTGTGATCACGGGCTCGCTAGGCATGCTCGCCTCGGCCAGCATAGGGGGCGCGGTCGGACTGTATGAGCCGGTGCACGGCTCAGCGCCAGACATCGCCGGCCGAGGGTTGGCGAATCCGCTCGGCGCCATTGCCTCGGCAGCGTTGCTGCTACGCCATTCGGCTAATCTTGAGCAAGAATCAAAAGAGGTAGAGGCGGCCATCCGCGCAGTGCTCAACGCAGGTTACCGCACACCCGATCTCGATCGCGGAACCGGTAAGCTCGTCTTGCAAACCTCTGAAATGGGTTCGCGTGTCGTCGAGGCATTTTCGGATATCGCTAACGAGCGGCATGCCTATCACGCAGTTTGAAGGCAGAATCAGATGTTAGATGACAGTTGTCAGTTGACGCCATTGTCTAACATCCAGCATCTGACATCTAACGTCTGATTAAGTCTGATTACTAAAGTAGAGCAAACCGCAAGCATCGCCAAAGCTTGTGTATTTGGAAGGACGGTAATACAACAATTTCTCAATCAGGCCATTCCAGTTATGAAGGGGGCGCGATGGCAGCGCTAGCGCCCATTTCTGTTGCGAAGAAGATGACACCTCAGCAAGCTGAAGCGAGAAAGCTGGCGACATTTCTCGAAACGGGACAAATGTTAGCCGGCACCTTCGAACTCAAAGAGGCGCTTTCTCGGGTCCTGGCAACACTCGACCGCCATCACGGCATGATTCGTGGCGCAGTGATGTTGCTTGCTGAAGACACGAATGAATTGCGCATTGTCGCGTCTCACGGTTTGGACGAAGACGGAGCCCGCCGGGTCAAATATCAAATTGGTGAAGGGATTACGGGCCGCGTTGCCCAGACTGGCAAACCAGTGGTCGTTCCTCAAATTAGTCGCGAGCCTTTGTTTCTGGATCGTTTGGGGGCGCGCAAAAAGACTCTGAAAACTCAGGAGCTCAGTTTTATCTGTGTCCCCGTCCTCGTCAACCGAAGACCGGTCGGCGTGCTCAGCGTGGATCTAAAGTACAAGGCGGACCGCGACTACGAACGCGCCACCAATTTCCTCGCGATCATTGCGACGATGATTGCGCAGGCGATTAAAGTCGGGCATCTGCTCGAAGCAGACAAACAGCGACTGCTCGATGAGAATACCCATCTCAAGCAGGAACTGCGCGAACGCTATGATTTCAGTCACATTATCGGGAACTCAGGTCCCCTGCGTCAGGTCTATGAGCAGGTGACGCAGGTTGCACGCACGAACACCACGGTGCTGCTGCGCGGCGAATCGGGGACGGGCAAGGAGTTGATCGCGCACGCAATTCACTACAACTCTTTACGCTCGGCCAAGCCCTTCATCAAAGTCAGTTGCGCGGCGCTGCCTGAGACTCTGATCGAATCCGAATTGTTTGGTTACGAGAAGGGCGCCTTCACCGGCGCTCAGTTACGCAAGAAGGGCCGCTTCGAACTGGCCGAAGGCGGCACGCTCTTTCTTGATGAAGTTGGGGACCTGAATGTCTCGACGCAGATCAAGCTGCTGCGCGTCCTCCAGGAAAGAGAGTTTGAACGGCTTGGCGGCACGGAAACGATAAAGGCCAACGTGCGGCTTGTAGCCGCAACCAACAAGGACATGGAGCAGGCCATTGCCAATGGACAATTCCGCGATGACCTCTATTATCGCCTCAATGTCTTCGCGATCTTCATGCCTCCGTTACGTGAACGCAAGTCAGATGTGCTTCTGCTCGCGGATCATTTTCTCGAGAAGTATGCGCGCGAGCATGGCAAGAGCATCAGGCGGATTTCCACTCCAGCTATAGATATGCTGGCCAGCTATCACTGGCCGGGCAATGTACGTGAACTCGAAAACATCATCGAGCGAGCAGTGCTGGTGTGTGAGACCAATGTCATCCACGGCCATCACTTGCCTCCAACGCTGCAAACCGCAGAAGGGTCGGGCACCGTGACGCGCCTCTCGCTCGAATCGACGGTTGAGGCCTTTGAGCGCGACATCATTATGGACGCATTGAAAACAACGCGCGGTAGTCGTAAGAGGGCGGCAAAGCTGCTTGACACCACCGAAAGAATCATCGGCTATAAAGTTAAGAAGTACAGGATCGACTGCGACCGCTTCAATACGTAGCCGCGCACCACGTGCGGCCTCGCCAGTGTTTCGCTTAACTACTGAAGTCAGCCTGAAAGGCTGCCAGATAGTAGCCGGTGGTCGCAGCATAGCGCAGACCACCGGTAGGCAAGGAAACCAAGTTCGCACCCTGAAAGGGTGCTAGAAAAGCCGTGGCACCCCTCCGGGGTGCCGTCGAACTACCAACTGGCTTCCGGTGGTCTACGCTACGCTGCGACCACCGGCTACTTTCGTCTTAACCCTCCGGGTTATCTGCCGCGAAAACCCTCATTCTTTGGGTGATCTACAAATGAACAACAGCGCGCCTGCGTCTAAGACAAAACCTTTGTGGGGCGCGCAAGATCAGGCTACCCGGCTCGTCGAACTGACAAGTGACGAGCCTCATGTGAAGGAGGCGCCACTGCGTCGCGACGTGCGCTCTCTGGGTCGTTTGCTGGGTGAAGTATTGAAAGAGCAAGCTGGGGAGCCGCTATTCCATGCGGTCGAAGAAATTCGACAGCTCGCCATCGAATACCGTGAGTTGGAGCATGACACACTTCAAGACCGAAAGGGTGCGCGCGAGCATGAGTTGATGGAACGTGTCGCGCTGATAGTCAGAGACATGGAACTGGTCGAGGCCTATCGCATGACGAAAGCCTTTGCCATTTACTTTGAACTGACAAATCTCGCAGAAACCAATCATCGCAAACGCCGTCGCCGGACGTCCCAACTCTCGCCCGAACGCCCGCCACAGCCAGGTTCCATCCGCGGCACTTTGCGCCGCCTGCGCCAGTCGGGAATTGATCTACAGACCGCCCTCGAATGGCTCCGGCAAATCGAGGTTATTCCAGTCTTTACTGCCCATCCGACCGAGGTTGCACGCCGCACGGTGTTGTTTAAGCGACAGCGGATTGCCGCCAATTTGGAATTGCTTGATCGTTTGCCGCTGACGGATGCGGAAGCGATGAAGCGCGAAGCCGCTATTACTGCCGAGATTACCGCGCTCTGGCAGACGGACGAAGTTCGTCGCCGGCCGCCGACCGTGCGGGATGAGATCAAGATGGGGCTGGATTACTTCTCCGGTTGTTTGATCGACATGCTGCCCGCACTCTACGAGGAATTCGCGAACGCCCTGCGAGAGGTATATGAATGCGAACTAATCGCCAATGAGTTACCCAACTTCCTGCAGTTCGGTTCGTGGATTGGCGGCGACCGCGACGGCAACCCTTTCGTCACAGCAGCCAGCACACGCGATGCACTGCATCTGGCGCGGCAAGTAATACTCGATCATTACCTTGCCCGGTCGGGCGAGCTCATGGATCGACTCAGTCCTTCGGAGCGGCAGACACAGGTCACGCCGGCCTTGAGAGATGGAGTGAAGCAATATGCGCAGCGCATGCCGTGGGTCGCAGCCGCAAACAAGACGCGAGCCGCGGAGGAGATCTATCGCAGCTTCCTGGATTATGTCCTCGAACGTCTTCGCATCACGCGCGATCAACCCGCGTCTGCCAATACCTACCCGGACGCGAAGGATTTCGCTAATGATTTGAAACTGCTGCGGCAGAGCCTGGCCGCAAACGGCGGCGAGCGCATCGCACAATTGCTGGTCGATCCGCTCATGAGACAAGTCAGCACTTTCGGATTTCACTTGTACTCACTCGACATCAGGCAGCACGCGCGCGTGCATGCCCGCGCAATTATTGAATTATCGCGCGGCGAAAGAGCCGGTGGAACCGATCGGATCACTTTGCCTGCTTCGACTTCAGATGAAACGCGTAGCCTCCTGGAAAGCCTGCGCACTGTCGCCGATCTAAAGCGCGAGTTTCCGCCGCAAGCGATTCGCAGCTACGTGATCAGCGGCGTAAGCAAAGTGGAAGATGTTCTCGCGCTTATTTGGCTGGCCCGGCTTTGCGGCGTGCGAGTGGAAGCATCAGTGGATAGCGGAGGGCCGGGTTCCCACGCGGGCAGCGCGGGGGGTGCTAGACCGCGTGGGGTGCAAGCTGGCCGGGACCCCGGACTGATGCCAGTGCCGCTGTTCGAGTCAATCGAGGATTTGCGCAACTGTCCCGGGATCTGCCGCAAACTCTGGACTTCGGCTGACTATGCGCCACTGCTTGATTCGTGGGACCGCCAGCAGGAGGTGATGCTCGGTTACTCCGACTCCAACAAAGATGGCGGGATGCTTACCAGCGCCTGGGAGATTTATAAAGCGCACCGCGCCTTGCACGCTGTCGCCGCCGAATGCGGAGTCAAGCTCAGACTTTTTCACGGGCGCGGCGGTACGGTGGGACGCGGGGGTGGCCCAACGCACCGCGCGATTGTGGCGCAGCCCAGAAACGCGTTTAGCGGCTCGCTGAAGATCACCGAGCAAGGCGAGGTTCTTTACTGGAAATACTCAGACGCTGCATTAGCCGAACGCAATCTGGAGTTAATGGTGGCGGCCTCTCTGGAGGCGCTAGCACGACCAGGCAGTGCGCGGGGTCCCCACGCGGGCAGCCCGCGTGGGGTGCATGCGCAAGGCAATGAAGAAGGCGAAGCAGGCGAAGAAGAGAAGTGGGAAGCCGCCATGGAAGAAATGTCCGAGAACGCTTTTGCTTTCTATCGCGAGCGCATCGTCGACAACCCAGACGTTCTGACTTACTTCGAGGAAGCAACGCCGGTGCAGGAACTGGAACACGCGCGGATCGGTTCTCGTCCGGCGCGGCGAAGCGAGACGCGAGACCTGGCGGACTTGCGCGCCATCCCCTGGGTCTTTGGCTGGATGCAAAGCCGCCATGTGCTGCCGGGATGGTTTGGCGTGGGCTATGCGCTGGAACAGTTCGCGGGTACAGATGCCGAAAGAGAGCGACTGCTGCAAATAATGGCCAAGAGGTTTGCCTTTTTTTCCGATCTGATCGGCAATGTTGAAATCGGAATGGCGAAGGCCGATCTTACAATCGCGCATCGCTACGCGGCTCTGGTCAACGACGAAGGCGTGCGCGAGCGAGTATTTGGAATGATGGTGGAGGAGTTTGAGCGCACACGTCGGATGATCTTGCGGTTGACAGGACAGAAAGAGCTGCTGAGTGGAAACCCGGTGCTCGCACGCTCGATTCGACTGCGAAATCCATACGTTGATCCGTTGAGCCTAATTCAGTTTGCTTTGCTGCGCCGCAAGCAAGCCGGTGAGGAAAGCGAAGATTTGAACTACGCGCTCGCCGCGACGATTAACGGCATTGCCGCGGGTTTAAGAAATACTGGTTGATGGGAAGCGTCCAGGACACTTTGTGCCTCCTCTGCGTTCTCTGCGTAACAAGTCCGACGGTTCTTGTTTTTCTAACAAAGTTTCTAACCATAACCACCAGTCCCGGAGGGACGAAATGTTTATAGTCAGCGGAATCCATAGAGTTTTTGCAGCTCCGGAGGAGCGGAATGTTGCTGAGGCGAATACTCGCTTACAACATTTCGCTCCGCTGGAGCTCTTGTCTTTGGGTGACGTTCCGTATCTATAAACATTCGGCTCCTCCGGAGCCGAAGCGTTTGGGTGCGGCTAGGCTGCCCTGTGTCTCTCTGGTGAGTTATTTTGAAACAGGCGTTCACCACAGAGACGCAGAGGACACGAGACTGCACAGAGAAAAAAGGTCGCGAAAGTTCAGCGCAAGCAGCTCTCCACTTTACAGGAAGCCGAAAGAGTTCGCCGCTGCCAACTATCCACAGAGCACCGCACCGCCGTTGATATTGAGTATTTCGCCGGTGATGTGCCGGGACCAGTCCGATGCCAGGAAGACGATCGAGAGGGCTACGTCATCCGCTGTCGCTACGCGACCGAGTGGTATTGCTGCGGTGATCTTCTGTTTGAACTCGCTGTTGCCAAACACTCCATTATTCAAGTCTGTATCAACCCACCCCGGAGCAACGCTGTTGACCCGGATGCCGGGGGCGAGTTCAGCCGCCAGCGCCTTGGTGAAACTGATCTGGCCTCCCTTTGAGGCAGCGTAATTCGAGTAGCCTGCCTCGCCTCGCTGGCCGGCAGTAGAGCTAACAATCACAATCCCACCACGTCCCTGCCGTTTCATGAAAGGTACAACGGCGCGACAGGCTGCCCATGTCCCTTTGAGGTTGGCGTCGATGACCCGATCCCAGACCTCTTCGGACAACTCTTCAACTGGCGCGCCTTCCCAGATGCCGGCGTTTGCCACGAGCAGATCAACCTTGCCGAATTGTTCGACTGTACTTTCAACCAGAGAGGCGGCCTGATCAACGTCAGAAACATCGGCGCGCAATGGCAACGCTTGCACACCAAACTCGCGAGCCAGACGCGCGACTCCTTCCGCCGCCTCTTCGTTTCGCGCGTAATTGATGACCACATCGGCTCCCGCCTCAGCCAGCCGAAGCACAGTCGCGCGTCCGATGCCGCGTGCACCCCCGGTCACAATCGCTACCCGGCCACGCAATAGCGACGAAGGCAGGGCAGTTTTGTCTCCAACACTTTCCATCATTATTCACTTCCTGTTCACATCCCGAGGCCTTTCAGATGGTAGCGATCGGTGTCGTAGAGTCGCGCTACGTCCACCGTGTCAATCTTCCCAAGCACCATCGAAATATCGACTAGCGAAAGATCGCATGCCGGGGCGATTCCCCGCGACGACACCATCTTGCCGAAATCACCTTCGGCGACGGCGTCCGCCGCACGCGCGCCGAACATCACCCCCATAATACGGTCCACGGGCGAAGGCGGACCGCCACGTTGCGGGTGGCCAACAATTACCGAACGCGCATCGTAGGGCGTATCACTCATGATTCTCCGCGCCAGGACTTCAGCGATGCCTCCTAGCCGCGCGTGGCCGAAAGCGTCATGGCGGTCGTCTGTGATGATCAACTCGCCATCTTCCGCACAAGCACCCTCGGCGACGACGACCACCGAGTAACGCGGGTGCTGCGGATCGCGGGGATGCGACGTTGAATCTCCAAGATGATCTCTCAAGTGGCGGTAGACCTTCTCGTAGCGAAATGGGTGTTCAGGAATCAGGATAATGTCTGCCTGACCCGCAACCCCTGACCAAAGAGCCAGGTGGCCGGAGTGGCGTCCCATGACTTCGATCACCTGGACCCAGCCGTGCGAACCGGCGGGGGTGCGCGAGCGCTCGATGACTTCCGTTACGTTTCTCAAGGCTGAGTCAAAGCCGAGTGTGTAATCAGTTCCTGCCAGATCTTTATCGATCGTCTTGGGAACGCCGATAATGGGCACGCCCTTTTCTGAGAGACGTGCGGCAACGCCAAGGGTATCCTCACCACCGCAAGCCACGACGGCATCCAGACCCAGCTTCTCGATATTAGCGATCACTTCCGACGACTTGTCGATTCGCTCTCCCGACTCGTTAGGTGTCTGGAAGGGGTTGGTGCGCGACGAACCGAGGTTAGTGCCGCCGTCGCGGTCCCAACGGCGCACCTTTGCGCGCTCAAGCGGTACGACATCGAACGGAGGGTTAAGCAAACTTAGCCAACCGTCGCTGAGGCCGTCTGTTTCGATCCCGCGCTCGGAAGCCCGATAAACCAAACCTTTGATTGCGGGATTGAGCCCAGGCGCGTCGCCGCCTCCGGTTAGCACCCCGATGCGTTTTACTTTTGTCATAGAAATCAAACAGTCTCCGAAGAACTGGTTTCCTCAATCGCATGGACCGCCAGGACGCCAGCAGCGCACAAAGAATAACGAAAGCTCGCGAAAAACTAAGCGTCCCGCGCACTTCGGCAGTGTCTTAATTTAAGAAATAAGTAAACGAACCACTAAATCACACTAAGCAACACTAACGGAAACGCCGAACAAGTTGGTAAAGAATTTGCATTGAGCCCGCGAAGCGCGGGTTTTGAAAAGTAAGCCCCCATTAACTTATTCAGAGCCTCCTAACCTTCTTCGTGAACTTTCGTGTACTTCGTGGATCGTTTTGACCCCGCTTAATCGCGTTCCGTTATCGGCGGCCCGTCCCCGCGAAAGCCGGCTGCTCTTCCTCAAGATGCGCTTTGAGGATGGGTGCCAGCTGCGCTGCCTCCGCAAGAAATCCGTCGTGGCCATGTGACGAAATAAGCTCAGCGTAGTTTGCTTTAACTCCGGCCGCCCTTGCGGCCCAGGCAAGCGCACGCACGTCGCTCGCCGGAAAGAGCCAGTCTGAAGAGATACCAACCAGCAATAGCCGCGCGCGAATCCGACGCAAGGCTGCCTCAAGCGAAGCCTCGGATCTATCACCATGAGCGAGATCAAAGGTATCCATCGCCTTCGAGAGCACCAGGTAGGAGTTCGCGTCGAAACGCGGCGTAAAGATCGCGCCCTGATAATCCAGATAGCCCGCAATGTCGTAACGCGCGGTCAGTGAACTCTGCGGATCCTCGCCGCTACGGTTAGGCCGCCGCGCAAAACGCTCCGAAAAGAGTTCTGCCGATTTGTAACTACAAAGCGCGATCCCACGCGCCAGAGCTAACCCCGCAACCGGCTGTTGGTCCAGTGCGTAATGACCTTCTCGCCACGCCGGGTCGTTGAGAATTGCCTGCCGTTGCAGATGATTGAGGGCCAACCCCATCGCCGAGAGGGGCGCAGCACCAATGGCAATGCACCGCTCTACTCGCTCCGGGAAATCCACGGCCCAACTCAAAGCCTGCATTCCTCCAATTGAGCCCCCGATGACAGCTGTAAGCCGCTCGACGCCCAGATGGTCCAGCAGCAGCGCTTGTGTTCTTACGATGTCGTTGATTGTGACGAGGGGAAAGTTGCTGCCGTAAGGTTCGTGAGGTTTTTGGGGATTCTCAGAAAGTGGCCCAGTCGAGCCGTAACACGACCCGATAGTGTTTACGCCGATAACACAGTAGCGGTTCGTGTCGAAGGGTTGGCCGGGACCAATCAACTGCGGCCACCAGTCCGCCACCCTCGCCGAACCAGATAATGCATGACAAACAAGCAGCGCATTGTCACGCGTTTCGTTTAGTTCTCCGTAAAGCGCATAACGGAGCGTGACAGACTGCAACCTATCGCCAGAGTTGAGCCTGAACGGTTCATCTGTCCCGAAAGTACAATCAGCTTCAACTGTAGGCTCTAACGCAGCGCTCATCTTTATGCAATGCCTGCTCCCACGACTTTTTTGCTTTCTTGCGGCTCAGCCAAGGCGCGCCCACTCTTTGTCAGCGCCTGATCGACATCTGCAATTATGTCGCGCACGTCTTCTATGCCGACCGACAGGCGAATCAGTTCAGGCGTTGTGCCAGTGGCCCGCTGCTCCGCTTCTGTAAGCTGCTGGTGTGTGGTCGAGGCTGGGTGAATGACCAGCGATTTCGCGTCGCCAATGTTAGCGAGGAGGCTAAAGACCTGCAGTGAATTGATAAAGCTCTTCGCTGCCTCGGTGCCTCCCCGTATGCCAAACGTGATTAGCGCGCCTGCGCCGTCAGGTAAATACTTTTGAGCGAGCGCGTAGTAAGGACTGGATTCCAGACCGGGATAATTCACCCATTCCACTTCCTCATGTTTTTCCAGGAACTGGGCCACCTTGAGAGCGTTTTCCGAGTGACGCTGCATGCGCAGGTGCAACGTCTCCGCACCCTGTAATAACAGGAACGAGTTGAATGGCGATAGGCATCCGCCTGTGTCGCGCAACACTTGCACCCGTGCTTTGATGATAAACGCCAGCGGCCCAAAAGCCTCTGTGTAGGAAACACCGTGATAAGACGGATCGGGATCGGTGAAGTCGGGGAAGCGTCCAGATGCTTTCCAATCAAACTTGCCGGAGTCAACAATCACGCCGCCGATCGAGGTACCATGCCCGCCGATGAACTTGGTCGCCGAGTTAACGGTGATGTCAGCACCCCACTCGATAGGCCGGCACAATGCCGGCGAAGGAGTTGTGTTGTCGATGATGAGGGGCAATCCTTGCTCGTGTGCAATTTCAGCCAGGCGCTCGATGTCGAGTACGTCGAGCTTGGGATTGCCAACGGTTTCCGAGTAAACGGCCTTTGTCTTGTCATTGATGGCGGCGCGTAAACCATCGTAGTCCGCCGCATCAACGAAACGCACAGTGATGCCGAGTCTCGGCAAGGTGTAATGGAAAAGATTGTACGTGCCCCCGTAAAGCGACGTGGTCGAGAGGATCTCGTCTCCTGCCTTTGCCAAAGTAAGTACGGTGAGTGTCTCCGCAGCCTGACCCGACGCCATACCCAGCGCCGCTGCACCGCTCTCAAGTGCCGCGATTCGCTTTTCAAAGACATCGGTAGTCGGGTTCATGATTCGCGTGTAGATGTTCCCAAACTCCTGCAGCGCGAAGAGGCGAGCGGCGTGATCAGTATCGTTAAAAACGTAGGAAGTGGTCTGGTAAATGGGTACGGCCCGCGCGTTAGTGGTCGGATCGGGTGTCTGACCGCCGTGAATCGCGAGCGTGTTGAAATGAAGTTTTGGATTGTCGTGTTCGTTTGCCATCACCTTTTCCTTATTGGTTTATTAAGAAATAGTCTCTTGAGAATTGTTAGGCTGCTGCCGCCACCGGCAGCTGTAACTCTGCGCGAACTCTTCGCCGCTGACCTCCAGCGCCGGGAAAAACCGGAAGACACAATCCTCGGCCTGCTTAAGTCTACCTCCGGTATCAACCCCCTTTGCTCAAGCTCGCGAATGATGATGCTACTACTCGACTCCACGGTCTCTCGGTCGGTCTCGACGATGACGTCTGGAGCGAGGGGCTCCTCATATGGATCGGAGACTCCGGTGAATCCCTTGAGCCTGCCTGCGAGCGCTTCCTTGTATAGCCCTTTCACATCGCGTTCAGCAAGTACCGCAATCGGGCATTTGACGAAGACTTCGATGAATTCAACATCCTCCCGTTCAATTGCGCGCCGCACTTCATCTCGCACCGAGCGATAGGGGGAGATAGCGGCCGATACAGTGCCGACACCGTTGCGTGAGAGCAGTCGGCAAACATAGCCGATGCGCCGGATGTTGGTGTCGCGGTCTTCTTTAGAAAAACCCAAACCTTTTGATAGATTGGTGCGAAACTCGTCTCCGTCCAAAACCTCTACATTGACACCACGAGCGCGTAGTTCCGTTGCCAGGAGCGCAGCCAACGTCGTCTTGCCCGCTCCGGACAAGCCAGTCAACCACAACGTGAAACCTTTTCTATTCTTCATAAACTGACGAGCACCTCTTTGGAGTGCGCTGACCTGTCAGCGCTTTGGTCGGTCGCGACCTGTCGCGGCCAAGTTGGTTGCATTTCGGACGTAACGTGGCGTCAAGCCGCCACGGACCAAAGCGGCGACAGCCGGGGTCCCCGGCGCGGCAGCCGCGCTGGGGTGGTCGAGTCGCCGCACTCCAAATAGTCGAACTCATGAGATGGCTCGCTGCGCATCTATAAGCACCTGAGCAACCTCAGGTCGTGAAAACTCGACCGGGGGCAATTGTCCCGCGCTTAACAACTCGCGGACTTTTGTGCCTGACAAGGTCACATGGGCCGACGTTTCATGCGGACACGTCTTGCTCGAGGCCATTGCGGCACACGTGCGGCAATAGAAAGTGTGGTCGAAAAACAGTGGAGTGATACCCAACTCTTCCGGTTCGAATTGATCGAAGATGTGCTGCGCGTCATAAGTTCCGTAGTAGTTACCCACGCCGGCATGATCGCGGCCAACGATGAAATGCGAGCAGCCGTAGTTCTTGCGAATCAGCGCATGAAAGACCGCTTCGCGCGGGCCGGCGTAGCGCATTGCGGCAGGCATAATCGAAAGGATCGTTCGCGAGGCAGGATAGTATCCGGCAAGTATGGCTTCATACGACTGCATGCGCACATCTGCAGGGACATCGTCGGCTTTCGTTTCACCGACAAGCGGATGCAAAAGAAGTCCATCGGCGATTTCCAAAGCGCACTTTTGAATGTATTCGTGGGCGCGATGAACGGGATTGCGCGTCTGAAAACCAACTACGCGTCGCCAGCCGCGCTCCAGGAAAAGAGCGCGTGACTCTGACGGATCCAGCCGATATTTCGGGAAGGCAGGATTAATCGAACGGTTGACCAGGCTAATCTTTCCTCCCAGCAGCCAGTCGCCCTGGTCGTAGAGCGTACTGACGCCAGGGTGTGCCTGGTCTGTCGTGCGATATATGAGTTCCGCTTCTCGCGCTTTGTCGTAACGATACTTGTCTGCGAGATGAAGTATGCCGAGAAGCTGGTCGTCCTGATACAGCGCCACGTCCTCAAACTGGCGAATGGCGCCGGCTTGTTCATCTGCGAGTGGAAGCGTTACCGGGATAGACCATGCTACGCCGTTTGCCAGTCGCATATTGGAACAGACCGCACTGTAGTCGGATCGATCTAGAAACCCTTCGAGGGGCGAATAGGCCCCAGTGGCAATCATCTCCAGATCGGAAATCTCCCGCGCGCCCAGACGAAGCGCGGGCATGTCCGCAGCGGATTCAATCAGCCGTTCACGTTCAGCCCCTGTCACTTCCCTGTTAACCAGCGTGCCCCCGTGGGGGCGGATAAGTTTCATATTGCTTTGGTCCTCTTTGGAGTGCGCTGACCTGTCAGCGCTTTGGTCGGTCGCGACCTGTCGCGGCCATGTTGGTTGCATTTCGGACGTAACGTGGCGTCAAGCCGCCACGGGCCAAAGCGGCGACAGGTCGCCGCACTCCAAAACTTACTAATCACCATTTCCCTCCTTCATGAATTCCGCATTCGCTCTTACCCGTGCCACGCCAACGCCCAGCGCGTGGCATCTCACCGATTTGCACAGGCGTCGTACAGGGCACGCAACCGATGGACGGATAGCCCTGGTCGTGAAGCGTGTTATAGGGCACGTCGTGCTTTGCGATGTAGTTCCAGACATCACGCGCAGACCATGCGGCAAGCGGATTAATCTTGACGAGACCAAATTTCTCATCCCGCTCGACAAGGTCCGTGCCCGCGCGCGCGGCCGACTGATCACGGCGAATGGCTGTAACCCAGGCGCGCATCCCCTGCAACATTTCCCTTAGCGGTTCGACTTTGCGAAGACGGCAGCAAAGATCGGGTTCACGCTCCCACAACCGCTCCCCATATTGAGCAGCTTGATCGCTAACCGAGAGGCTGGTTGCACGCCGCTCGAAGTGAACGCCGTAGCGCGCTTCGAGTTGATCCCGCAAAGCGTAGGTCTCCGGGAAGAGCAGATCTGTATCAAGATAAAAAATACGCGTGCCCTGACTGATAGGCCTGATAGCCGACAACATCGATACAAGCACACAGCCTTCGGCGCCGAAACCAGTAGCAAGGGCGACATCCGGGGCAAACTCCTCGATGGCCCAACGAAGTACGGCTTCCGGCGAGGCCGCCTCGAACTCATTGGAGATAACTTTCCAATCTTTATCTGTGGTTTCCTCGCTAATCGACAGCGCAGCCAAAGACATGCAAATCTCCCTCAATAACCATCAAGCGTTTTCTATGTCGCACCGAGCTTTTCAACAAGCCACCGCCATCGTAGCCTCCAACTCTTCTTCGCCGACAACACTGAGATTCTGCTCAAACCAGTTAAGGCGTTCACGCAACCGAACAACCTCACCAATGATGATGACTGCGGGAGCGCGCATACCAGCGCATTCCGCTTCCTCAGCAATCGTGCCGAGTGTGCCCTTCACGGTTTGTTGGCCGTTGTAAGTGCCCCAGCGAATGACGGCCGCGGGCGTTTCCGCCGAACGCCCGGAATTCACAAGCTCTTTCGCAATCTCCCGCAGATGGGCCACGCCCATCAACACAACGACGGTGTCTGCTGATGCAAGATGCGTCACGGCCCCAGACTCATACGCCCCATCGCCGCCGCGAGCGCCCGTGATCACAGCTACCGAGGAAGACATACCGCGATGCGTCAACGGGATGCCGGCGTAGGCCGGAACGGCCAGCGCCGAGCTGATCCCGGGGACGACTTCAAACGGTATGCCTGCATCGACGAGCGCTTCAGCCTCCTCGCCGCCGCGTCCAAATAGAAACGGATCGCCCCCCTTTAGCCGTACGACTCGCTTTCCTGCTCGGGCGTGTTGGACGAGTAAATGATTGATCTGCCGCTGTGGCGTATGCCGTCCGCCCCCGACTTTGCCAACGTAAATCCGCTCGGCGGACGCGTTAACGTGACTGAGCAGTTCCGGGTTGACAAGATAGTCGTAAACGAGCGTGTCGCATGACTCGAGAAGAGCCAGCGCTTTCAACGTCAGCAGTCCCGGATCACCAGGCCCTGCGCCGACGAGATAGACTGTTCCGCGTTCTGCCCGGTAGCGTACCTGGCTTAGATGCAAAGCACCTGGTGCGTTGTCATACGTCTCAAGATGAATGCTTTCAAATATGCGTTCGACAGATGCTTCAATCACCAAAGGATGCGCTGACAGCGGCTCGGTGATTCGACAGTTGATGCCGGGATGGCGGCTGGCGGCTTCGGAAACTTCCACAGGTATATCGCCGCGTGTGTGTCTCCCGGGCGAGAGAAAATATGGGTGCACCGTAATGTCGCGTGCTCCTCGTTGGACCAACCGCGCGAACCCTTCGGCAATGTTCGGATGTTCAATCTCGAGAAAGGCAGGTTCGACCAGCACAAAGCCGCCACGTTCGCCGATACGCACCGCCGCCTCCCGCACATCTACGTTTGCTGCCGCGCGACGGCTGCCGTGACCGACAACCAGGACACCACGCTGAACTTCGTCTTTCATGCGGCTACCCCTGATTCCTGGCCTATCGGTACGGCGCAGTAGCTTACGAAGCTCCGGGCTTCGTCGAGAATCTTTCGTGCCGCCTCTTCAGCTGTCCGATAGACTTCAGTTGTCCGACGAACTTCAGTTTGTCGCTGGTTTCCGTCGTGGACTTCTTGCGCGTTTTCACCACCAACTGAAGTCTGTCGAACATCGCTAATCAAATCTGCAAATAGCGACGAAACTCCCTCCCACCTTCCTCCGGTCTCACCGGATAAGACAAACAGGTTCTCGAATTCCCAGAGGGCCTCATCCGCAGTGAAGGGATCTACTAGTCTCTGGTAGAGCGGGACGCGAGCGGCGGCCGCTGCTGCTTCATAAGCGGCGCGACCCGCATCTTCATATTCCTTGTGGTAGATCAATGCCTCCGCCTGGGCCAACCGTTCCCGCGCTGCCTCGATTGTGGGCAGGGTCTCCGCCACGGTTGAGCCGGCGCATTCGCCCTTTATCCCACGGCGAACGGCAAAGCCTTCATGCTCGTGTCCGTAGTCTTCGTAAAATGAAGGGTCTGTCTCAAACGAAGGAACCTGCCGCAGCGGATCGAATATTTCTATCAAGCGTTTGGTTCCGATCCGGTTAGCGAAAGAGGTGAAATTCTCAGCCGGGAGTCTCTGCTTTTCGTAAAGCCCCAGAAGGGTTTCAGTCAACGTCACGCAGTTTTTCGCGGGAAACTTGCCGAGAAGTGCACCAAACTGTGCACTATCGGGCGATGTCTGGCCGCCCAAAGTTACAAAGTAGGCCGGCACGCTGCGGTCTTCGTGCGAAAGAGCCGCGGCGTAGAATCCGATGTCGGATATTGAATGTTGTGCACAGCCATTGGGGCAGCCGGACACCTTTATGCGCAACGGCCGAACGAGCTCGCCATTCAAACCAGGTTGGACCCATGAACCAGTGACGTCGTTTCCAAGCGCGTTGCCGATAGCGCCACCGAGCGCGCTGCCCAATTCGTTTCCCAGTCCCTTGGCCGACGCAATTCCCAGCCGGCACGTGTCAGACCCTGGACATGTCGTTACATCAGTAATCGTCCCCACGCCGCGCTCGGCTAGTGATTGTTCAGCGAGTGCAGCGTAAAGGTCCGAAAGCTCTTCTTCCCTTACCCAGGGCAGATAGATGTTCTGCTCGATCGAAATCCTCAATTGACCGGACGAGAACTGGCGGACAACTTCGGCCAAACCGCGCGCACGCTCTGCTGTCAGATCGCCCAACTTGATGCGCACATGGACGCCGCGAAAGTCCGAGATCTTATGATCAATTACCGAGTCGCGCGCCCATGCCTGAAATTGTGGATCGCTGGTCCGTGGATCCAACACCTTCAAGCCCCGCGAGTATCGCGAGCCTGCCGCAGTTTCAGGAATAAACTCCTCCGCCTCTTCCAGGTAATTGGTTAGCGGTACTGGGCCAACTCGTTCCCGCTCTTCGTCGAGAGCTGTGCGAAACGCTTCCCAGCCCAGCGACTCGACCAGGAATTTCATGCGCGCCTTCATGCGCGCTTTGCGCTCACCATAACGGTCGAAAAGCCGCAAGGCCGCAGCAGCGAGATTGAACAACTCGTCTGCCGGAAGAAAGTCGGTATAGAGATGCGCAAGATGAGGCGCGGCCCCAAGGCCCCCGCCCAGATAAACTCGGAAGCCGCGCCTCAATTTGCCATTCCGAGTTTTGGTGACAGCCCATAAACCAATATCGTGAATTCGCAGACCCGAATGATCGTCTGCGCAACCTTCAAACGTGATCTTGAATTTCCGTCCCAGATTTTGGTTGTATTTGTTGCGCACGAGATAGCGAAACAGCGCCTCCGAATAAGGCAGCACATTGAAGCCTTCGGTGGCAGACGTGCCCGCGCGATAGCACGCCGTGATGTTGCGTACGGTGTTGCCGCACGCTTCGCGCGAGGTGATGCCGGCTTCAGCCAGGAACCGCAAGAGGTCAGGAGTTTCTTCTAGCTTGACATAATAAATTTGCGCATCTTCGCGCGTGGTGAAATGTAGGAATCCACTGCCAAATCGGTCTGCCGCATCCGCCAGGCGTATCAGTTGATCAGCGCTCAAGACTCCGCCGGGAATCTTGATCCGCTGCATTTGCACTCCCTCCTGGCGCTGAGCATAAGTGCCAAAGTGCAGCCGCAGCTTCTGCATCTTCGTCTCATCCACTTCACCTGCCCGATACTTGCGGATCTGCTGTTCGTAGTTAGCCAGCTCGTCCTGTACGTATTCGGGCAAGGTACGCGATTGAGGCTCGGAAATCTCGATCGTCATTTCGTTATGGCCAGTCCACCGCGTCGCGCTAGCGCTTGAGACGCTCAACTTCACGTATGTCTAAAAAAAAGCTCTCGCGCTAAGTAAGCGCGAGAGCTAAAGCTCATACGGTTCTTAGCCTTTTTAGGGGAAACGCTGCAACATATGGAGACATGTCGCGCGCATGTTCATACACATACAGCGACAGCCTGGAGTTCCGTTGTTAATGATATTTGATCTGTGCGACACGATGCCGGAAAGGTAAACAATAGTCGCGGCTGCAGTCAACTCAATTGTTTTTATCGACTGATAAATAAAATTTCGCTGTCCTGCAGGGTTGGGCAGCGTATAGTTTGAACTAAGACTATCCGCAGATTACGCCGATCACACAGATTAAGTTGGAAACAACTGCTGGGACGTAGACACCGACTGCCTGTTTGTTAGGTTGTGTCCAAATCTGCGTAATCTGCGTAATCTGCGGATAGCAATCGTCGGAGTGCTAAATGATATCTCCATCCACCAGAACTGCAAATTTTCATTATGCAATTCGGAATCTTGTTAGTGCTGCCGAAGCGCAGGAACGAGCCGGCGGCAGCATTATCTATCTGAACATCGGTGACCCACAGGCCTATGGGTTCCGGCCACCTGCTCATATTGTCGAAGCCGTCGCGCGGGCGCTCAGAGACAGCTTCACGGGCTACGCACACTCAGCGGGCTTGCGCGCCGCGAGAAACGCCGTCGCTGCTTATGCGACTTCCCTGGGATCGCCGACCACGCCGGAACAAGTGCTGATAACTTCCGGCGCCTCGGAAGCAGCCGACCTGGTGCTGACGGCGCTGGTTAATGATGGCGATGAAGTTTTGCTGCCCGCTCCGGGTTACCCAATCTATCCCGCTATCTTGAACAAGCTAGGCGCAATCGCGCGAAACTACACATTGAATTCTGCCGGTCAATGGCAACCCGACATAGAGGAAATAGACTCGCTAATCACGAAACGAACGCGTGCGCTCGTTTTGATTAATCCGAACAATCCGACGGGGTCTATCATTCCAGATGAAACGACCAAACAAATTCTGGAGGTAGCCGCGCGGCACCAGCTGCTGGTGATCGCCGATGAAGTTTATCGAGAACTATGTTTTGAAGAGCCGCCAGCATCCGCTTCCGTTTTGGCCCAGGAGATGGACGTGCCGCTGATCACTTTGGAGAGCCTGTCGAAAACTCACTTGGTGCCGGGCTGGCGGGTCGGTTGGATGCGCTACACTCACGAAAGGCAGATGCGTGATCTGACAGAAGCTATCGGTCGCCTCGCGAGCGGACGGCTCTGTTCACCCACGCCGGCGCAATACGCAGTCGAGCCCGCGCTGGAGGGGAGTCGGGAATTCCAAAGAGTTTTTCTAAGCGAGCTTAAGAGCAGACGCGACTTCTGCGTCGAGCGCGTGCGGAAGAACGAAAGCCTATCCTGCGAGATACCCGCGGCAGCCTTCTACTTGATGATCAAAGCGGAAAAGTTGGGCGAGCGTACGGATGAAGGCTTCGTGCTGGACCTGTTGAAGAAAACGGGCGTGCTGGTGGTACACGGTTCCGGATTCGGAGTGGATCCTCACCTAGGTTATTTTCGGATGGTCTACCTGGCTGACGAGGCTACGCTCGGAGAGGTTTTCAGCCGCATCGATC
>DIYZ01000177.1:0-3478 GCA_002427845.1 Chloracidobacterium sp. UBA6041 | reverse complement strand
GCGGCTCAGCTGAAGCACATCGTGAAAGGCTTAGAGACCGTGTGAAAGCTCGATTCCTTACGCCGAAGGCGTTGAAATAATTTCAGCCCAGGGTAACACCCTGGGGTAAACGACGCTGTAAAAGATTCATCACCCTGGGTGAGTAGTCAGACCCATCGCCAAAATCATATTAAACCCTTTCAGGGTAGGAACGGCTGGTGTGCCTTTTCCCCAGGGTGTTACCCTGGGCTGAAATTATTCAACGCCTTCGGCGTAAACAGACGAAGCCGGTGGTACCCCAGTTTTCACACAGCCTCGCCGCCCTTCCGGGTAGATCATCTATTTGCCTTCTAAATTAGGACACCACCTCTTTTTGGGTAGTGCTCTGTTAGATTGTTTCTGGCCCTTAAAATGGTCTTGCACCAGCATAGTGGAGAGGGCTGAGAGGAGTTTTTTGCAAATGTTGTGTACGAGAGAACTTTCAGGCGGCGATTCTCTGACCCTCCTCTTGTCACACTAGCGGAGCACTACCTCTTCTCGAAAAACCTTGACAGTTTTTTGCAGCGCTGCGTATAGTGCGTCGTCGCCCCGCGTGACACGTTGAAAACGATCAGCCCGTTGATTTAGACAAGATGCATCACACTCGCTTTTATTATTTCGCTTTTACGTACCGCTTCTTCTTAGGGAGAGCGGCTGCGGGAAAGCTTGTGGGCGTCACCGGGTAATCTAGAGAAATAGACGCGCAAGAAGATTTCGAAGCCAGCCGCAACCTTCCGAGTTGCGGCTGGTCTTTTTATTTCATTGATGGCGCCGAGGGCGTTGGCTAATCCGAATGTGTAATGTAACTCGGTTGACACGGGCGAATGGGAGCGGAAACATTCTAAAAGAGGAGCAGAGCAGATGACCATTGAAGACCGGCGATCGGAAATTGACGCAATCGATGACGAGCTACTTGGCCTGCTCAACAAGCGCGCCAGCCTTGCCGTCAAGGTGGGCCAGTCGAAGCAGCTCACGGGCGTCGCGCTTTGTGACCCGACGCGGGAGCAGGAGGTAATCGAGCGCGCGCGTAAAGCTAATCCGGGTCCGCTTGATGAACAGGCAATCGTGGAGCTCTTCGGTTGCATAATCCGCGAGTCTCGGCGTATCGAGGCTTGCGCTATGGAGCGTGGGCAGCCAGGCAGCTAGCGTACATACAGAACTTCAACCTATGAGTCAGCCATCGGTCAAGACACGGGTAGCTTTTCAGGGAGAGCGCGGCGCCTTCAGCGAGGAGGCAGCCGTTAAGCTGCTCGGCGAAGAGATTCAACTCGTGCCACGCCCAACCTTCGAGTCTCTCTTTGTTGCCATCAACGAGGACGCGGCCGACTACGTGCTCGCCCCCGTTGAAAACAGCCTGGCCGGATCGGTTCACCGATCTTACGACCTTCTACTGGAAAGTTCGCTGCACATTTCCGCCGAAGTTATCATCCCGATCAGACACCATCTCATCGCCTGTGCCGGCGCGTCTTTCGATGAAATCAAGACGGTCGAATCCCACCCGGTTGCGTTGGCGCAGTGTGAACGCTTCTTCGCCGCGCATCCGCAGCTTCAGAGGATCGCCACGGAAGACACCGCCGGGAGCGTTGCAAAGGTAGTCGAGCGGGGCGACCCGACGCGCGCCGCGATCGCCGGCATCCGCGCGGCAAAGATTTACGGTGGCGCCGTGTTGCGGGAGAATCTTGAGGATCACGCCGAAAACTACACGCGCTTTGTCCTGCTTACCTCGTCAACAAGCGTAGACTCCGGAGCGGATAAGCTTTCCCTCGTCATGAAACTACCGCACAAGTCAGGAGCGTTACACCGTGCCCTGCAACCCTTCGCCGATCGCGGCATCGATTTGCTAAAAATTGAAAGTCGGCCCATCAAAGGCCGGCCATGGGAATACCATTTTTACCTTGATTTGCAGGCCTCAACGAATGATGAAAAAGTAATCAAGGCACTGGCTGAACTCGGTGAGCGCGCAGCGGAAGTGCGCGTTTTGGGCTGCTATCAGGCGGGGAGTAGATAAATGTCGAAGTTGCGATTTACAACGGCGGGCGAATCACACGGCCAGGCCCTGGTGGCGATCCTTGAAGGGTTGCCGGCCGGGCTGCGTATTGACGTCGGCGAAATAGACCGGGAGTTAGCACGGAGGCAGTGGGGCTATGGACGCGGCGGGCGAATGAAGATCGAGCGCGACCAGGCGGAGATTCTGAGTGGAGTGCGTCACGGTTTGACGCTCGGTTCACCAATCGCGTTGCTGATTAGGAACAAAGACTGGGCCAATTGGACCGATGTAATGTCGGCCGAACCGCGCGACCTGCCGGAAGAAAAGTCTCGCCGTTTGAAACGCCCGCGTCCCGGCCATGCCGATCTTGCGGCCGGACAAAAATATGATGCACGCGATCTGCGCAACGTGCTCGAACGCGCGTCGGCGCGCGAGACGGCGGCACGGGTTGCCTGCGGCGCACTCGCAAAGCAGTTGCTCACCGCCTTCGACGTAGAGATCAGAAGCCATGTCATACAGCTCGGCGGCGTGCCCGAAACGCCGTTGACACTGGATTGGGATGCTATTAACGCAATTCCTGATGACGCGCCGCTCCGTTGCGCCGACATTGAGGCACAGCAACGCATGGTTGATTTGATCGACGAAACAAAGCGCGCGGGAGATACGCTCGGCGGAATCTTTGAGGTTGTCGCTCGCGGCCTCGTGCCCGGTCTCGGTTCGCACACATCCTGGGACAGCAAGCTCGACGGCCGATTAGCGCAGGCAGCGATGTCAATCCCGGCAGTCAAAGCAGTGGCCATAGGCGCCGGGGTCGAGGCGGCAGGGTTGCCAGGCTCGGAAGTACACGATGAGATTTTCTACGACAATCAAGCGCAGGAGTTTATCAGGCACACTAATCGAGCCGGGGGCCTTGAAGGTGGCGTAACGAACGGCGCCGAGTTACGCGTGCGCGGATTTCTAAAACCAATCTCGACGCTGCGCCGGGCACTGCGTTCAGTGGACATCGACACCAAGGAAGAGGAAGCAGCAGCCTTCGAGCGTTCGGACGTCACAGCGGTGCCGGCAGCGGGCGTGATCGGCGAAGCGATGATCGCATTGGTTGTCGCTGGGGCCATGATCGAAAAGCTTGGCGGCGACAGCCTCGGCGAGATGCGCCGCAACTTTGATGGCTACTGCCGGCAGTTGCACGAGTATTGATTTTCGGCAGTTGGGCTTTACAGAGATCGTTCAGCGAAGACATGCGCAAATCATTAGAAGATGCGGCTATGCCGCCCTCTAACAAAGGAACCGATGCTCGTGATTGATGACTCTTGCAGCTCTACTACAAATGGCGTGGTTCACCCGCAAACTAATAGTTTGAGTTTCCAGGACGACGCGGTGGCCGTATCGCCCATCAATCGTTTGCGCGGCGAGTTGCGCGTGCCCGGGGATAAATCGATCTCACATCGCGCCGCAATGCTCAGTTCCCTCGCC
>DIYZ01000030.1 GCA_002427845.1 Chloracidobacterium sp. UBA6041 | reverse complement strand
CCAATCTCCTGCTTCAACTATGTATCGAGTCAGCATATCAAAGTAACCATACGCAACGCGATCAGGTAATGCGTAAATCGTTCGTCCGCGGACGTGCCTTGCTTGTAACTCTGGCGTGTCCAGCGCAGTTTTCTTGTTCGGTAACGCGTCATATTGCGCCTTGATGATGTCGGTCACACGCTTGGCATCACGGTAACGGCCCAACTGAAGGTATGCATACTGTAGATAGTTTAGTGAATGGAAATCTCGGTAATCGCCGGATTCTCCAACGCGCTTCACATCCTCTTCGGAGATGCGCCAGGCGTTCTCGTTTGTCGCAGCCGACTCTTCCCAGTACCCCAGCCGAGTGAAAATATGCGAGGGCATGTGTTGCGCGTGAGGGACAGCCGCAGCGGTTTTGGCGTAGGCTCGGGCTGCCTTGAGACCATCTGCAGCATGTGCTGGATCATCGTATCCGTGAATCAAGTAGTGCAAGACACCCGGATGCTGCGGATTCTTTGCGTATACTTCTTCAAAGAGCCTGGTTGCTGCAACCTGTTTCTCAAGATCCTTGCCGCCTTCTTTGATCGTACCCAGAATCGAAAGCCCATAGAAAAGCTTCGTTTCGTCGTCTGGATACTTTTCGTAGACTGCTTTCATCGCGTCCTTGTACGCCTCATCGCGCTCTGATTTCAACCCGGCACCTGCGTTTTTGTACAGCGCAGCAACGGCATCGAGATACATCTTCTCGCGAGGTGTTTTTTTGGTTGCTTGCATCCCCTTCTGCACCAGAGCCCAGGCAGCAGATTCATCTTCCAGTGCCGGCGCATCCCAGAATGGATGATTGTAGGTCATAGCCGCACCCCAATATGCCATCGCGCATTGTGGGTCAGCTTGAATGACTTTATTGAAGGCTTCCAGCGCCCGTGGGTACCAGAAATTGTGTAGCAACGCGAGTGCAAAGTCGAAGTCTGCGGATAGGGATGGCAAACACGATACATCCATATGAACATGACCAACTCCGTGGATATGTTCCATCGGACTTTGCTTTTGCTGGGCGAGCAAAGGCGTGAGCAACAAGAAAAGGAATGACAATGGTAGTATTCGTTTCATTGTAACCTCCACAAGATGACGCCAAACAGTTGACCGGGCGCGGAGAACACCATTCAAGCATCGCCGGACCAAGCTAGTTGAGAAGCACGCTATCCCGCGCTCACCTGCAACGATTTGTTCGACAGCGGTTCACTGGACTGTGTACTCCAATGAAACGATCCCGGTCTTGTAAACTTTGTGGCCGGTTAGGTGAAGTTTCTTTTGCCTGGCCGGCGGCGCAAGCAGAGAAATCCCTCCGCCGAGAAGTACGGGGATGATAGCGACCTCAACCGTATCGACAAAGCCTGCGTCAAGGAGGCTACGAAACAGTGAACCGCCGCCGAACAACCAGATGTCCTTGCCCGGCTCCGCGCGGAGGGCAGCCACTGTCTCCTCCGACTTCTCGGCCACGACCGTCACCCCCAAGTAGTCCTGCTGCCGCAGCGTCCGCGAGAAAACGAAGGTCTTCATGCCGGGCGTCTCGACCCTACCTTCCCGTGCCATCATCTCGAACGTCCGGCGTCCCAGAAGGAACGTATCGAACTGCTCGAACAGCGCGCGGAAATCGATCTCCGGGTCCATGATGATCCAGTCCGCCTCGCCCTTCGGACCGGCGATGTACCCGTCCAGACTAACCGCAACCGCATAGCGAACACGTCGCATAACCCCTCCATGCAAAATTCGCGCTGTCGAACGTTCGAATTCACCGGGTGCGGCGTTTACAATCAACCTTCGATTCAATCAATCAAGTTGCGAAAGACGCTCCCCGCGCCCCGGTCCAACGTGTGTTCGACGGCGCGATGATTACATTTTGCCCTGAACAGCTTCATCGTGCCAGCGGGTAGGCCATAACAGACCGAGGATTAATCCGATGACCCAGCCATACCAGCTGCCAATGTGACGACCGAAAACGATGACGGAGTACACGACGTAGCCAGCATAGATCCCAAAAGTGATAAAGTCGGCGAGCATTTTAAAAAGATCAGTGGAAGTTGTGTCGAAGTAATAGCCGCTTCGGAGAGAGATCATATTCCAGATTTGCCAGAACAAAACTGCAGAGGAACCCACCAGCCAAAGCGCAGGCTAAACCAAAATACGCCGACGAGAAGGATTCTGCTGACGAGTTCAATTATGAAAGAGAACACTGGGTTCATGTCCCCACAAATATCTTGAGCTTAGGTTCCAGTCGATCTACGGCACTAAGCACGCCCGCCGCGTTTCTGATTTCAATCTGTTCCAGGAGTGACTTGGCTGATTTTCTGAACTTACGCACGTTCTGCAACGGCGCAATGGAATCCCGAAGCAATTGAAAGGAAATCTGTTCAACGGCGCGTCTATGATCATCGCTGCGATAGCTGTTTCCCGCCACGATGTGTTGAAAGTTTGGCCGCTCTTTTGAATTCGGGATATCGCTGTGGTGAATATCTGTTTTAGCGTTTCGCGATTCTTGTCTCGTTTGTTGAAGTATGAATTGTAGAGGCGATCTCTGAAAGGCGCGAATAAGAATTCCAAGACTGCAAGCATCGTGTTTTCCTCGGGTATAAGGAAGCCGTCGAACGCTGCGCTTCAGCGGCGAGCGATTCCTCTCAACCTTCGCTTCACCTTTCAATAACCGCCGCGCTCAACCGAGTCCGCTGCAAGCGCTTGTTGGGCGGCCGTTTGGATATAATCACTCAGACTACTTTACATACATGGGGGTAGAGAATCGCGTCGGCCTTTTCGGTATTTTACATCCTGCGGCTGAATCGTGGGCGTTGGAGGAGGCGGCTTCTCCCCTTTTGGAACGATCCATAATTCAGCCGTCCAGGATTCGCGGTGACCTCCGCTTATTACAAAGATACTCTCCGAATCAAGTCCTCTTGTATTGACGAGGTATGGCTTTATGCGAGCGGCACGTGCTTCAGCCTCTCCCTTTAGAGGGCGTCGCGGCCGATGACGTGGATAGTCGTACCCGCAGGAGGAATAGCACCGTCCGCCATAGAAGATGATGTACGCTTGGAGTTCAGGATTCCTTTGTAACTGGGTAGCGAAATTATCTAGACGAGCCATTTCATCTTCATCGCAAATATCCCCATATTCATCAAATTTAAAATAACTGACTCCAAACGCGGTCTCAGACCTCGCGGTGAGGGCTTCAATTGGGCATTCAAGCGAATAGCCACTCACTTCAACCTTTGCGATAAGTCTGCCAGAAGCACCAGTAGGCACTTCAACTGCGATCCTGCCTGTGCCCTGACCATTGATGATCTTTCCTTGCGAGACTTGCCATACAAAGATTGGCTGAATTGTCTTGTTGTTCGATTCGAGATTGGCTATGAATTCCAACGGGCCGGTAGGCTTAGATATATACGGCGAGCCGGTGACACGTAGGAAAGGACAGCACGCTACATCTTCCGGCTTGACGGTTGGGGCTAGCTTGGGTGGTTGTGCGCCTGGTGGGACAATCCAAAGTTCCGTGATGGCTATTTCACGAAAACCGCCATCGATGGTTGTGATTTGTTTGTAGTCAAAGAACTCAGATAGCCTCTCACGAGCTTGACCAGCTCTCATATCGCCATACGACCGGTTGTAAATTTCCCACTCAACAATTCGCTGACCGTAGCCAATAATGTAGGCTCGCGCGCGTTCTCTTCTTAGTTGTCTGGCGTAGCGAAGCAAATGCGCCTTCATCTCTTTCTCTTGCTCTTGATAGTTACTAGACCACCAAGATCGAGGGCTGCCGAGTCCAACCGTGAATTCATCAAACTTTCGCGCTCTAGGTTGAGCGAGCGCGCTATTGCCAACGATCACGACCGCAAGAGTTGAAAGCGCCACGAGGAATTTATGTTTACCCGTCTTCACAGTATTGTTCGATTCAGAAACAGCGAAACCGCTTAACGCCTCGCATCAGCGGGCCGCGTGTGACATTCAGGGACACATAACAAATTCGCTTCGCGGCCTCCGCTGCATGCGTTTGTTAGCGGCCGTGCTTCGCATGCTCAGCTCGCTGAGAGCGCTACACCAGCTAGCGTTTGCCCCGGCCTACTTTGCCCGCAACGGGTTTGATCGCGAACGGTCCAGGAGAGATCAGTGCGAACACGCATTCGGATTCCTCGCCGCATTTCACCGAGTGCTCCATGTTAGCCGGAATCTCCGAGTATGAACCGGGACCGAGCTTCTTCTCGGCAGAGCCTGAGTGGCGCACTACGATTGTTCCTGAAAGGACTATGACCCGCTCCGCCGACGGATGCGTGTGGGGGGGGTGGCGCGAACCCTGCGGGGAACTTGCGGAGCATCCCGTGTTCTCCGGTCCTCGGATTTCCCCAGAGCAGGACGTACTTCACCCCTAGTAGTGCAGTGTCGTCCTGCCACTTCATCTCCTCGGCGGCCCAGAGCTTCGGAATTTCGGCTCGCTTTTGGCCGACGTGTTCACTGCCGGCGGAAGCTTTGCCTGACGCCTTCTGGGCGAAAGCCGTAGTGGCCAAGACGAACAACACTAACACGGCGCAACCCACGATGCGCGCTAGTCTGAAACGAATGGTGTGCATAAGTGACTCCTTCTCTTTTGATAATGATCTGGGGACTATCTATACATCAGGCAGCTAACGGTCGCGAGTTGAGCGGCACCCCCGACGAGTTGGCGAAAGCGCATTTCTTTGGCGGTTTGCCGCGCTTGTTGAGCTTCATTAAAAGCGGCATCAGCTTCATCGCTGGCAGTGGTTAGCGCGATCAGGGGCGGCATCGGTGTGGGAAAGTCGGCATTGCCGGTTAGAGCCGTCACGATCTGACGGGCCCTGGCAATCTTTTCCGTAAGCGGCAGACGTTTGAAATTCAGTTTGATTCTTGACATGAGGTGCTCCCTGGCGGTTCGTGATTTGGGACGTGAGTACCGGGTTAAATCAGTTGGCCTGTGAGAACGCGCCCGGGGAGCCTAATAGAAAAACTGACAGCGAGCAAGAAATTTTCGTCTTTGGTTGTTAACTACCTCATTTGCCGGGGTTTATTGGACACACGAACGCTTGCATCGCAGCAATGACTACGAACATTGCTCCATTGCTTGCAGACATTGCTCCTTTGCTTGCGAGCATTACTCCTTTGCTTGCGAGCATTGCTCCTTTGCTGGTGAACATTGCTCTGATGTTAGTGAACTTCGCTGCAGCGCTAACGCACTTCGCTCCAATGTCGATAGACTTTCGGGGCGTTCTCATTATTACCGCACCTTAGTGCGGTGAGCGGGCGAACGGAATATGACGTTAACCGTTTTAACGGTTTCACTGGTAAACCGTTGAAACGGTTTAGGGATCTAGTTGGACCGTAACACCGGGCTGAATCCCGGTGTTACTGAGAAAGCGGCAGGAGAGAAAAGCGGCGTCAAGCCGCCGCACACAGCAAACCTGCGAAGCAGGTAACAGCATAAAGTCTCCCCAGCTGAGATGCTCGGCTAGGGTGCGAGACTTTATGCTGCCGCCCGCCATCGCGGGCTGGTCGAGTGATCTCGCCTTTGCTTGCGGCCTTTGCGTCTCTGCGGTGAGCTTTTCTCGACTGCTCGGCTGGGGATGGGGACCCTGGTTCGCTAACGA
>DIYZ01000025.1 GCA_002427845.1 Chloracidobacterium sp. UBA6041 | reverse complement strand
GGTACTGATGCAGTTTGGCTTGATTGCCTCGGATTCACTTGGCAAAACCGCGTGGTGGTGCATAACGATGCTGGCAGTTTGACTCTTGCCGCAGCGTCATGAGGTCAGTACCACCACGCGGTAGCGGGTGGGTTCTGAAAGCGGGTACTAGATACAGAACCCTAGCGAGGTGCCGGGCTAAATGCCGCTGGCCTGAATGCATAAGGACCCACCCGCTACCGCGTGGTGGTACTGACCTCGTAGGACCGCACGCTGTCGATAGGCACACGCTTCAAACTGCATCAGTACCCAAAATCTGCTGACAAAACAAGGCCGCCTTATGATGGCGGCCCTTTTCGTTGTTAAGTCCACGTTCGCCCTCTTTGAAAGAATTACAATCTAGGCTATAAGAATGGCGGTGCACATCTTCCTTGAAACGTCATTCAATCACGCGGAGTCAACCTCATAAATGAATGCGCTCGAAACCTACCTCGAAGAACTTTATGCAATTCGTAGTTCCGGCGGCGCTCCCGCTCTCTCGAACCTGCTGAACGAAGTAGGCAAAACGCTCAAGCCCAGAGTTCGCTGCATCATCAATATCCAGAACGCCGGTGCGGGACTGCCGGACGGTGCCAGATATCGACTCTTTCAGTCGTCCGTTTCACGGACTTCGTCGCGAATGCCTCTCTTCCCAGCGATGAACGCTCCAGCTATTGTCAGCCGTCCGCTAGCGCGGACTGGCACGAGACACGTTTTTGTGCAAAGCCCTTGACCTCATGTCCCATATCTGAGACAGTGGCAACATGAAGGCGGCGCTATTCCACCCCAAGGCGCGAGCTGCTTTGAAGGGCTTTCTCGAAGGCGTTCGGCGTGAATTCGGTAAGGCCATTTTTGATTTGCAAAAGGGCGAGAAACTCTCGATGCCGGTGTAGCGACCAATGCCGTCCGTGGCTGAAGGAGTTGAGGAACTGCGGGTGAAAGATCGGACGGGAGCTTATCGAGTCTTCTACCTCGCGAAGCTCGCTGATGCGATTCTGATCTTTCATGCTTTTACGAAGAAGACTCAGAGGACAGCGCCGCGTGAGATTGCTTTGGGGCAAAGGAGGCTCAAGGAGATGACCTATGAAGAAAGTTAAACCAGTCGTCGCTCGCAATGCCAGAGAGCTTGCCGCGGTGCTTGGGCTTACGCCCGCGGACGGGCTCGAAATCGAGGTCCGTAGCGATTTGAACGACAAGATAATCGAAGTCGTAAGAAAGAGGGACTTGACTCACGATCAGGTTGCAAGGCTCGCTCATACTTCTCGGACGCGCGTTACGGCTATTCTGAACCGCAACACTCAGGATATTTCGACCGATCTTATGTTGCGGGTGCTGGCCGCTCTCGGTGTGCAGGCCAAGCTCCAGTTTAAGAGTGCGGCTTAATTGGCAACTTGACAGTTGTGCATAGGTAGAGCGCTGGAGAGCAAAAGTGAAGTTACTGTCCATTGAAACCACACCAAATCCAAACAGCATGAAATTGAATTTGGACGAGAGGCTGGCCAAAGGGGTCGCGATTGCGTATACACACGAAAATAGAGGAGATTGTCCAGCCTACATCGACAAGATCCTGGCCATTCCAGGGGTCAGCAGTGTCTTCCGTGTCGAAGACTTTATGGCTATCCAGCGAAAACCAACTGCTGGATGGGAGGATATCTTGTCCCAGGCCCGCGCCGTATTCGAATACGCCAGTTTGAACAACGCGAAGCCAGAACCAGAGGAAACGTCCGAAAACAAATGGCGCGAGGTAACGGTATCGGTGCAGTATTTTCGAGATCTCCCAATGTTAGTCAAAGTGTCCTCTGGTAGTGAAACAACTCGCTTGCCGCTACCCGAGAGATTCGGTCAGGCTATTGAGCGAGCAATGGGTGCATCGGAAAACATGCTGATGGAGCGAAAGTGGATAGACGAAGGTCTGCGCTACGGGGAGCTGCGCGACATCGGCGAGGCGGTGGTGCGCGAGATTTCAGCCGTCTATGATGAAAAGAAGTTAAAAGAATTGGTTGAGAGGGCCTATCACCCTAACTTACATGAAAAGGTTGAGGCGAGTCGGGAAGAACTGGTCCAGGCCTTTGAATCGCCCAAGTGGGAAGAACGATTCGCTGCGCTAAAGGAATTGGGCAGAAATGCAACAGCTCAGATAGATTCTCAAGCGCTGTCACTAATTATCAGAGCTACCAAAGATCCAAAGATGTCGATTCGCCGTTTAGCGGTGGTCTTTCTTGGGTTGATAAAAACTCCTGAAGTTTTAGCTCCACTCTGTGAGGCTCTGAAAGACGAAGCAGTTGGGGTGCGCCGATCGGCAGGCGATGCACTAACGGATTTAGGAGACAGACAGGCGATTGGCCCGATGGTTGAGACATTAAACGATCCGAACAAACTTGTTCGTTGGCGTGCCAGTCGATTTCTTTATGAGTTAGGGGACGAAAGCGCTCTGCCCGCCCTCAGAGAGGCCCAGGGTGATCGCGAGTTTGAAGTGGCGATGCAAATCCGGCAGGCCATTGAACGGATAGAGAGCGGCAAGGTTGGCCAGGGATCCGTTTGGAGACAAATGACCCAAGGGATTAACTAGTGGGCTGTAACAACTCGCGAAAATTAATTTTCAAATCCTCCAGCGAGTAGCGTGAATCACCATCATCACCCGGCCGTGAGTAAGAGTTTACCGTCAATTTCCTCATTGTCTTGAATCGCCGACTGTCCTCGATGTATTCCTGGATCTTTCCTGTGGCAGCTTCTCTGCTTGGGCGGCCGCTCACGGCGATCTCTCGCTGGGACTTCACGTAGGGCACACTAAGATGACTCCAGTTGTCTCGCTCGAGATAAGAAAGCAAAAGGCAGTGCTAACGATCGCGACCTACCACTTCACCGGCTTCAGGCCGGGGCCGCAGATATGCCCAAACTCCCCCGGCTTCTCGTGAACAACGTCGTGCGTTACGTGGCCGGCATACCAGATCACCACGTCGTGGTCGCTGATCGGTTCGCCGTTAACGAAGCCGTCGAGGTTTGCTTCGGTCACGCAGCCGTTGCCGCCGGTGGTGCAGTCAACTCCGTCATCAAGCTCTGATCCGTGATAACGAAGAATCCAAACGTCGCCGCGCGGATAGGGCCAATCAGCCGAAGCCGTGGCGACTCCATCCTCGGGGGTCCCGGAATAATGTCATAGCCTTCGCCGGTCACGTTGTTCTCGACCCGCCATTTTCGCTTGCGTGCGGGATCGCGCGGACGCCTGATCTCGAACGACTTGGTGTGCCAGTTTGATCTACCCACCAGCGGCGGATCGTTGTATTCGCGGACGCGGTTATTCCCGGCCGTGCGAATGTCAAAGTCGAACCGCCAGTAAGGATGGTGATGATGGATGTTGCAGACGCAGGAATCCTGCACGGCCGAGAAACCAAAGCGCGGACGAATCGTGCCATTTGCGTGGAGCCGCCACTCGCTGATATAGCGATACCAACCGGCTTCCATCTCGCTTACCAGGACGACTTCCAGCCCTTGAACATAGATTGCCACGCCCGAAAAATTTCCGGCATCCGAACCAGTCTTAGGTGACTGTGGGATTTAGACTGCCTGCCACTTTATTGCGTGCGACCCCGTTGCCGGTAACGTTTGCGGATTAGTCTGCCATCACCCTCTGGTGTTGGGCGACTTCCGCCTTTCAATGATGATAGTGATGAACACGAGGATCAGCACCACCACTTTAATTACAATCTCCCAGAAGGTGATGCTGAACTTGAATACCTCCACGATGAGCAGGATCAGCACCAGGATGAAGATAAAAACCTTCACAAATATCTCGTTCATGTTCTCCTCCTTCTTCCGGCGCGGAAAGGTTCTTGGCAGGCTGCCCAGCAACGCGAAGCGCCTCTCAACCGGTGGTCGTTACGACAATCGGAGCCCTGGCCGAACAGAGTCTAATTGGGTTGCATCTTTAGGCGGCTGCGATTGAGTATTTGGCTGGGACAGCAGGATGCGACGGTTGCAGGCTCTGAGGACCAGCCAGTTAAAAACAGTTTCGAGTTCCGGGTTTCGAGTTAGAGGGAACTCATTTCAAGACCAAAGTATTGCGAGGTGGGCGAATGATATTAGACTCGTGGAATGGAGTCAATATAGAGCCGAAAGCGGGTACTGATGCAGTTTGACT
>DIYZ01000192.1:2204-5394 GCA_002427845.1 Chloracidobacterium sp. UBA6041 | reverse complement strand
GAGGCCGAAGCGCGTCCGCGTTGCGTCGACCATAGTGGAGGCTCTGTCGAGTCCCTGGAGCTTAGCGGTAATTGCGTCGCGTGCCTGGCTGGCGTTGGTGATGGTGATGCCGGTGAGGTGATTGCAAAGTTCGTTGTAGCTAACGAGCTGCGCGTTGTTAAGGGCTTGGGCGGTTTCAATCTGCGGACTGACGAGCATATCGGCGAGCGTCTGTAGTGCGTCACGTTGGGTGACGTCGTTGCTCAGTGAGAGTTCGGCATACGGGGATAGCGGCCGGGCATCGCCGGTTAGCTCAGGGTAGTTGGAGCCGCGGCGCTCGGAGGGGAGTTCTGTAGGGGTATTGAAGCGCGGATTATTCGCCCGGATAAGGGCTTGTCGCTCATCAATAGAGTTTTCGCGGACTGCGGTTTGTATACTTGCTTTGAGTTCCTGAAACTCGGAACTGGCGCGCACTTTGTCGGCGTATTGGATGGCTTCGACGGCGAGCTGCTGAGAGGTTTGCTCAGCGGCTTCGTAGTTTTGCAGGAGCGTTTCGGCGGTGAGAGTAGCGGATGCAAGCCGTGATTGAATCAGATCGAGGGTTTGTGAGTGTTCCTGTGGGGTGGGGTTGATGCCGGCGATGGCAGCGTTTAGTTGATGGCCGCTCCGCTCAAGTTTGTTGATGGAGGCGATCTCTGCGCGGGTGGGCGCTTGCTGGCCAGGGTTATTGTTTAGCCAGACGGCGCGGGCATCGCTCTGGGCGGTTACGATTCTTTGATATTCACCTTTCTGTAGTTTGCCCTGGGAGCGAAGCCAGTCTGGGTTGACTCGATAATTCTCTTTGGCCCATTGGATGGCGGCGCGGCTAAAGGGTTTTGTCTGCTGGCGGTATTCGGCGCCAACAAGTATACGGAGTGAAGAAACAGCATTTAATTCTTCTGCTCGAGATACGATTCTTTGGTTTAGAGGATTGCTGTTGGCGCGGGCGAAAGTTTCAGTAACACGATTCTCGAGGTCGCGCTGTGCGATCTCTCTATTGGTTTCATAGATAGGCGAGAGTATCTCTTTCTTGCTGACACCGTTTTCGAGTTGAGTGTCAACGGACGGAAGTACACGCTCGAATAATTCCGTTTGCGTCTCGAGAGTCAAGCTGTCGGGGATCTGTGGCGGCAGGGCGGCGAGATTGATCCTGTCGAAGGTGGCATCAAGCGTAACGCTGGTGCCGAGTTCTCGTTCAGCGCCTAAGTGGTCTCCTTCGGGAGTGGCGAATCCCAGCGGATCAGAGATCGCCATCTCATATATGTCGGCATAGATTTGGTTTTCGTCAATCGAGAGGTCAGAGCCTTCGAGCGTGGCATCGAACGGTAGATCGCTAAAGCCTGACAGCTCTCCGATGGTGGCCAAACCATAGGAGCTGGACTGGAGATGTTCAAGGTAGAGAGACGGTGGTTCGGGTTCAAGCCCGAGAGTTTGAAGCTCCGCGCCATGGTCGGCAATCTGGCCCAGGGTGATGGCGTGGTTTTCTTCTGCGAGGGCGAGTGTGTAATCGTGGACTTCTTGGGCAGTAGGTTCCGGAATCGGCTCAGGTAACTGCTGGGCCCAGAGCGCAGTTTCTTCGAGGACCTTGTCTATGTATTCTGCTTTTTCTTCATTGGAACGGTAGGCGCCGGACTCATCTTGGCGAATCTCGGTATAGATGTGATTGAAGACGGTAAGTCTTCCATCAGAGTCTATCCATTGGCCGCATGCTTTGTTTCCGAGTTCAAAGAGCAACCGGCCTTTCTCGGTAGCAACAGTCGGGTCGGCGATGAAGCCGCGGACAAAGTTGATGGCATGTGCCTCGGTGCCGATAGTTACTTTGCTGTCATCACGTGGACGAGCATCGGGGTCTTTGGGTATGGAAAGGACACCTTCGTTAAGCGTGGCTCCACGTTCAAAGGCTTCGCGAGCGAACTGGTCGATAGAATTGAGATGACTGGCGTGCTCGGCTCTGGTCATTCCTTCTTGAACGCTGTAGAGGGCGTGAAGATCGTCGCCGATGGTATCGGTGGCTATGACTTCGGCGTGTGCTTGCTCGGCGCGGCCGGACAAAGCTGGGGCCGGCATTCGTTCGCCGCCGGCTGGAACGGCTTGGATGGATTTATCGAGAGCTGGTTGTGATGGCTGTATCTGTCGTGGCTCAAGTTGTAAGGTTTGCTCCGGGTGGCGGTCATTGTGGATTAGGAGCTCTATAGTTCCTTTGATGACATCGCCGTGGCAGAGTTGCGGAACACAACTGCAGGCGAGTTTGATTTGTTCGCCGATGGCAACACGTTCTTTGATCTGCTGGATAGCTCTAAAGACCGGACCTTCGCCTTTGTCGATTTGGGACGAAAGCCACTCGTGGAACTTACTAACTGCCTCTTCGCGGGTTTCAACTTTGTGTGCGGCGGCAGTACCAGGAGTGTGGGACCACTGGTTGCCGAGCGGTGTGCCGCGTCCGATATAGATATAAGAGTTGTCCCGTGGGCCGGAGTAAGTATGGCGGTTGACGACGGCGACGTTTTCGAGTTCTTCCGCCGCTGATAGTCTGAGTTTGGCCCGGGGGGCTTTCATACTCACTCTCCGAAAGACAAAGGTTCTGGTACTGGCGGGCTGGATACAGTAATGCCCTGGTCAGTCGGGCTGTAAGTAGCAAATGCTGTGCGCAAAGATTCTTTTGGGTTCGTTGCCGATAAAAGGGGCGATATCAAGATATTCAGACTATCTGCGAGTCTTGGGGAGAGTGTTTTTATCTCGTGGGTAAGCGGTGGGGTGAATCTGTGGCAAGGCTGACAGGGCTGGTGTCTGCGTTTGCGAACAGTCGATTCGGTGGATAAAGACAGTGAAGAAAGCGCCTAGTGAAGCAGGTCGAGATCCGGGGCTTCTTTCACAGGGTCTGTCGGGTTGAGTTGCGGGGGAAGAGATGCTTGCTGATCCCGCTGCAGTAAACGCGCCTGGGAGTGGTGTTCTCTCTCAGGGAGATGGTAGGCGTCGGTTTTGGCCGCGCCCGGGTTTTGGTGGGTGTGAAGGGAGTCGTTTCGTTGCTGGTCGGCGTGGCGCAGGTGATCGCCCGGCAATGTTTGAGGTTCCGGGCCTTTGTGTGTTTGCTTCGCTTGTGTATGTGCCGCGAGCTCGGCTCGGTTAACGAGTGTTTCTACTCGATAGCGTTCTGTCGGGTCCTGGTGGCGGG
>DIYZ01000192.1:0-1886 GCA_002427845.1 Chloracidobacterium sp. UBA6041 | reverse complement strand
TGTTCTTTAGACTCAGTGACGCGTTGAGCCAGCCACATTACGGGATGGCGAGGGTGACGAAAATCGAAGAGGCGGCCGGTCTGTTCGCGTCCTGCCAGGTCTTTGATAGCTGCCGGGGTAAACTGCTTGTGTTCTTTGAAGGACTCGAGTCTTTCTGTAGCTTGGCGAAGAGCAATTTCACTGAGAACTTCGCGACCGATAGCGCGAGCTGCTCGGTCAGTCAGCGAAGGCTTCTTGTCGTCTGCAATCTGTCGTTCCTCGAAGCGAGCTTCGAGTATAAAAGCTTGCTTCAGCATGGCCGGGTCTGACACGGTATTGCCATGTTCTATGAGCTGGTTTATTTCTGTGCGGGTAAGGACTTTTTCCTGACGCTCGCCGCCACGGGCGAGCAAGCGGTCTTGCTCCTTAACGTGGATTTCAGAAAGCACGGACGTCATGCGTCCGGCTTCCTTAGCTGCTGCTGACAACTCTTGCCGCCGTTCTTCAATCTTCTCAACTACAACTTCGCGGATTTCCTTCAGTTCTTTTACCTGAGTTGCGGCCTCACGTCTGCTGGATGGTCTAAGGTGCAACGTGCTTATCTTGAGTGGTGTACCGAAGAGTCGCGAGCGGTTCTCTTGCTCGCTTATGCGCCGGTCGAGATCTGTTAACGAGTACTTTTCGCCGTCGATTTCCCAGCGAGTTCGGTGACGGGTCCTTTCGAATTGGTGGGCACGTTCTTGCCGGGTGGCCTGTTCGGAGCGAGCGGTAAGTAGTTGACCGTCGAGACGTGCAATCTCTTGATCTGAGCGGGAACGGTCGCCACGTTCTGTAGCCAGACTCTCTCTTATATTTTCGATGGTACGAACGCGCGCAGGGTTCCGGGCAGCTATTGCCTGGTCTTGTAGTTTGGTGATCTCACTGGGCCTGAGTAACGGGATAGGCAGAGGCGTCTGATTGGCTTTGTAATGCTGCTGGATTTGGTGAACGTGAGGCTTCAGTTCTGCGTGTTGGGTACGGGCAACGGTTAACTGAGTTTCCAGTTTAGTAATGGTTTTAGCGACAATAATTTGGTGATCGCCGATTCCTTTTTCGTGGCGTTCGATCTCGGAATCGTAGCGAGACTGCCGGGCCTGGTGGCGTTTGTCGGGGTTGGCGATCTCGGCCTGGCGAACAGCGGAAGTGGCGCTGGCATCTGCGCGCCGGCGAATGTCGAATTCGGATATTTGTCTCGTGCGTCCATGGGTGGCGTCGTATACGCGGAACCTTCGTTTGTCTCCGTGCTCGCGGGTACTTTTCAGGTCTGATTCCAGGCGGTCTACTTCGCCGCGGGCAACCATTGAACGTCCCAGGATGTAGCGATCGCGCCAGAGATGTTCAGAGACGTCCGGTGGTTTTTCGAGCTCTTCCACGGAGGAAGAGGGTTCGTGCATATGGACCTGGGTTTCCTGTGGCTCATTGGCTAGAGGGGATAGATTGGAAAGCGAAGTGTAAGTATCCGGCTGGTTATGATCGATGGAGAAAGGGGCTTCTTCGTGCGCGTCTGAAGGTTGCTCCGGTGTCTCGATCGGATGACGGTCATTGGAGTCGGGAGCAATGTCGTTGGTGTCAGAGACTACGGGGGCCGGGTTGATTTGATTATTTCCCTGAGCCAGTTCTTCATGGTTTGTTTGCGAGTGATCGATATCAGGACTTAGCTCGTGGGCGAGAGCTTCCTTGTCGGCGGTCTGATGAATTGTTTCATCGTGATTTGGAATTGGGGTGAGGCTTTTGTCCTGCTCTTTTGAGTATCTTTCCGGATTTCTTGCGCGCAGAAGTTCGCGCTGTTTTTCGATACCGTTACTAACGGTCTGCGCTATCTTTCCAGGGACAAAAGTTTTTTCACCTTGCTCGTCTTTAGTGTTGTG
>DIYZ01000087.1 GCA_002427845.1 Chloracidobacterium sp. UBA6041 | reverse complement strand
GCCGAGATGCTCGGCCGGGGACCCCGCCCTGGGGTGGAGCGGAGCGTAACCCCAGGTTATGAACAGCACGCAAGTTCAACAGCCGCGTAGCGGGCGACAGCATGACAAGATTCGCGACGAGTTCACCAGGCCCTCAAGCCAAACGGAATCGAATACGATGAGCGACACCTGGGAGAAACTGCTGTCGCCCGTTTCACGGGCTCGGGCTGTGGCGGCGACCATTCCTGGGGCTCACGCCCCAGGCTTTATGCTTTCGCCTGCTCCGCAGGCTGATTGAGTTTACCGATTGGATGGCTATGAACACACAAATAGAAACTCAACCGCGCATCGCGGAAGTCCACCGAAAGACAAAAGAGACGGACGTGCGTGTCGTCCTTGACCTCGATGGCAATGGACAGTCACAGGTCAGCACAGGGCTGCCGTTCCTCGATCACATGCTCGATCTGTTTGCGCGTCACGGCTTGTTTGATCTTGAAGTCGCGTGCAAAGGCGACCTCGAGATTGATGATCACCATTCAGTGGAGGACATTGCGATCACTCTCGGGCAGGCGCTCACGCAGGCGCTGGGCGACAAAGCCGGCATCGCCCGTTATGGCGAAGCAGTGGTGCCGATGGATGAAGCGCTGTGTCGTTCGGTGATTGATCTGTCAGGCCGCTTTTATCTGGTCTACGAAGTCCCGACGCGCAGGCAGAAGATCGGAAATTTTTCCGTCGAGCTGGCAGAACATTTCTGGCGCTCGCTGGCTGAGACGGCGCGCTTCAATCTTCATATAGACTGCCTGCGTGGTCGTAATACCCATCACATTCTCGAAGGCACTTTTAAGGCGACCACGCGCGCGTTGCGGCAAGCCGTAAACCGCGACTCGCGCATCACGGGTGTATTGAGCACGAAGGGATCATTGTAATCATCGTGGCTAAAGTTGCCAGCGTCGCGAGTGTGGCCATCATCGACTATGGCGTGGGAAATCTGCGTTCCGTAGAGAAGGCTTTTGCCGCGATGGGCTGCGAAGCCGTCGTGACTTCAGACGAATCTTTATTGCGCAGCGCGGACCGGTTGGTATTGCCGGGAGTGGGCGCGTTTGCCGCATGCATGAGCGAACTCTCCTCGCGCGGATTTGATGAACTTGTTCGCGAGCGCGTGAAAGAGGGAACGCCGCTGCTCGGCGTTTGCGTCGGGATGCAGATGCTTTTTGAAGAATCAGAAGAGTTTGGGGAAACTTTCGGGTTAGGTTTGCTGAGGGGACGCGTGCGCCGCTTTCCGGGCGATCTTCCAGGCGATCTTGTTGTCCCTCAGGTTGGTTGGAACCAGGTGCGACAGCGCGGAGTTCATCCTCTGCTGGCTGACATTCAGGACAACGCCTTCTTTTATTTTGTTCATTCTTATTTCTGCGAAGCGGATGACCGCGCGGTTGTCGTCGGTGAGACTGATTACGGCGGGCTTTATCCGTCAGTAATCGCCAGGGAAAATATCTGCGGTGTGCAGTTTCATCCGGAGAAGAGCCAGGCGGCAGGACTGCGTCTGCTCGCGAACTTTGCCAGGGGCGCAATTTGACGGCGCAGAGAGGAACTGATTTTCCATTTGAGGGCAGAAGCAAACTTATTTTCCATTTTCCATTTGTCATTTTTCGCGCGCGAATTCAAATGAGAAATGGAAAATGAATCCGAATTTCGTTCTGGCGGTAACCAATCCATGTTAGCGAAACGAATAATTCCCTGTCTCGACGTTGACCGCGGTCGTGTAGTCAAAGGGATACGTTTCGTTTCCCTGGTTGACGCAGGTGACGCCGTGGAACAAGCGCGCAGCTACGACGCGGAGGGCGCGGATGAGTTGACGTTTCTGGACATCACTGCGTCGTCCGACAAGCGGGCCATCATCATGGATCTGGTGCGTCGTGTGGCGGATGAGGTCTTTATACCTTTGACGGTTGGAGGCGGCCTCAACTCCAGCGAAGACATACAAGCGGTATTGCGCGCCGGCGCTGATAAGGTTTCGCTGAACACCGCCGCCGTTGCACGGCCGGATCTGATTAGTGAAACCGCCGAGATTTTTGGCAGCCAGTGCATCGTCGTTGCCATTGATGCGCGTCGACGAAGCGCAGGCGATTCGTCGAACGGGTGGGACGTTTTCACACATGGTGGACGTAAGAACGTAGGGTGGGATGCAGTCGAATGGGCACAGCGAGCCGAGCGGCTCGGTGCTGGTGAGATATTGCTGACCAGCATGGACAAGGATGGCACGCGCGACGGATATGACCTGGAGTTGACGCGCACTGTCAGTTCAGCAGTGCGCATACCGGTCATCGCTTCGGGCGGTGCGGGCCGTTTGGAACATTTTTACGAAGCGCTAACTGAAGGGCGCGCGAGCGCTGTGCTTGCGGCATCGCTCTTTCATTTCGGTCAGTACAAGATTGCGGAGGTGAAGGACTACTTGCGGACGCAGGGAGTCGTGGTGAGATGAAAATCGCAATTGAAGATGTGAATTTTGACGCGGCAGGTCTGATTCCGGTCGTGGTGCAGGATGCGCGCACAAGGCGTGTGCTGACGCTGGCCTTCATGAATGCCGAGAGCCTCCGAAAAACACTCGATACTCGTGAGACATGGTTCTGGTCGCGTTCGCGTTCCAGCTTGTGGCACAAGGGCGAGACTTCCGGGAATACTCAGCGAGTTGTGGATGTGCTTTTGGATTGTGATCGAGATGCGCTTACTGTGCTGGTTGTTCCGAGTGGCCCAGCCTGCCACACGGGCTCAGAATCGTGTTTCCATAATGAGCTCCAGGATGCTGGTCCGTTTGAAGATGTCCCGGTAGCGGGTTCGACCAATTTAGCCGAGGTGCTCGATAGTCTCTATGCGTTGGTTGAATCGAGAAAGCGCGAGAGACCCGAAGGCTCCTACACGACGTACCTCTTCGATCAAGGGCTGGACAAGATCCTCAAAAAGGTTGGAGAGGAATCGGCGGAAACGATCATCGCCGCGAAGAATGATGATCGCAACGCCCTGGTGAAAGAAAGTTCCGATTTGCTTTATCACCTGGTGGTCCTTCTCGTTGAGCGTGGATTATCGTTGGGAGAAGTGCGCGATGAACTCGTGAGCCGCGGTAAGAAGGAAAAAGCAATCAACTAGCCTGCAGAGCAGGCTGTCGCCCGCTGCGCGGGCTGGACGATCATCTCAATACGTTTACCCCGGGCTCCGCGGCACTCCACCCCGGGGCTTTATGCTTCCGCCGGCTCGTTGAATGCTTCCGATAAAGGTGATACTGGATGGCGACAGACACGAACGAACTCAACCAACTCCTCGACTTCGCCGTCGACATAGCACGCGAGGCGGGTGCAATCACCTGGCGTCATTACCAGGGATCGTTTGTAGCGGAACGCAAGGCTGACAACTCATTCGTGACGATTGCGGATCGCGAAGCCGAAGCTTACCTGCGCACTCGTATTGCAGAGGCTTTCCCTGATGATTCAATTCTCGGTGAAGAGGAGGGAGAGCAATCAGGGTCATCGAATCATCGTTGGATACTTGATCCAATAGACGGAACGTATTCATTTGTTCATGGTGTGCCACTTTACGGTGTGCTTATAGGATTGGAGCTCGAGGGTGAACCGGTCCTGGGCGTGGTCAATCTTCCGGCACTAGGTGAGCTTGTCTATGCCGCGCGGGGATTGGGGTGCTTCTGGAATGGTGAGCCGGCCCATGTCTCTTCAACTATGTCGCTGGACCAGGCGTTACTTTTGTCGACGGATTTTGGAGTGTGTGAGCAATACGGATTTGGTCCCGCGGCCGAAGCGTTGCAGCGACAGGTTCACGCACGGCGCACCTGGGGCGATGCTTACGGACACGTGCTCGTCGCAACTGGCCGGGCCGATATTATGCTCGACCCAGTGATGAAGGTTTGGGATTGCGCTCCTTTGCTTCCGATCCTGGAGGAGGCTGGGGGCACGTTCACTGATTGGAACGGAACGCGCACGATTCATGGAGGCAACGCGATTTCCACGAATGGGCTGCTGTTTGATCGAGTGATGGA
The DNA here is from genome assembly GCA_002427845.1 of Chloracidobacterium sp. UBA6041. Taxonomy (GTDB): domain Bacteria; phylum Acidobacteriota; class Blastocatellia; order Pyrinomonadales; family Pyrinomonadaceae; genus PSRF01. Next base: position 4,669 of record DIYZ01000087.1, on the reverse strand, counting down.
TACAGTCAGCCATAAGCCAGATAGGCTATAGATCCTATCAAAGATTTTCCCTATGTCATTTCGCATTTATCATTTTCTTTTGAACTGCTCATGCAAAACCTAGACGACCGAGTGATAAATGAAAAATGCGAATGAAAAATGATGAACGGAAAATCTGCTTAGCTTTTCCTTTTTGGGGAGGCGGCTAAGTGATCCTATAAAACTTTAGGTGATGTCCATCTTCATAATTCCTGCGATTGATCTGCGCGATGGTCGTTGCGTACGCCTCATGCAGGGCCGCAAAGACAACGCCACGGTCTACGACGGCGATCCGATCGAAATTGCCCTAAGCTACGAGGCCAGCGGCGCACAGCTGATTCACATGGTAGATCTGGATGGCGCGTTCTCCGACCCCAATTCGCGAAATCGGCAAGTGCTGCGCAAGATTATTTCCCGGATTACAATTCCTCTGCAGTTTGGCGGCGGGTTGCGCAGTCTCGAAGATGTAGCGCAGGTAATTGAACTGGGCGTGAGCAGAGTGGTGGTCGGCACTTTGGCAGTGGAGTCACCGGATGTGCTGGCAAGACTCGTCGACATGTTCGGCTCGCGGGTGTGCGTAGGAATTGATGCTCGCGACAATCAGGTCATGACACGCGGTTGGGAGAAGCGGGAGATAATTACCGCTGTGGAGCTCGCTCAACGTGTTGCAGCATTCGGGGTTGAGCGCATCGTGTATACGGATGTGGCGCGCGACGGCATGCTCGCCGGCGTGAACCTGGAGCAGACTTGCACGATCTCGCGCGAGTCCGGATTGAGAGTCACGGCCTCAGGTGGGGTCTCCTCGCTTGCTGACATCAGTCGTCTTAGAGGGGTGAGTGAGAGCGGCGTTGATAGCGTGATTGTCGGCAAAGCTCTTTATGAGGGTCGGTTCACCCTCAAAGAAGCCATTAATGAAGGAAGTGTTCCCAAGTAATGTGCGCATCGAGTTTTCGGTAACGACAGCACTCCGCATCAAAGTGATTTTTGTATAGTGATGAGAATTCTTGACTCCTTTTCAATGCAGATTGTAATTTTGAGTAAGTGATTTATGTTGGCCGGGTGTGCTGTCTCTCTTACCTTGCCCTTCTCTAAGATAAGAGCCGAAGCAGCAAGGCGAATCATGAGTATCAAATCGTTCGAGCCTCAATTCATGAAAATCGGCCTCCTGACTGCCGCCTTGCAGGAATTGACGCCGAGAGAAATACGCGACCTCGATCCGGATCAGGCGATAGAAGACTGGGTGGCGTACGCACGAGAGCTGGGCGCGGACAACATACAACTCTCCGCCGCGCTCCATCCGAGCGAGGCTGACATCCCCGCCGAAGCGTTGCTTGACCCGGTGGCTAATACTCTCGACTTGCGCGAACCTTTTAACAAAACCCGCGCGCGACGAGTCCTGGCCGCTTTGAATGAGTGCAAGATCGGCCTGTCCGACATCTGCTATTTCGACAACATGCTTCACGAGGACCCGGCAGTCAGAAAAAAGAAGCACGAGTTTATGCTCAGGGCCTTCGACGCGGCAGTGCTTTTAGGTGTAGATGCCGTCTGCGGCTTCGTCGGTAAGAATCAATCGCTCAGCATGGACCAGAACCTCCGGGACTTTGAAGAGAATTTTATTCCTCTGCTCAAGGAGGCCAAAGCGCGCGGCCTGACTTATCGTGTCGAGCAGTGTCCGATGCCGGGCTGGACCGTCAAAGATAGTTTCTACAATAACCTTGCCTACACCCCCGGTACCTGGATTGCGCTCCACCGCATCTGCGAAAAGGCGGGAGTCGGCAACGTGTTTCGCATCCACTACGACCCCTCACATGCGATTCTGATGGGCCAGGACACGCGCTCGATCTTTCAATATCTGAAGGATACTGGATACGATTTCCTCATCGGCGGCTTTCACGTCAAAGGGCAAGTCGTTGACGCGCGGGGCGTCGCGGAGTGGGGTTACGGCGGACAGACCGTTGAGCGCGGTGATTGGATAGGCGACAAGCCGTCAGACCGCCCGGCGGATCAGGCGAAGGCCTGGCTGAAACAGACCGTGCTCTGTGAACATGAACTACCCGGAACGGCAAGGCACGATCCTCTGGCCTACCTTCAGAACAGGACGGTGGATTGGCTGGATCATCAACTCGCCGCGCGCGAGCTTCTCAGGTTGGACGTGGCGAATACACACTTAGTTGTAGAGCATGAATACCCGAAAGCCAGGATTCAGGACAGAGACCGCCTCAAGCCGATCCTACAAGGTTCTATCGCCTTCATACGGAAAATAGACGAGGCCGCAGCCTGCATGTACGCCTTACAGCACGAGGTGTTGGCCGCGCAGGAAATTCCCGTCCAGGGCGTGGGCAGAGAGCCATACCGTTCTTAAAGGAAGATGAGAGACCGAGGGCGGCTGTGAAGCCGAGTTCATGGCCGCGGCTTTGCCTAATAAGTCGGAATCCGGGGCGACTTTTTGGGCAGACTCAAGACTTCTTGGGCAAGCGGTGGTATTAGAGTACGGATGGGTGGTAGGGGCCTATATATAGAGCCTGATTTTCAGAGAGAGCTGAGCAGGTATCCTTCCAATAAGACGCAGGGCAGATCAGTCTGCCCCGCGTGACAAGCTATCCGACAAAATGCCAGTTGACGGTTCTTTATCAGTAGCCGCTTTTTAAGAACACATCCCAGGCCCAACGACCGAGCTGTGCATCATGCATATCTTCGACCTTTGCACGATAGCCAAATTCGTTACCATACTGGTCTATTCTCTTTGACTTCTTGTAATCGAGGTCAATAGATTTCAGACCAAGTTCTGTCAAAGTGTGCAACTCATTGGGTTCTGAAAAGCCGTTATGGTTCGTGTCCTGCCATAATTTCAGCGAGGAGAGAATAGAGTCTTCACTGCTGATCTGGCCATCACTGTTGCCACCATTCTCTGGCCGGTCGAACTCCGCCAGTGCCAGGAAACCGTTCTTACTTTGACCGGCAAGGCTATTTGGCTGGGGCGTGAAGTTGCCAAACAGTTCAGTCCCGTTATCTATTGTGCCGTTGCCATTACGATCCAGCGCCAGCCAAGCGTCGTCCGAGCCTGCGGCTGTCCAGGCAAGGTGTTTAGGAGTGCCGGTATTTGCGAGATCAAAGTTCACTCCATTGGCAGCATCGGTCAGGTCAAAACCGTTTCCACTAACGTCAATGAGGATTGGACTCATACAGTAGCCACCATCGTCCTGGCAGCATTTACATCTCTCAGTATCCCAGCTATATCCGCCGGGGCAACTAGTGGTGGGATTGACGCATGGACCTATAATAGGTGTAAACGAACCGTTACCGCCCGCGCTTCCATTGCTTCCGACTGGTCCGTACGAGCCAGCGCCCAGATCAGTTTGGGTAGTGCCGGCCCCTCCTGTTGATCCATGAGACGGGGAACAACTGAAGTTAGTGCCAGGGTCGCCTCCAGGCCCACCAGCTCCGGATGTTCCGGGGAAACCATAAGGACCCGGGTCGCCTCCGATACTTGCAATGCCGCCGGACTCATTGTGAAAAATCGTTCCAACAAAATTAGATGGTTTAGTTATAGTGATGGTCCCGCCGCTACCACCAGTGCCGCCAGTTCCACCCTGACCCCCGGTTCCACCTCTGCCACCGCGTCCTCCCGTGCCTCCAGGGCCGCCGTTGCCGGGTGGGCAAGAGCAGTCAGCACCGTGTCCACCGCGTCCGCCCTGAGCAGCCGGGCCCCCAAATCCACCCTGTCCACCTGTGCCGCCCTTTCCCCCTTGTCCGCCTTTGGCGAGGAAGGTATATGTGCCCCTGTAGGTCGTAATCTCAAAAATAATACTATTTGCATTGCCGCCTGTGTTTCCGGTTCCACCCGTTCCACCGGTTCCTCCTGTTCCACCGTTTGGACCGGGAAATCCCTCGAAACCGTCCGGTTGACCTGAAGCACAATCACCGGAGACTCCTGTCGGGGCCGGGTTAGGCGACCCAGCGCTTCCGGTCGGTCCTATCGTGCCATCTACACCCTTTGCTGCAGTGGGCTCGCTAGTATCTCGCGTGACTGTCTGTGTCGTTAAGGAACTTTTGATAAAACCAGTCGGGGCGACATTTTTTCTCTGCTTTTGTTTTTCCAACCATTCAGGATACCCCTGTCCGCTTGTATCAATCGTAATGCTTCCATCCTCGATCAGATAGGGAATGAATCGTTTCCTGGTGGGCGAGCCCTTGAAACCCACGGAAGCGAACTGCACATCCTGTTTCCTGAAGCCTTGTTCCAACATGGCCTCTTCCAGCGTAGCTCCTAAGAGTCCTACTTCTTCAACCGGATAGACAGCAATATTGTGGTGACCTTTGATCACGACATCTCGCCCTTCGAAAACAATCCTGTTAGCGATGATCACGGTATCCTCAGTCAATTCTATTTTCTCGGGTAAGTACAAAATATCGGCGAGCTGTACTCCCCTCAACTGTTTTCCCAAACGACGTTGGGTGTGCATTTCCCACATAGCGTGGAGTTTCGGGGCCAGTTTCCTGCGCCACTCTCCATCCTTAAGAATGTCGGGATCAAACGGCACGCCTTCTCTCAGTAATAACTCGCGCGCCGGCTTAAAAGCTTTTTCCTCTGCTTCCTGCTGTTGACGTGATGTTTCTTCTTTAGTTTGTAAGTCTGGCTGTTGGGCCAACG
>DIYZ01000187.1:4158-4504 GCA_002427845.1 Chloracidobacterium sp. UBA6041 | reverse complement strand
ACTCATGACTCATCACTGTTTCTTACAGTCCTTTTTGCGCAATGAATTTGACGAGATCGCGCACGCGGCAGGAGTAGCCCCACTCGTTGTCGTACCAGGACAGAATCTTTACCAACCGCCCATTGATGACCTTCGTGTATTCGGCGTCGACGATTGAAGAATTCGAGTTCCGCTTAAAGTCGCTGGAGACGAGCGGTTCTTCGGAGTACGCAAGAATTCCCCGCAGCTCCTCATTCGCTGCATCTTTCAGCGCGCGATTCACTTCTTCGGTGCTCGTTTCCTTCTCAACGTCCATCACGACATCAACCAGCGAAACGTTGGGTGTCGGGACTCGCACGGAGATGCC
>DIYZ01000187.1:3146-3887 GCA_002427845.1 Chloracidobacterium sp. UBA6041 | reverse complement strand
GGCAGATCGAGCAAGTGCTGATCGTTTGTGTAGGAGTGAATCGTAGTCATCTGCGCTGAGCGTATGCCAAATTTTTCGTGAATCACTTTCGCCACCGGCGCCAGACAGTTTGTCGTGCACGAAGCGTTGGAGATAACGTGATGATCAGCGGGCCGATAGGCATTTTCATTAACTCCAAGGACGATGGTGATGTCTTCGTTCTTGGCGGGGGCCGAAATGATCACCTTCTTCACCGAGCCACGCAGGTGCTTTTTCGCATCTTCCGCCCTGGTAAACCGGCCGGTCGACTCAATGACGATTTCCGCGCCAACCGATGACCAATCGATCGCTGCCGGATCCTTCTCGGAGAAAACACGAAACTCGTCGTCTTCAACCTTAATCCCGTTTTCAGTGGAAGTGATTTCGTGGTCCAGGTTGCCGAGTACAGAATCATACTTCAGCAGGTGTGCCAGCGTTTTCGTGTCCGTGAGATCATTTACCGCGACGAAATCAATATCCGGATCACCGATTGAAGTGCGATAGATATTGCGTCCGATGCGACCAAAGCCGTTGATGCCAACCTTCACCGCCATTCGAAATTCCCTCCTGTGATTATTTGCCCGCGCTGCCCTTGTCAGAATGCGGCAAGACACACTTTGCTTTGCCGCATAGCCAAAAGGATTGGAAACTTGCGCTTGAGTAAAGAAGCCCAAGATTATGCGGCGTGGCTTTGAGTGTCAAGCCACCGTCCTCTAAGCGTGC
>DIYZ01000187.1:0-2824 GCA_002427845.1 Chloracidobacterium sp. UBA6041 | reverse complement strand
CAGTTGGTAGTCTTTTGCATCAATCAAAGAGTTAAATAAAAGGAGTTTGGTCTAATGTTCATTCCTCGGCATCGTGATTTGTTCAAGGCGCTGCTTTCTTGCGCGCTCCTGGTTGTTGCTGCAGGTGCAGCATGGGCTCAAGTACCGTCGCCAAGTCCGACACCGAATTCTGCTGCACAGCCGCCCGGCACGGAAACACAGAATCCCACCACCGCGCCCGGAACTCAGCAAGCTGCGCCACAAACTCCGCCAGCGCCGTCCGCGGTTCCCGGAATCAATACGACGCCGCAGAACCCTGCGGTCGGGCCATCGCCAACCCCGCCGGTTGCGCCCGGCGAGGAGCCAGCCGAACCTGTCTATCCACCCGTGGAACAGAGACCGCTGCCACCTATGCCAGACCTCACCCGTCTGGGGGTCAACAGCGCGAACATGCTAACTCTTTCGCTCAACGATGCCGTAAAGCGAGCGTTGCAGAATAACAACGACATTGAGGTTGCTCGGGACGACGTTCGCTATGCCGAAACTCAACTCCGCTCGCTCGAGGGAATCTACGAACCGATCTTTAGCATCACACCGCAATACGATAAGCGGATTACACCGCAGACGAGTATATTTAGCGGTGCAACAAGTACCGGAACTACCTCACAAACGGTCTATTCGCTGAGCCCTTCAGTAAGCAAAGCCTTCAGCTTCGGCGGCGGTCAGTACGCACTTAGTTTCGCCAACACTAAGACGATCACAAACGCCACCAGCAGCACCTTGAATCCAATCTTTGCTTCGAATCTGGCTTTGTCATTTACTCAGCCGCTCTGGCGCAACCGCTCCATCGATAACAATCGACATCTGATCAGGGTACAGAAGAAACGCCTGGAACAATCGGATGCCGATTTCCGGCAGCGAACCATAAACGTAATTTCGCAAGTGCAAAGCGCGTATTGGGACCTTGCATTTGCTCTACGCGATCAACAAATCCAACTGGCAAACGTGAATCTCACACGGGAAAATCTCAGGATGGTCGAGGCGCAGATCGCAGTCGGCGTCAAGGCGCCACTTGAACGGGCCGAAGTTCTCACGGAGCTGTCCACGCGTGAATCGACTCTCTTGACTGCGACGCAGACGGTTTCCACAGCGGAGAACAATCTGAAACAACTAATTCTCAAAGATACAACTAGTCCTGAATGGTCCGCGCAGATCACACCGACCGATACACCGGTTGTTGACGTCAACCCGGTTAACTTGAATGACGCGATCGGCGAAGCTCGGAAAAATCGTCCGGACCTGCAGCGGTTGCGAATCCAGCGAGAGATCAATGATATCGACGTTCAGTACTTCAAGAATCAGACGAAGCCGCAGTTTGATCTGCAAGGAACCCTGGCAACAACCGGACTGGCAGGGTCTCGCTGCGTTTCGGATCCTGCGTCCGGCAAAACGTGTCCCAGCGCGACGCCGCCGGCTAATCTCGTTGGTGGTTACGGACAGGACCTTAGCAATCTTGCCGGCTTTGCCACGCGTAACGTCAGTGTGGGTGTGGCCATCCAGATTCCGCTGACGAATAAGACGGCAAAGGCGAACCTGGCAGGAGCCAGAATCCAGCGTGAACAACTCGAGGCGTCGATGAGATCTCAGGAGCAAATAGCTGAGGTTGACGTGCGCAATTCGGCGCAAGCAGTTGAATCCGCGCGCCTGCGCGTTCTCACCGCCCGGAACGCGCGCGAGAACGCCGAAGTTCAGCTTCAGGGAGAACAACGGCTCTATGCCGTGGGGCGTTCGACTACCTTCCTCTTATTTCAGAGGGAAAACGCGCTTGCTAACGCCCGCGATCAAGAGTTACGCGCGGAGACGGATTACAACAAGGCACGTTCCAGCTTGCAGCGTGCGACCTCCACCACCTTGCGGGCCAACAACATCATCGTCGATACGCCTACTCCGTAGTACTCTTTTCGAGTAGCAGTTGGTTTGTAGGGGCACGGCATGCCGTGCCCCTACGATTTTGTAACGCAATCTGTTAGATTGCGGCCGCAAACCAACAGTTTGCGTTACTCTGAAGAAACGAAAATCCGATGAAGGTCTCCGCCGCCATAATCACCTACAACGAAGAGGCGCACATCCGCGAAGCTTGCGAATCACTTGCCTGGGCCGAGGAGATTCTCATCGTCGATTCCGGATCCACGGATAAAACACGCGAACTCGCCGCTGCTTGTGGGGCACGCGTAATTCAGCGCGAATGGCCCGGCTTCGCCGCTCAAAAGCAGTTTGCAAACGAACAGGCGTCGCACGATTGGATCTTTAGCCTCGATGCCGACGAGCGTGTTTCAGAAGAACTGAAGGCCGCGATCGATCTGCTCAAGCAGACACCTGACGATCGACTTGCGGATGGTTACCGCATCGCGCGGCGATCTTACTATCAGGGTCGTTGGATCAGGGGCGGCGGCTGGTATCCCGATTGGCAGTTGAGATTGTTTAAAAAATTGCGCGGGCGTTGGGACCCGCGTCACATTCACGAGTCGGTGAAGATGGCTGCCGGCGCGCGCGTGGAAAAACTTTCCGGCGACATCCTTCACTATAGTGTGCGCGACTCTGCGCACCATCACCGTATGATTGGTGAACGTTACGCGCCGCTCGCCGCGCGCCAGATGTTTGAAGAGGGGCGGCGAACGTCACCGTTGAAAATTGCGGCAGCCGCACCCGCTGCCTTTCTTCAAAGCTTCATTCTTAAGCGCGGCTTTCGCGACGGTGTTGCCGGCCTCAGCATTGCCAGTTTCGCCGCGCACCACGCGTTTCTGAAGCACGTCATGCTTTGGGAAAAACAGACGGAAGCAAACAG
>DIYZ01000297.1 GCA_002427845.1 Chloracidobacterium sp. UBA6041 | reverse complement strand
CCTCCGGGAGGACAATGGCCAGGCGGTCTTCATCACTGAGGGCATGAGCATCGGAGTGCCCCGGGAGAAAACACTAACGGCAAATCCCACGCAGTCCCTGACGCTGGGGATACGTCCCGAGGACCTCCGCGTCGAGTCTTCCGCGGCTCAATCAGTGGACGACGGATCATCGGCCGGAGTGCTTAGAGGGTGCGTCGTACTGGTCGAGCGACTCGGCGGCACCAGCCACGTTCATTTCGACGTGGCTGGGGGCGGCAGCCGCATGATGGCATCGGTCTCGAACGATCGCCTGCCCAGCGTTGGCGAGACGATCGTGGTTCGCGTGCCGCCAGAGCGTGTGCACCTGTTCGGCGCGGACGGAAGAGCCATTGGACGAACAGCGGAGATCGTCTGACAACTTTCCCACCTGCGCTCGGCCCTCTGCGGGCTAAAGCTCTCGTCGCGGTTGCGCTCGCGCTCACCGCCTGCGCCAGGATCTCTCAGAGGACACCGCACGTTATTCCCGTCACATCCGGTCGGACAGGCAGGAGCGTCTCGGCCGATAGCGCTCCGGTCAGGGGGCAAGGTGCAGATCTATTGACGATTGAAAGCGTGAAGGAAGTTGGTCAAATAGAAGTCGGCAGCCCTTATGTAGGTATCGAGATTCACAAGAGCTTTCCGTTGTTGAATCGGATAAGCTTTTACTACCCGGTAGCAAACAGTATCGATATCAGTGACGATTACTGGAAGCGTGAGAATTTCAGAATCATGTCCATCGGACTAAGGGTGGGTGATTCCCCAAAACGCTTTCTCGAGCATCAGGTTTATAAAGTCTCTCAGACACCATACTCTGTTTCCTTCGATGGAAACGATTCTGGCAGTCACGTCAGGATCACTTATGAGTTTTGCAGGAACGAGCCAGCTATGGTGGTTACCTACGAGATAACCAATACATCTGCGACCACGAAAGACTATGAAGTGTATACCCGACTGGAAACGACACTTCGAACAAGCCACACTTACAAACTTATTGATAGCGCATACACCGACTTTCAGACCACCGGATCAATAATCAGGACGAACTATCCTTTTGTGGAAACCGGGAATGCGCAAATATTTGTCATGAACTCAGGGCTGCAGCCGTCGAGTTTTACAACGAGGCAGCCAAAGAATAATGGATTCTCAAGCCTCGACGATTGGTGGCTGAACACCGACAGCCCTCTTCCGGAAACACTAATTCCGCGAGAGAAACCAGACAAACCCCTCGCTGCGTTCACCTACGACAAACAGTTACCTCCTGATTCATCAATCACGATTATCCAGATTGTTGGATCAGCATTGATTTCAGAAGCGGCGGCGAAGACGGCTTTCCTGCTCACGCACTACCAGCGTGAAGTCAAAGCGTACAAGGATTACATCATCAAGGAGGCTTTGGCCCGGCCTGACATCGTTACCGGCGATAACGATCTGGATTTGACTTCGCGGTGGTCAAGGGCAGTCCTGGCAACGAACGCCCATTACCTGCATGGCCGAATAGTTCCTATGCCTGCCCAGGCGGAATACAATTTCTACTTTACTCACGATGCATTGCTCACCGATTTGGCGGCGGTGAATTTCGATCTGGCAAGAGTCAGGAACGACTTGGAGTATATAGTCAGTTTAGCCGACACAGATCGAACCATACCCCACGCCTACTATTGGCAGGATACAAAGTACACGACTGAATATGCGGGACCGGAGAACTGGAATCACTTCTGGTTCACGCTTGTGGCTGCACGTTATCTGCGCCATTCAGGAGATCGGGAGTTCCTGGCGCGCCTTTATCCGTATATCGAGAAGAGCATTCAGACTGCGCTGAAGAATAAAGGAGCAGACGATCTGATGTGGTCCCCTAGACCTGACTGGTGGGACATCGGTCACAACGTGGGACCGCGAGCCTACATGACGATCCTGGCCATTCGTGCATTGAGGGAGTTCAACTTCATCTCGAGCTCATTGAATCGTGATGCGTCGCAACTGGAGCTCTATGAGAACCTCGCGACTCGACTGAATAAGCAGCTGGTCGATAGGCTCTGGGATGACCAGCTGAACTACCTGATAAGCTATTACGAGGATGGAAAAGAGGATCGCCACATATATATGGGATCTCTGTTGGCCTCACATTTTGGCTTGCTTGATGACGCCAGGAATCGAAAGCTGCTAGCGACTGCCAAGGCAAAGCTATTGGATGAACGACTGGGCCTGTACACGCTGTATCCAATGGACCTACATCTGCTTATCGATTACATGAGATTTGCCGGTAATGAGGCCGGCCAACCTTATCACTATGCCAACGGCGGGATCTGGCCTCACGGAAATGCCTGGTACGCTCTCGCGTTAATCAACAATGGATTGAACAAAGATGCTTTTGAATTCATGAAGCGGACTATGACCCTGAACGGGATAACAAATAGTCCCAATGGCCAGCCTGCTTTGTATGAGTACAGAATAAGTGACAAAAGCGATCCGGCCGTTTATGGAAAGATTGACAAACCTCAATTCCTGTGGGCGGGCGGCTGGTACCTCTACACTCTGTATAATCTGTTCGGCCTGAGGGAAAATGAATGGAATATCTCGTTCAGCCCTTTTATTCCCAAAGGTGTGGATTCCGTACAGTTGACCGTGACCCTCAAGGGCGTCCCTGTAAGTGTCGATATCAGGGGAGAGGGGACCACGCTATCCTCCATCTCATTCGATGGAAGGGACATCCCATCAGCTGTTGTGCCGGAGGATATCAAAGACTTGAGAAAGATCGGCGTAACATTAGGGGATGCCAGAACGCCGTATCTAAGTTCGGCTAATGCTTTAGTAATTTCTCCAGTCTATGACAGAGAAACGAAGAAACTCGAATTTGATCTCGAGTCTTTTGCAGGCCATCTAATCGACTTGGAAGTTGTATCCCCGACGGCAAAGCAAAGTATTGCGATAAATGGTCGTTATATCAGCAGTGGGATTACGGAATCAAGAACCAACGGGAGCTATAAGATTCATCTGCGGCACGTTTCCAGATCGAAGAGAAATCATTATTCAGTAACAGTGAAATAGAGTTCTCCCCGCTTCTTTGACGATTCCCACGCCTGGGCTTTCCGCCGCAAGAGACGTGGGCTGCGCGCGGACAGCGCTGCTGTGCTGCCCCCTCCCACTTATTTAAACGTGAATCAATAACCGGTATTCTGCGTTATGCTTCCGCCTGATTTATCGATTTCACCCTGTGGAATAGGATAAAGATAGTTGAAGTCCTGGAAGTTTTTTCCAAGAGCACCCAAAACCTGCTTAGCTATTTTCCATCTTTTCAAGTCATTGAACCGTTGCGATTCGAAGCCCAGCTCTACTCTTCTTTCGTGCATTAACCAGCCTTTGATCTGGGTCTTATCAACGGAGGCAATGCTCCGGTCGGGCAAGGTACCCGCCGGGGGCAAAGTACCGGCAACCGTTACACCCGTCCGGGCCCGGTTCCTGATTGTATTGATGATGGCAATTGCCTGGGGGTACATCCCAGTTTCATTGTATGCCTCGGCTTT
>DIYZ01000004.1:4925-5211 GCA_002427845.1 Chloracidobacterium sp. UBA6041 | reverse complement strand
TCGAAACTTTACGATCGCATCACACTTGGCGAAGAAGAGGATCCTGGTCCATTAATTCGCGATCGCTTTGGCGCGCGCTACGTGTTCACCGACAACTCGCATGGGGACTTCTTCGATAATGCCATGCACAGCGGGTGGTTTGAAGTAGCCTATGAAGACCACGATTGCACCATCCTCCACATTCGTGATCAGAAGGGCGCGTCAGAGTCTGGCGAGTCTGACACAAACGACGGCGATGAAGATGGCCCGGAGAATGACAACAATCCATAACCAGCGCATCCTAACT
>DIYZ01000004.1:0-4679 GCA_002427845.1 Chloracidobacterium sp. UBA6041 | reverse complement strand
GTTTTTTGGATTAATATCTGCACCAGCATGTCACGTACAATTCCGACTTCAGCCTTGATGATCGTCGCTGTTCTGCTTGCCGTGGTCTCGTTAACCTCATGCGGCGGCACCAACAACAAACCCGTCAATAGCGCAACTCCCATCGCGCAATCGTCCCCGACACCAGCCAAGACTGGTTTCCCAGCGGACCTTGATTATGTGCGTAAGGGTCAGTACACCTACGTTTTGGTTTTTTCCCGAAAAGACGGCAAGCCTCTCGACAAGAACGATGGCGCGTATCTGCGCACCAATGCTCCTCAGGTGGTTGATTGGGTGACGACCGAAGGCGGCACGAAGGTGATCGCGGGGACAAACTTTGATCTGGAAAAAGGAAACCTGCAGATGCTCAAGAAGCGCTTTATTGTTGAAGACTATAGCGGCAAGTAAGCGATCGTGAATAGTTAATCGTAAATCGTGAATAGTTAGGACGGCGTTATTTGGTTCCTCTTGTTTTATTACCACTCGCTATTCTATTCACCATTTACGATTCACGATTTACGGAATCAACACGAGCTTGCCAAACTGCGCTCTATCTTCCATCAACTCATGCGCGCGGCGGGCTTCCGCGAGCGGCAATGTCTGGTCCACGACGGCGCGAATCTTTCCGCTCTCGATAAATTTCATGGCCTCGAGCAGTTCCGCTTTGGAACCCATGAAAGATCCCAGAATGGTTAAATGACGGTAGAAAATCTGTCGAAGATCGGTCTGTGCTGCGAAGCCGCTGGTCGCGCCGCACGTCACCAGCCGGCCATTACTTTTTAATGAGGCAATCGAGCCGGGCCAGGTCGCGGCGCCCGTGTGTTCGAAAACTACATCCACTCCGCGTTTGTTAGTTAGTCGCTTCACTTCTTTAGGCCAATCATCGCTCGTGTAGTTCACGACTTCGTCGGCGCCCAGTTCCTTAGCTTTCGTAAGTTTTTCTTCTGTACTGGCCGTTGCAATAACGCGCGCGCCGCGCAGTTTGGCGACCTGAATTCCTATTGAACCAACTCCGCTTCCCGCCGCATGAACCAGCACGTCCTCACCGGGCTGAACATTCGCGCGCGTGACGAGCATGTGCCAGGCCGTTACGGTTACGAGCGGCAATGCCGCTGCTTCTTCCCACGTGAGATTTTTTGGCTTTGGAATAACATTTATGCCGGGCGCCGCTATCAGTTGGGCGTAGCCGCCATGACGCCTGTATCCCAGAATGTCGTAATCGCGGCAGAGGTTGTCGCGGCCTGACAGGCATTCCAGGCAATGGCCACACGAAACGCCGGGCTGAAGCATTACCTCATCACCCGTTTGCACCCAGGAAACTAACTCTCCTACGGCGCGCACCACGCCCGCCGTGTCGTTGCCGAGAATGTGCGGCAGAGGGATCTTAACTCCCGGCAACCCTGAGCGCGCCCAGACATCAAGGTGGTTCAACGCGCAGGCCTTCACCTCGACCAAGACTTCGTTTGCCTTGATGGTTGGATCGGGTGCGTCGGCGTATTGAAGTACCTCCGGCCCGCCATGTTGGTTGAAGATGACCGCTTTCATAAAAACATTTTGCCGCGGATGGACGCGGATTCACGCGAATAACGAAAAACCCGCAAAGAACTAACTGCGTAAGGTAGACACCAATTCCGATTGACAGTGCTATGCAGTGATTTGTTGCTTTTTATCCGCGTGCATCCGCGTATATCTGCGGCTTGTTTTCGGTTTGTCGCGGCTCGCTTTCGGCCTGCTGTCGTGCATGGTAGGAAGATCTGGTTAACGGACTCGACTCTACGTGATGAAAGCCCATCTCCATGCCCAGCTCGCGCCAGCGTGCAAATTCTTCCGGAGTAACGTAGCGCTCGACCGGCAAGCGGCGCGCGTGAGGCTGAAGGTATTGGCCAATGGTCATGATGTCGCACGAAGCCGCGCGCAGGTCTTTCATTAACTCGACCACTTCAGCAAACGTTTCGCCAAGGCCGACCATGATGCCGCTTTTGGTTAACATGCCGCGGCCTTCGCGATCGCGGCGCTCTGCCGCGCGCCGCAACACTGTCAGCGACTGCTGGTAATCAGCGTCAGGCCGCACGCGCCGGTAAAGGCGCGCGATGGTTTCAGTATTGTGATTCAAAACGTCAGGCTGCGCGTCGAGCACGGTTTTGAGCGCGTCCTCGTCACCGTTGAAGTCGGGTATCAAGACTTCAACCTTGCATTCCGGATTTAAAGCACGCACCTGCCTGACCGTCTCCGCCCAATGCGCGGCGCCGCCGTCCGGCAGATCGTCGCGATTAACGGAAGTGATCACGGTATGGGCCAGGTTGAGCTGCCGCACCGCTTCCGCCACGTGCCGCGGTTCATCCTGATCCAGCGAGCCGGGCTCTCCTTTACCGACCGCACAAAAGCCGCAATGACGCGTGCAAATGTCTCCACCTAACATGAAGGTCGCGGTGCGATCCGACCAACATTCGAAAATGTTCGGGCAGCGCGCTTCCTGGCAGACAGTGTGCAGATTAAGGCCTTCGATCAGCTTCAATACGTGATTCTGATTCGCCGGGTCTCCCAGACGGATCTTGAGCCACTCAGGCTTTTGCTGACGCGGTCTTGGGCTGTTGCTGATTACGCGTAGTTCGCGGGACAAAGATTTCTCCTCGGTTAACTGCTAGGGAACATTCTAACATTGCCACAATCGATAGGACACCCACGACACAGAAGCGTTCATAATGGACCACAGATTCATAAGGATAAAAACGGTCTGACGAGTCCGCAGGAGTCTTGCAATTACTTTATCTGTGGAAATCCGTGATCATCTGTGGCCGTTCCGCGAATTTCTTCAGCATGCCCGGGTTTGCGCTATACTGCGCGGAAATTCAGACCCGGCAAGCGTCAGCCTGCTTGCCCAATCGGAGGCATTCCCCCTATGAAACAAATAAAACGAATTGACCTGTTGCTCAGTTTCTGTACTTCGGGTTTGCTGCTGCTGATGGCGCTGCCGGCTTACGGCGACATCGCCCGGCCAAAGCCATCCCCGGAAAAACCCAAGATCGCGCTGCACACCAGTCTGGTCGTCGTCCCTGATGTGAAAGCTTACGAGGCGCGCTTACAGATATCGGAAACCAGTTTGCGAGAGTTGCGCGCGGCGCTGGCAAACACTCCAACCAACGAATCTATGGTCCAGCGCGTGGTCCATAGCTCCACGCGCACGGCGATGGCGGGTCTCTTTCTGTTCCTGTCGCTATCGTTTGCCGGTGTCTGGCTGGCGCGCTCTATGCAGACGCAGGGACAAAAAGCCGCCGCGGCGCTGCTGCTGGGCATTGCGGTGATTGGTGCTGCTGCAATCATCACACGCGCTAACGCTGGACCACCCTCCTACCTTTACTGGCGCAAACTGCCGCAGAATCTCAGCAAAGGCTATCCGACGTCCGGTAGTGTGGACATTGAAATCGTGCCCGATCCACAGGACGGCTCCGGTATGAAATTAATTGTGCCCATGATCCCGGAACGCTAAGCGAAGAAGCGAAAAGCAAATGGAACGCACTGCCAACATTGACCTGGCGGCGTGGCGGCTGAAACCGCGCGTTGCCGTCACCCAACTCAGTATACGAGCCTTCGCAGGCATCTTGATCGCCTGCGCCTGCGCGTCTGCCCTGTTGGCGAGTTGGTTGCCGCTGCAGTTTTCCATTGTCACAGTTTTCCTTTTTGCCGGCCCGCACAACTGGTTTGAGCTGCGCTATTTCCTGATGCGTATGCCGGTGCGTTTCGGAAAATCGCGAAACTTTTTTATCACCGCCTTCGCGGGCATTGGTTTACTCACGGCTGCCTACGTCGCGCTGCCCGTGCTTTACAATTTCACACTTTGGACCGACGGCGCCTGGTCTACCATTCTGGCTTCGTGGAACACGCTGCTGCTCATGTGGCTTGGTGTGCTGGTTTGGTTGCGGGGTAAACAAAGAGCGCGGCGCAATTGGTCGTGGGCCATTCCGGTCGCTTTCTGTCTATGTTCGCTTAACTGGATGTGGCCCGAGTTTTTCAGCCTGGCAATTGTTTATATCCACCCCCTGGTGGCATTCTGGTTCCTGGATCGCCACTTGCGCCGAACGCGCCCGGCGTGGCTAGTCGCTTATCATCGCTGCCTCTGGTTTTTGCCGCTGCTGTTAGTAGGAATAATTTGGCAGCTTGGACGAACGCCGGCGCTGTCAGACGATAACGGTCTCTTCTGGCGGATCACCCAACATGCCGGCGCACAGTTACTGCCAAACATTTCCAGTCACGTGCTTGTCTCGGTCCACGTTTTTCTTGAGATGCTTCATTACGGTGTATGGCTCGTGGCGCTGCCGCTGATCGGGTCTTTAGCGGCGCCTCAGAGAACGTCCGCAATTGCCGCGGGGACTGTGTCACCCCGGCGGCGCGGCCGCATCTGGGATGTGAAAGCAGTGCCGCTCGCTCGTCATCCGCGTGGCTTTCCGAAGTTGGTGGGCGGCGCGCTCGCCTTTGGTCTTTTTCTGGTGGCGATGCTTTGGTTTGGTTTCTCAGTGGACTATGCGACCACTCGCGACGTTTACTTCACTGTGGCCATCGCGCACGTTCTCGCCGAAGCTCCGTTTCTGCTGAAGATGCTTTAGCCCGGATTTGTAACGGTTCTCGGCTACGCCGCCTGCCGTGCGGTAAGGCTTCGCCTTACC
>DIYZ01000011.1:28124-41917 GCA_002427845.1 Chloracidobacterium sp. UBA6041 | reverse complement strand
GTCTCTTTCGATAAAGTTAAGGGCACGCTCCAGAACGATATTCTTAAGGAGTACATCGCGCGCGGCACCTACATCTATCCGCCTTGGCCATCGCTGCGCCTGGTTACCGACACCTTCGCTTACTGCGCGCGCGAAGTACGCAACTGGAACACTATCTCGATCAGCGGCTATCACATTCGCGAGGCGGGATCCACCGCAGTGCAGGAAGTTGCATTCACGCTGGCTGACGGCATTACTTATGTCGAAGCGGCGCTGCGGGCGGGACTTGAAATTGACGACTTCGCGCCGCGCCTTTCATTCTTTTTCAACGCCCACAACAACCTGCTGGAGGAAATCGCAAAGTTTCGCGCGGCCCGCCGACTTTGGGCGCGCATTATGCGCGAACGTTTCAAGGCGCGCGACGCGCGCTCGTTGATGCTTCGTTTTCACACCCAAACCGCCGGGTCTTCGCTAACCGGGCAGCAGCCGGAAGTCAATGTGGTGCGCACCACCATCCAGGCGCTCGCCGCAGTCCTTGGCGGCACACAATCGCTGCACACAAACGCCATGGACGAAGCGCTGGCGTTGCCGACGGAAGAAGCGGCGCGACTCGCTTTGCGAACTCAACAAGTGATTGCGCACGAATCGGGTGTTGCCGACACTGCCGATCCGCTTGGCGGCTCTTACGCTATCGAGCATCTGACGAATGAGATTGAGGATCGTGCCTCCAACTACCTGGAAAGAATCGACGCGATGGGTGGAATGTTGCGCGCGATTGAGACAGGTTATGTCCAGCGAGAGATTCAGGAGTCGGCTTATCGCTATCAGCGAGCGATCGAAACAGAGGAGGCAATTGTTGTCGGCGTGAATCGTTTCCAAAGCAAAGAGGAATCAAATATTCCGACTCTGCGTATCGATCCGGCTATAGAGCAGCAACAAATCGAACGCGTGCGTGCGGTCCGCAGCTGGCGAGATCAGAAAGCCGCCGAGACAGCGCTCGCGAAGTTGGAAGAAGCAGCGCGCGGCAGTGAAAACCTGTTGCCCAGGATTCTCGAATGTGTTGAGGCTTACGCGACGGTCGGCGAGATCAGCAATCGCTTTCGCAACGTTTGGGGCGAGTATCGCGAGGCCATGACGGTCTAGCCAGAAGCGCGGGTTCGTGAACCACGGCTTCGCCGTCCGATGTGCGGAAAGGCTTCGCCTTTCCGGGTTTGATTCTCATTCCTTTGCTGAGAGGCTATGCCTCGAACAGAATTTGGAGGCGAAGCCTCCCGCGGTTTCAGTAAGCAGCACGGAAAGGCAGAGCCTTTCCACACATCAGGCGGCGAAGCCGCTGGAAGTTTCATTGAGAAATTGAGACTGCGCCTTCCTTCGAGGCATAGCCTCGAAAAGTTATTATTATAAGCGACGGAAAGGCAGAGCCTTTCCGCACTGAATGCGGCGCAGCCGCCGTTGAAAAAAACCGTTGAGAATTCCCAGCGAAATACCCAATGTCACACCTCCTCGAAGTTAAAAATCTTCAGACGCACTTTCCAACTCGCGCGGGTCTGGTGCGAGCTGTTGATGGAATTAGTTTCTATCTTGATCGTGGTGAGTTGCTGGGGTTAGTTGGCGAATCGGGATGTGGAAAGTCTATAACCGCGCTATCGATCATGCGGCTAATTGCGCCGCCGGGAAAAATTGTTGGTGGCGAGATTACTTTCGATGGCAAGAATCTGCTGAAACTGTCAGACGCCGAAATGCGGCAGATTCGCGGCGACGAGATCGCCATGATCTTTCAGGATCCGATGACGTCGCTGAACCCGGTCTTCACGGTAGGTGAGC
The DNA here is from genome assembly GCA_002427845.1 of Chloracidobacterium sp. UBA6041. Taxonomy (GTDB): domain Bacteria; phylum Acidobacteriota; class Blastocatellia; order Pyrinomonadales; family Pyrinomonadaceae; genus PSRF01. Next base: position 40,114 of record DIYZ01000011.1, on the reverse strand, counting down.
AGATTGCCGAAGCGTTGCGGCTGCATCGCAAGCTTTCGCGCAAGGCCGCGCGGGCGGCGGCGATTGAGGCGATGCACGAGGTTTCGATTCCCGATCCGGCCCGGCGCGTTGACGATTATCCACATCAACTTTCAGGCGGAATGCGCCAACGCGTCATGATCGCCATGGCATTGGCTTGTGATCCTAAACTCCTGATTGCAGATGAACCGACTACGGCGCTGGACGTGACGATACAGGCGCAGATTCTGGAGCTGCTGGATCAACTTCGCAAAAATCGTGAATTAGCCGTGCTCCTGATCACGCACGATCTCGGAGTTGTCGCCGAAGTGGCCGATCGCGTGGCGGTGATGTATACGGGGCGGATCGTCGAAGAGTCTTCCGTCGAGGAGTTGTTTGCGCGGCCCAAGCATCCCTACACCGAAGGTCTGTTGCGATCTGTTCCCAAACTCACGAGCGCCACCGTTGCCAGGAAAGAGCGGCTCGAGACCATCGAGGGTACGGTGCCGAGCCCGACAGATCTTCCGCCCGGCTGCCACTTCGCGCCACGTTGTCCCTACCGCATGCCACGCTGCACCGAAGAAGACATACCGCTTTACGATCTTGAAGATGGCGTCAAAGTGCGCTGCGTGCTTTTCGACCTGTCGGCTGCGGTTCAGAAAGTATCCACAGATTACGCAGATTTCACAGATTCTTCTTCGACAGCTACGACGCAGTAATTCTTGCTTCAACACGGACATCGAAATAGGCTGATGTGTCGTATCCTAATCTGTGGAATCTGCGTAATCTGTGGATGTCTCCGATTTAGATGAGCACGAATCATCGACAACTTGTGGAAGTGCGCGGGCTCGTCAAGCATTTCGCTGTGGAAAATAGTGACGACGTAGTGCGCGCCGTCGATGGCGTGTCGTTTGAAATCTTTCGTGGTGAAACGCTGGGGCTGGTCGGTGAATCAGGTTGTGGCAAATCAACTGTCGGTCGTTGTTTATTGCGGCTGATCGAGCCGACCGCAGGGGAAGTTAAGTTTGAAGGACGCGACGTGTTGTCATTGGGAAGAACCGATCTGCGCGAGCTGCGTCGCGAGATGCAGATCGTATTTCAGGATCCTTACGCGTCGTTGAATCCACGAATGAAAGTAGGCGACATTGTCGCCGAGCCTTTGGTCATTCATAAAGTAGGGACAAAAAAGGATCGACGTGATCGTGTAGCGGAGCTGCTAAAGAGAGTCGGTCTCGATCCCGATTATCGCAACCGTTACAGTCATGAATTTTCCGGCGGCCAACGGCAGCGCATCGGCGTGGCTCGCACTCTGGCGCTGAATCCCAAACTTATCGTCGCTGACGAACCTGTTTCCGCGCTCGATGTTTCAGTGCAGGCGCAGGTAGTGAATTTGCTTCAGGATCTCCAGCAGGAGTTTGGGCTGGCGTATCTTTTTATTTCCCACGGATTGGCGGTTGTAGAACACATCTCGACGCGCGTAGCCGTGATGTATCTTGGCCGCATTGTTGAGGTCGCAACTGCCGCCGACCTTTACGCGACCCCCTTGCATCCTTATACAAAGGCTTTGCTATCGGCGATTCCCGTTCCGGATCCCAAACACAAGCGCGAGCGCATCGTTTTGCAGGGCGACGTACCCACGCCGATTAATCCGCCTTCGGGTTGCCGCTTCCGCACCCGCTGTCCGATTGCTATTGACGAGTGTGCGCGCATTGATCCAGAGTTACGCGAAGTTTTGCCCGGTCATGAGGTAGCTTGTATTCGGGTTCCCGGCTGGGCGGAGGCGCCGGCGAGTAGTTCAGAGTCCAACCTGTAGGTTGCTGTAAGAAAGAAAGTGTGCAGACAAGTTTGGATTCCTAACTGCGAGCTCGAACGGTTGGTTGGTGAAACCCCGGATGCGGAGTTTTCGTATCACGCTCGACCAATAGCGTTCGGAATCTTCTTTGCAATCGGACGGACTGTTTTCTCCCCGTCCTCTACCAAAAACGGAGGATAGACAAATGAGCGATCCGAATCAGGACTTTCAAGTACCACCACCCCCGCCTCCGATGGCCCAAGCGCGGCGACCGACCAGGTTGCTGCCCATTGGCATTGGAATATTTGTCTTCGGCCTAATTCTCCTTGTGGCCGGCATCGCGAATATCCTGCCGGGAGGATTGGGCACTGGAGCCGCATTCGCCTGTTGGGGAATACTCCTTTTTGCTTTTAGTTTCATTCCGTTGCCTGAAACTAAAGGCGATGACGATCCGCCGATGTCGGGACTACAAAAAGTCGCGGGGATTTTTTATGAGCCCACTCGCGTCTTTCGAAACCTCAGGGCGCACCCCTATTGGTTGGCGGCGTTTTTGGTTATAGCTGTGGTCAATGCTGTTTACACGGCAGCCTTCGTACAGCGGCTAACTCCGGAACGCATTGTGGACTACACAATGGACAAGCTTGCCGATAGTCCGATAAAGCTGTCGCCGGAGGCGATGGAGAAAGCGAGGGAGAATGCGTTCCTGCAAGCAAAGCAACCAATCCAAAGGATCCAAACGGCCGCGAAGAGCTTTGTTGCTGTTTTCGCCTTTGTTTCTTTTATTGCTGCCCTTTGTTTATTGGGAGTGCTTGCGTTCGGGGGACGCATCAATTTCTGGCAGGCATTAGCAGGAATGTTTTATGCGTATTTGCCGATTGCAGTTATCTCTAAACTCTTAAGTTTGGTCATACTGTTCATCAAATCGCCGGACGATATTCACCCCATCCTGGGCCAGGAGACTCTGGTGCAGGACAACCTGGGAGTACTGTTCTCGTCCGCAGCACATCCAGCGCTCTTTGTGCTGGGCTCTTCGATCGGCGTTCTATCTTTTTACGGCCTCTGGTTAAAGGCCAGGGGGTTAGCCAACGCCGGTCAGAAGGTCAGTTCAAGTGCCGCGTGGGGGGTCGCGATAACTCTGTGGGTTCTGGGTCTGATCTTAGGAATGATTTTAGCCACGCTCTTCGCGAGCTTTATGTCCTAGCGACTTGTAATGCAACTGTTAGTTTGAGTCGGCGAAAAAAAGGGCCGCGGCGAATGTCCGCGGCCCTTAATTTTCCTGGCGTTAAAAAGCTAGCGGCAGCGCAAACTAACAGTTTGCGTTACAACACGCGCGCTACTCGTATCTCAGTGATTCAATTGGATCGAGGCGCGCGGCTTTCCAGGCTGGCCAGAGACCAAAAATCAAACCGATGCCTACGCTGGCAACGAAGCCGCCGACGGGCGCCCAAAGCGGCACGTACGAGGGAAGCAGCAGCCGGAGCAAGAGGGTTAAGAGCCAGCCGATTGAAAGCCCAACTATGCCACCCAGACCGGTGAGCGTTGCAGCCTCGATCAGAAACTGCCACATGATGTCGCTGCGACGGGCTCCAATTGCTTTACGCACGCCAATCTCCCGCGTGCGTTCCGTAACAGAGACCAGCATGATGTTCATCACGCCGATACCTCCCACCATCAATCCGACTGACGATATGACAACCATCGCGATTGCTAAACCTGCGGTGATCGAGCGAAAGTTGTCAAGCACACTTTCGGCGGTCTCCAAACCAAAATTATCAGGAGCGGCAAACGGCACCTGACGGCGAAGGCGCAAGAGATCTCTTACCTGGTCCTTTGCTTCGTCCATCAAGCCAGGCTTGGCCACAGCCATGATGAAGACATCGTCGGCGTTGGGCTTGAGCTTGCGGGCCACATTGTAGGGAAGATAGATGGCGTTGTTCTGATCGTCGCTGCCACCGCTGAAAAGAAACTGCTCACGCTTTTGCAACACGCCGACTACGCGAAACTCCTGTTCGCCAATCTTTATTGTTTGGTCTACCGGTGAGCCGAAACGGAAAAAGTCGTCCGCCACCTTCGAGCCGATGACGCAAACGTTCTGATTAGTGTCGTTTTCAAACGTCGAGAAGAAGCGACCTTCGGAAATCACCTCGGTTCCGGCTTTCTCAAACTCGGGCAGCGTGCCCTGCAGGTTCACCCCGGCCGATGTTTTGCCGTTTCCCGAAACATTAATCTTTTTGCCAAAAAAATCGCTGCTAACATCAAGAAAAGGAACGGAGACCTCGATGGTCGGGAGAGACGCGAGAGCGATTGCATCGTCATAGGTGAGTTGTTTGCGCATTCGTTCCTCGCGCGAGAGCCTGCCGATGTGGATGCCGGGATTGTACTTGCTCAGAAAAATGGAGCGAGTGCCGAACGACTCGACCTCCTTTTTAATCGAGACATCAATGCCGCTGATGATGGAGGCGATCAGCATCACTGTGATGACGCCGATGACTACGCCGAAGACAGTCAGGAACGAGCGCAGCTTGTTGGCCAGCAAGGTCGAAAGTGCCATCCTTAGGTTCTCGTAGATGTCGCTGCGTAGAAGTTTCATCGCTTGTCCCTGGTCAGTGGTCAGTAGTCAGTAGTTCATCGCCATCTCGTCATCGGCTTCGATACATATCCCTATGGACCGCGCCCTCCCCTCAACCCTCCACCCCAGCGCGGCTGCCGCGCCGGGGACCGGAGGGTCGGGCTACTGCCTCGAAAGTGAGAGCGTCTTACTACTAACTACGGACAACTGACTACCAACAATTTATTCCGCTCTCAAAGCCTCAATCGGATCGAGCCTGGCGGCTTTCCAGGCAGGAAACACACCAGCCATAACCCCGACGGCCATTGAGACGCCAACGGCAATAAGAACAGCGCCAATCGACAGAAAAGTGGGAAAGAACACCGCTGTTATTATCCGGCCTATAATCCACGCGATAGTAACGCCCACAGCTCCCCCAATCGCTGATAGAGTGACGGCCTCAACGAGGAACTGCTTCAGTATGTCCATCTGGCGAGCGCCAAGCGATTTCCTGATTCCGATCTCTTTCGTTCTTTCGGTGACGGAGACCAGCATGATGTTCATGATGACAATCGCACCGACGAGCAACGCAATACTCGGAACTGCGATGGCGACGATGAATATTGTTCCAAACAGCCGGTCCCGAAGTCCGGTAATAGCATCGGGCGTGACCATCCCGAAGTTGTCCTTTTCACCGGCGCCGAGCTTGCGGCGGACGCGCATCAAGAACCGGGTTTCCTCGACCGCGTCGTTGAACACGTCGTCTGTTTTGGCAGTGGCGACGAAGTAAAGAGAGCGCTGACGAATCAGTCCACCGAAATTATTTGCGTAAGTCTTCAGAGGAACGTGAATGAAATTATCCTGGGGCACTCCGAAAACCGTGCCTTTAACTGCCTCGACGCCGATGATGCGATACGGCAAGCCCGCGATGATGATCTCCTGATCAATGGGATTGCCGGCGGGAAACAGATTGCTTGCGACATCAGCTCCGATGTAGGCGACGCGCTGCGCCGCATCGTTCTCCGGATCGGCTATGTACCGGCCGTCGGCGATGTCTCGATTTTCGATGTCCGCAATGTTTGCCGTGGCTCCGGTGACAAAGACATCCTCGAGTACCTGGTTACCGCGTTTTATTTCAGACGGAGTGGAGCGAGCCTTCGCGCCGAGCTTTCCGATTAGTGTGGCTCTCTCTTTGAGATACTCATAATCCTCGAGGGTCAGGTCTTTGTTGCGGCGTTGGGCAGCGGCGATTGTGTCAGTGTCTTTGAAATCCTCGAGTGGGTTGAAGCGTTGCACGGTAAACGACTTGGCCCCAATGCCCGCGATCTTTTCGTCAACGTAGGTATTGAATCCCTGAATCAGCGAGTAGACAACGACGACAGACATGATGCCGATGATCATGCCGAGCAGCGTTAACGCTGAGCGCAGCTTATGCGCCCAGATTGCGGCAATGGCAAGTTTAAGAGTTTCAATAAATTTCACTGTGAACTTAGTACGGTTTGCCCCTCGTTTTGGTTGCACTCTAAACTATCGGATTATTCCCAGCGCAGTGCTTCGATGGGGTCAAGTCGAGCAGCTTTCCAGGCCGGCCACAACCCGAAAACAATTCCCACCGCCGCGGAAATCCCGACGCCAACAGCTATCGCCCACAAGGGAACGTATGCCGGCAGCGGCGAATATTTGTTGATGACGAAGGCCAGCAATTCGCCTACAGCGAGTCCCGCCAGCCCGCCAATCGCCGTCAACACTATGGCCTCGATCAGAAACTGCGACAGTATATTCAGACGGGTGGCGCCCACGGCTTTGCGCACACCAATCTCTTTCGTCCGCTCAGTCACCGACACCAGCATGATATTCATCACGCCGATGCCGCCAATCATCAGGGCGACGAAGGAAATCGCAGTGAGCACGAGGGCGGTCGCGCCCGTAAGTTGGTTGTAGATGTCCAGCAACGAATCCTGCGAGGAGATGCCGAAGTTATTAGGCGCACCAAGCGGCACGCGCCGCCGGCGACGCAGGATGTCGGTAATTTCATCAATCGCTGATTTAACAAACGCCCGCGACTTCGGCCGGATAATAATGAAGAAGACGACTTCCGGGAACGGACGATCAGGGTAGTACTTGTCGAAAGTGCTGACGGGAATGAAAAGCGAATTATCACGCGACTGGCCGAAGAAGTTTCCCAGCGGCTCCATGACGCCAATAACGTGATACGGGTTGCCATTGATTCTTATCTCTTTGTCGATTGGATCTTCGTAAGGGAAAAGCGCGTGCACGACATCGACGCCGACAATACAAACATTGGCGCGGTTGTCCATGTCAAAGTCTTTGATGAAACGGCCGCGCGCTACATATTGCGTGTGGACAAATTCGTAGTAAGGCGTAACACCAAGAAGAATTGGCGTGTCTGTTTGTTTGTCCTGGTAACGCGCAGTTACCGCAATCATGCGATGGATTGGTGATACGCCGGCGATCGACGGAGCCTCTCGCCGCAGGGCTTCCGCGTCATCCATAGTGAGATCTTTTCGGTGTATCTCTTCTGGTCCCGGCGGACGGCCAAAGCTCGGTTCGAATTTTGAAACAAAGATTGTATTAGAACCCAGTGACTCAACCTGATCCGCGAACGCCTTATTGAGCCCCTGAATAATCGACACCATAAAGATGACGGTTATCACACCGACACTGACGCCGAGAATGGTCAATGACGAACGCAGCTTGTTTGCGCGCAGCGTGTCAAACGCCATCAGGGCGGATTCTTTTATGTCGTCGAGTCTCATAACTTGTCCGACAAACTTCAGTTTGTCGTCCATCGATTGTGGTTCCGTTTAGAGTTGGGACTTGTCCCACGCTGACGGCGGACAAGTCCGCTGGCTAAACGGTTAACGTCGTTCCAGTCGTCGACAAACTAAAGTTTGTCGGACATTTGCCTACTCCGACCTCAACGCCTCAATCGGATCGAGGCGCGCCGCGCGCCATGCCGGCCAAAGACCGCTTATGATTCCCACTACCGACGAGACTCCCACTCCCAACACTGCCGAAGCCACACTCATCAGTAATGGAAAGCCTATCAATGCCGCGATCAGATAAGCGAGGCCAAAACCAGTCAGTACACCTATGGCTCCCCCAATCGCAGTTACAGTCACTGCTTCGATCAGAAACTGCGTGAGAATATCCTTTCGCCGCGCGCCAATGGCTTTGCGTATGCCGATCTCTTTCGTCCGCTCAGTCACCGAAACGAGCATGATATTCATTACTACGATTCCGCCGACTACGAGCGAAATCGCGGCGACGCCAATGGTCACGAGGTAGATGTTCGAAGTTGCTTTGCCGTAGAGATCGAGAAACACGTCCTGCGTTTCCAAAGAGAAACCTTCGTCATCTGCCGGGTTAAAAACACCGCCGCGCCGGTTGCGCATAATCGTGCGCACCTGATCCTCTGCCGGCTCAAGTTGCTCGGCGGCCGGAACCTGAATGAAGGCAACGATTGAATCGCGCGCGCCGTAGATTTTCTGATAGGTCGAATAAGGAATGTAAGCGACGCTATCGCGCGAGGCACCGAAGATCGAGCCCAGCGGCTCGAGCACGCCGATGATTTGAAACGGGCGTCCGGCGATGCGAACGTCCTGTCCGATGACGCGATCAGCCGAAGCTCCATTAAAAAGATTAGTTAGGACGTCGGGACCGACTACGCAGATTTCGCGGCCCGACATTCCCTCGGCGTCGGTCCAAACGCGGCCGGTATCGATGGAACGCCCATCTATATCAAACATCGTCGTCGGCGTAACGCCGCGAATGTTAACGTTCTCAAACTTCTGATCACCATGTTTCACCGTCTCTCTTGCGTTAGCAGCCACGCCCACGCGCCAGCAGGCTGTGCAGAGACGGGCGATGGCGTCGGCATCTTCATGCGTAACGTCCTTGCGCTTGTTGAATTTTATAAACTCTTCCCGCGACTTGATTATTTGAGGACGCTTTGAAATTGTGAACACGGTGGACCCCTGGGAAGAGAACGTGGACGCGACTTTGTTGTCGAGCCCCTGAATGATCGTGACCACGGCAATGACCGCAGCGACTCCGACGACGATGCCTACGAGCGTCAGGGCGGTGCGCATCTTATTGGCCCGCAGACTGCCGACCGCCACCAGAAACGCTTCCCAGAGCGCTGCCAGTCGAAAGAGCGCCCACGATCTTCGGGCGAACGACGCAGCTCGCCCTGAGGAAGCATAGCTTGGTGGCTTTGTTTCGTCGGGGGTCATCGCAAGAACAGAAAGGGCTTGCTTCCGCCTGATCTCTATCTGATTTTCTCGTCTTTTTCGATCAGTCCGTCGCGAATGGAGACCATGCGGTGCGCGCGTGCCGCGATGTCGGCCTCGTGGGTAACGACGATGATCGTGTTTCCTTCTCCGTGCAGGCGGTCGAAGAGATCCATGATTTCCATGCTCGTATGCGTGTCCAGTGCGCCCGTCGGCTCGTCGGCGAGAAGAATTGAAGGATGGTTAACCAAAGCGCGCGCGATAGCCACGCGCTGGCGTTGTCCGCCGGACAGTTCATTCGGGCGGTGTGTCACGCGGTCGGCAAGATCGACCGCTGCCAGCGCCTGTTTGGCCATCTCGTGTCGTTGGGCAGACCCGATGCCGCCATAAATCAACGGGAGTTCTACGTTGTGAAGCGCGGTAGCCCGGGCTAAGAGATTGAACGTCTGGAAAACGAACCCAACTTCCTGATTACGTATCCGCGCGAGTTCGTCATCATCCATTTCGGAAACGTTCTTGCTGTTTAGCCAATACTCGCCCTGGCTGGGCGTGTCGAGGCAGCCAATCAAATTCATCAGGGTAGACTTGCCGGAGCCTGATGGTCCAATGATCGCGATGTATTCGCCCTTGGGAATGTCAAACGAGACGCCATGCAGTGCGTGCACCGCCTCAGATCCCATCTGATAGGTCTTCCAAATCCCGCGCATCGAAATGAGCGAGCCGGGATCGTGCGGCCGCAAAGGCTGGTCCGCTGTGACAATAGTTGGCGCTGGAGGAGATACGAGTGTGACGTTACTCATTAGCTGGCCTCGTTGGCGTTGGCGCCCGCCTTGCGTATCTGGCGTTTTACGGGCATGCCGTCTTTAAGCGTTTTCAAAACGCGGCTCGGTCCCCTGACGATCTCCATGCCGGGTTTCACTCCGCTCGTGATCTCGATATCGGCTTCGCCCGTAATGCCGGTGGTCACTTCGATAAACCGGACTTTATTTCCTTCCAGCAGGTAGACACCTTTAACGCTCTTGATCTTTTCGCTACTCGACGGAGTGGGCGCATTGCCGGCGATCGTTGCCGTCGGCGACGGAGTTGAGGGCGCCTTCTCAACAATGGCTTCCAGCGGCACGGCCACTACGTTGTTTTTTGTCTTCGTGGTGATCGTTGCGGTAGCGCTCATGCCAGGACGCAGGCCCTTGCGAACTTCATCCGGCATATCGCGCAGCTCAACTGTGACTTTGAATTCCTTGGCTTCCTGAACATTCACGCGATTCGAAAGACCACCTTGAGTGTCTGACTTGGAAACCGCGAGCGGATTTTTTTGTGTGACTACCGCATTAATTTCTTTCTCGCCGAGCGCATCCACTTTAACTTTCGCCTGCTGCCCAACCTCGACGTTGGAAATCTCTGTCTCGTCTACATTGACTTCCACATTGATCGTAGACATGTCAGCAATGGTCATCAGCGGCGTGGTAGACAAACCAGCCACGGCATATTCGCCGACGCGAGTGGGAATGTCAGCGACGACGCCGTTGAGCGGCGAAAGCTGGGTGGCTTTTGAGCGCTGGCTGGATTGTCCACGCAGCAGGGCCTGCTGTTGGCTGGCGCGCATCTCGGATGTTCTGATCCCCGTCCTTGCTTCCTGGACGGCAATCTTTTGCTGGTTAGCTCTTTCCATCGACTCCTTCACGGCAATTCGTTGCGACTCCAGATTCGCTTTAGCCGTCTGCAGACCAATCTTCGCCTGATCGAAACGATCGCGGGCCGCGTCATACTCGGAGCGCGAAGCGACGCCGGCTTCGATAAGATCGCTGTTGCGTTTGAGTTCTCGTTGCGCCGTATTCAAATCAACCTGAGCGCGATCGACCGCCGTTTGTAAGGCAACTAACTGCTGCCGCGCCGATGCCACCGATGACTCGGCGACCACCAAACCCTGCTGTGCATTGGAGACAGCGTTACGCGCACTTTGTACGTCGCTCATGGATGCCTGCGCTGCGGCCCATTGCGCTTCCTGGTTCGACTGAAGTTGAGTGGGATCGACTCGTACGAGCGGTTTGCCCTGGGCTACTTGATCGCCGGGGTTGACGTAGATTTCTTCTATGCGTCCCGGCACTTCGCTCGTTAGCTTGATGTAGCGGACGGGCCGGACTTCGCCGGAGGCCGTCACCGTTTGCTTTAACTCCGGTTTGATTTCCAATTTAACTGTCGTTACCTCAGCCTCTTCTTTGCGACTGGCAAATACGCTAATGATGATGATCAGCGCCAGCACGGCCACGACTGAGACCGCAATAATAATCTTTTTCTTTCGGGTTAAAGCCATAACTTGTTCCTTAGCTCGGGGGTTAGTTTTCTCTAATAAAGCTTTTTATTGTGCACAAACGCGCGGATATCGAAACCGGTCTTATTCGTGTAACTCTTACGTCAAAAAACAGCCAACAGTTTCAATTAAGACTGGGGCAGGAGCAGGTTGCCGGAGGCAGGACGAGCACCGCCCTTCTGAGTCTGTCACGGCCAAGTGCCGACTTATCTATGCGCAACTCGTAATCCTGCGGCCTGCTACTGCCTCCTGCACCTGATCGCTTACGTTGGCGAGTCGAATCGTTTCGCGTTAGAATGACCCACCGTTCTTGATCGCAGTTCTAGTGTACAAATTGAGAATTTATCGCGGATTGGGCGCGGGTAGCAAACTTCCGGAAAACGATGAGTACGTGTGAAAGGTGTAAAACCGAAAATCTCGATGGGGCGCAGTATTGTGACGAATGCGGGGCGCCCTTAAGACCGAACTCGGGGATGAATCCTCCAACCGGCGGAAGCCCGTTCAGAGCCGAACCAAAGGGACAAAACGGTTCGCGCTCACCGTCCCAGATCCCGCAACCGGAACTCGCACCAGGGAGCGCGGCGGCGGCGGTTAACCGATCGTCTTCGGTGGGCTCGCAGGATAAGGCACACGCGAAGCTTGTGATCGAGCGCGGTAAATCAGTGGGCAAACAATTCCTGCTCAGCGGCGCGGAATCGCAGATCGGACGTTGGGATGCCGATGGCGGAATTTTCCCGGACGTGGATTTAGATTCGGATGATCCGGAAGCGAAGATTTCCCGCCGCCACGCGCGCATTATGTTGCTCGATGGAAAGCATTTTCTGGAGGACCTGGGTTCTACCAACGGTACCTTTATCAATCGTGGAAAAAGACTAGTCCCCGGCGCGCGTCAGCCCCTAACTGACGGCGACGAGATTATTATGGGAAAAACGTTTCTACGGTTCCACCTGGTTAAGTAGCCGGTTGACCTGGACTGTTAGCTTACTCAAATGGCTGAGTGTCTCGAATGTGGCAAGCCTGTGGTGACAGGCGAAGCTTTCTGCAGCAAATGCGGGACGCAACACCCCGTCGACGCTGACGAGTCAAAGGCCA
>DIYZ01000011.1:13433-28005 GCA_002427845.1 Chloracidobacterium sp. UBA6041 | reverse complement strand
GGCAGGCGAGTCTGCGAGTTCCAGTGAGAATGATTTCGTCTCTTCCGCAAGTCTTGGCGGCGTCTCGACCGGCGAAGTGCCCGTTCAAGCCAAACATACGATCAAAAAAGGCAACACCGGCGGTCATCAGGCCACCGTCAAACAACTCGATCCGGGCAATGTCTTAAACAGCCGTTATGAGATTGTGCGCCGCATTGGTGGCGGCGGCATGGGCGCCGTTTATCTGGCTAAGGATCGCAACCTGGGTGACGCTCCGCGTGCTGTGAAGGAAATGGTTGAGGCGCATCTGGATCCGGCGCAGCACGAAAAAGCTATCGGAGATTTCAAACGAGAGTCGTTGCTGCTTACGGCCCTCGAGCACCCCTCGATTCCGACCATCTACGATTATTTCTACGATGAACCGCTCGGCCGTTTCTACCTGGTGATGAAGTTTGTCTCCGGAGGCGATCTTGCCACGAGACTGCGGACCGCGCCCGGAGGGAGAATAGACGAGAAAACGGTGGCCGACTGGGGCATGCAGGCGGCGGACGTTTTGGAATATCTGCACAGTCGCCCCAAGCCGATCATCTATCGCGATCTCAAACCGGCCAACCTGATGATCGACGGCAACACCGGCCGCGTGATGGTCATCGACTTTGGTATCGCTCGCTGGGTCAAGCAGGAGGAGAAAGGCGTGACGGCGGTCGGAACGATGGGTTACGCGCCGCCGGAACTTTTTGGCGGTCGCGTGGAGCCGCGTTCCGATGTTTATAGTCTCGGCGCCACTCTGTTTCACCTGCTGACTGGTTCCGATCCACAGGACAATCCACTCTTAATTTTTGACTTCGCAAAAAATCCGCGGCCGCGTCAGATAGCGCCGTCGATTTCCAGCGAGATAGAACAGATCCTGATGCGGTCGGTTGAATATAAGCCTGAGGATCGATTTGCATCCGCCGGGGCGATGCGCGATGCGCTGGCGAATCACCTGGAAAAACTGATGGCCGGACAGGTCACTTACGGCGCGCCTTCAGAACGCGTGGGTGGCGAGACGGTGCAGGTGCAAACAGTCTACTGCGGTTTTTGCGGAGGCCGGATTGCAGCGGACGACATCTTCTGCGCCCATTGCGGCGCGCGCCAACCACTGGCCGGTGTGGGCTCGAGTGCAACCTTGAGGGCGGCGCGACCGACAGCTAAACTTGTGGTAGCCGGAACAACCGAACTCGACGCCTCTTTTGTATTGCAGAAGGACAACAACCTGCTGGGCCGAACTGATCCGCATTCAAACGTTTTTCCGGAGATCGATCTTTCCCGGTTCGATCCCGAAACCAAAGTGTCGCGTCGTCACGCCAGAATTTGGCGCGAAGGAGAAACGTTTCTGGTCGAAGACCTGGGGTCGGTTAACGGAACTGTTATTAACGATTCAGTAAGACTTGCGCCGCGTCAGCCGCGGGTTTTGGACAGCGGAGACAAGCTGCGCCTCGGCGAAACAACGCTTCATTTTCTTTTAGGGTAAGATCAAAGATCAAAGACTGCACACTCGAGACTGAAGACTGAAGAATGACCGCGAGAGTAGCTGAAACAATACCGCCCAGACCCAGGTTGAAGACTCGCGCGATGCAAAATTCGGTGCGGTTTCGCGCGCCCTTCTCTCTAAGGTGTGGCGCAATCCTGATCGACTACATTATATTCGCGGCCATCATCGCCTTTAGTACGCTGGTGAGCCGCTTATTAGGCGGAGGAGCGCGCTCGGCCGGTAGCTCTTCGGAAACTATCGGCGTCGTTCTCGCGATCGTCGTAGCAGTATTGGATTTGGGAATACTTGCAGGGCTGACCGGGATGACCATCGGAAAGTGGGCCACAGGACTCCGTATCCAGCGGGTCGATGGGAGGCCAATCGGAATAGGTCGCGCGTTTCTCCGCCACTTCGTCGGTTATCCGGCATCGTTTCTTACGCTCGGTCTAGGCTTCCTGGCCGCTGCCGTTACTTCGAAAGGCCGCGGTCTGCACGATCTTATTGCCAATACGATTGTTGTCCGCGACGGATCGTGAACGGGTGCTTATGGCGATCCGAGATCTCAAATTTGAGATTTGAGATTTGAAAGAGAATCTGAGCACGGAGATCTCAAATTTGAGATTTGAGATTTGAAATCTGAGATCTAAAATCAGCATGCCTGAGCTAATAGTCAAATACCCCGACCGCACTCCCGATCGCTTTCCGCTCGGAAGACTGCGAATTACCCTCGGTCGTTCTGCTCGCAACGATCTCTGCATTCCCGATCCTTTCGCCTCGCGTGTGCACGCGGAAGTTCGTCGCGAAGGCGAAGAGTATTTTCTTCAGGATCTTGGCTCCGCAAACGGCACGCTCTACAACGGCGGCACCGTTGAAGGCACGGTGCCTTTAAGAGCAGGCGGGCGCATACAGATTGGCGAAACGGAAATAGTTTTTGACGATGGCACCTATCATTCGAGCATGGGCGCCACGATGATCACAGACAACTCGTCCCAGTCACTCCCCGAAGCCACCATCGCCCTCGCTTCCGGCGACCGGACCACCTCGGGTCTGCTGGAAGCAATTGAAGGCGCTCGCACAAATCCCGAAGAGAGCACCGTCGCGCGTGTCGCCAGGGAAGGCGACTTGCTCGCCTTGATCAGCAAGGTGGGCATCACGCTGTTGGCCTCGGCAACGCTCAATGAAACGCTCGAACAAATAGTCTCACTCGTATTCGAAGCCGTGCCCGCGGACCGTTGCCTGCTCATGATGCGCGACGAAGCCAACGAAGACCTGCGCGTGGCCGTAGCACGTTTGCGTGATCGCGTCGGCGAAGTCGGCGAAATTCGCGTCAGCCGCAATGTGATGGATGAAGTGATTATCCGCGGCAAGTCAGTGTTGACCTCCGACGCGCAACACGATCCACGCTTTGCCAGCGGCACCGTAGTTCTTCAGGGCATCAGATCCGTGCTGGCGGTTCCGCTGGGCGTTTCGGAAAAAGTGTTTGGCATAATTTACGCCGATTCACCGATCGCCGAAGGGCGCTTTACCGAGGACCACCTTAAAGTGTTGACAACTCTGGCATCGGTGGCGGCGATTCGCGTCGAGAACGCGCGATTAATTGAAGCGCGTTTTCAGCAGGAGCGATTGGAGCGAGAGCTGCAACTCGCCAGTGAAATTCAGCAGCGTTTTCAACCAACCGCGCCGCCTCACGTGCCGGGCTACGAACTTCAGGGCATCAGTTTCCCTTGCTATGAAATCGGCGGCGACTATTACGATTTCATTCAGCGCGAGGATGGGCGTTTGGTAATTGCGTTGGGGGACGTCTCGGGCAAGGGCACTGCGGCCGCGCTCCTCATGTCGTCGCTGCACGCGGCCATTCATGCGCAAACCGGATCACACGACACGCTGGTGGAAACGATCTCCGCTGTCAATCGCTACCTCGCCGAAAATATTCCGCCCAATCGTTTTGTAACGCTCTTTTACGCCGAGCTCGATCCTGAGTCCGGCGCTGTGTCGTTCCTAAACGCGGGCCACAACCCGCCGCTTATCGTCCATGCTGCGGGCACTGTTGAGCAGTTGGCCTCGGGCGGTCTGCCTTTAGGAATTAAGGCCGACGCTGACTACCGCGAAGGACGCACTCAGTTGCAACTAGGCGACGTCCTCGTTATCTATTCTGACGGCGTGACGGAAGCAGCCAGTCCGAATGGTGAAGAGTTTGGTCCCACCCGACTCTATGAAGTGGTGTCGCGCAACGTTGATGCCTCAGCAGCCGGAATTCGCGATCAAATCGAATCAGCATTGACCAAGTTTTCTCAGGGCACTCAAGCCGCTGATGACATCACCCTCGTCATCGTCAAACGCCAAACCGAAGCAAAACGGCTCTCCGCCAGCGGCGCCCGCTAGACTTATTCTGGCGACGAGCTTTCAAGACAAGTTAAGGAACCACTTATCAGGTGGGTCTAGTTCCCCCGAATACATTTCAACCTTGAGTGCTGGCAAATCAGCGGGGGCAAGCTCGCCTTCCCAACCTGAGAGACTCTCTGTCCAAGTCGGTTGCTCTCATCTTGAAAGCCTTTCGCCGAAAGGACCAAAACAAACTGCGATCAGCTCGTGGTCGGGAAGGTGGGCTGGCCCCGCTGGTTGGCCTATGCCGGCTGTTGCATTCCAGACTCCTTACCGTATAAGCCCAGTCTACCTAGTCATTCGGCTTTCCGGAAAGCAACGCCTCACACGCGAGCGTCTGTGGACCACTCTCATTGCAGATCGCGAAAGAGGCCCCCGGATACATCGTCACCCCTGCATATTGACCCCGGGCATTGAGAATGTAGAAGTTGATGCCAAAGTTGGGATTGCCCTTACTGTTTAGCAGCCGCTTCTCGATGGTGTTGGCTTTGATTCGTTTGAGCGCCTCCATGCCGGCGTCTTTCGGATGCGCGCCCCGGCGCATCTCTTCCACAATCAAAAACGAGCAAAGGTTATAGAGGTTCGCTTCGCCGCGTCCGGTTGATCCGGCCGCGCCCACGGCGCCGTCAACATAGAGTCCCGCTCCGAGAATCGGTGAATCGCCGACACGCCCGGGAATCTTCCAGGCCAGGCCGCTGGTAGTAGTTACGCCGCAAATCTCGCCCTTCGAGTTGATGCCGTCGCAATTGATCGTGCCGTAATAATGCTCGCGATCAACCAGGCCCTCCTCAACCATCTTTAACCCTTCACGACGCCAAACTTCGGCACGCGCTTTTGGATCGAGATAGTGAGCCGGATCCGTGCGCCGCTTCCACTCCAGCCAGAGTTGCCGCGAGTGATCCGTGTTTAGATCGTCTTCGATATTAAACCCCATGTTGCGAGCAAAACTCTGCGCCCCCTTTCCGACGAGAAGATGATGATCGGTGCTTTCCAAAACGGCCCTGGCCACGAGCGATGGAGTCCGTACGCCCTCGAGAGCAGCCACGGCGCCGGCGCGCTTCTTTGGCCCATGCATGCAGGACGAATCGAGCTGCACAACGCCGTCGGCGTTCGGTAGTCCACCGTAGCCAACGCTATCGTCCAGTGGATCAAGCTCCACGATATTTACACCGGCTATTACCGCGTCAAGCACGTCGGCGCCTTGCGTGATCATCGTGAACGCCTTCTGCACGGCTGTCATGTCTCCACCATTCTTAAATTTGTTCCCGTTGGCGGATGAAATGACGATGGGCTTGACCCCGCTCTGGACCATAATATTTGGAAACTGAAGCACCGACGATTTGGTGCCGGCCAGTGTAAGCCCGGCAACAGCGCTGTTGCGCATAAAGTCACGACGCTTGATTGGTTTGGTCATAGATTGTCCTTAATTCTCTCGGCCGTCTTTGGCCCAATACCGTCGACGAGTTCGAGTCCACCGCCGGCGACAAACCTCTTCAAGTCTTCGCGCGAAGAGACTTTGAATTTTCGATGCAGCGTGGCGGCGGTCTTGGGGCCAATGCCCGGAATTTCCAGCAGGTCGAGCACCGTTTCCGGAGTCTCCGCTATGATCCTTTCCCAGGCGTCGAAAGTGCCACGATCGAGAAGTTCGATTATCTTGCCCGCAATGGCCTTGCCCACACCCGGGATCGCTTGCAGACCCGCGATGCCTTCCTCTTCAGCAATCTTCTTTAAAGGCGCGGGCCAGGTGTCGAGGGCTTCGGCCGCGTTTCGATATGAACGCAGTCGAAACGGATCGTCGCCGCGAATATCCATCAGGGCGGCCAGGCGGTAAAACCGTCGCGCAATTGATTCGTTGTCCACTCTGGTTGATGTGCGCTGCGGGGTTCTAAAACTTCTTGCAAACGGAATGCTTAGTCTACCGCCAGCATAAGGAGAGAGCAAAGGTTTCAAACTATGGGTAGTGGGTGACTCCATTACAAACATATGAGCCGCCTTAAATGCCATGATATTCTGTCGTGAACTTGCAATCAGGAGGACCGCTCATGAACTCAACCAGACGACAATGGCTCTTGGGACTTTCAAGCCTCGGTGCCGGTGCAATCTTAATTGGCTGCAAT
Organism: Chloracidobacterium sp. UBA6041; assembly: GCA_002427845.1. Taxonomy (GTDB): domain Bacteria; phylum Acidobacteriota; class Blastocatellia; order Pyrinomonadales; family Pyrinomonadaceae; genus PSRF01. The sequence goes on along the minus strand of DIYZ01000011.1, from coordinate 22,014 downwards.
AAGGGCGTAACGTCGGAAGCGAATGAAGCGAAGGAGGCGAATGAGAACGCCGAGCCTGAAGTGACAGCGACCGAAGATTTGATGCGCGAACATGGTGTCCTCCGCCGCGCGTTGCTGGTTTATCAGGAAACCGCGGCGAAGCTCCAAGGCGACGCTGCGATTCCGCCGGAACCGCTTCAGAAAACAGCAAAACTATTTCGCGATTTTGGCGAGGAATATCACGAGAAGAAACTCGAAGAGGTTTACATTTTCCCGGCAGTCAGGAAGGCGAGTGGCGCGGCGGGAAGTTACGCCGACATTCTCATCGCCCAGCACCAACGAGGCCGCGAAATAACTGACTTCATACTTGCGGCCACGGCGGGTCCAAAGATTTCGAGCGGCAATGTTAAGTCCTTCGCCAACGCGCTCGAATCCCTGGTGCGGATGTACGAGCATCACGCCGTCATCGAAGACACCATCGTGTTTCCAGCCTGGAAGCAGACGCTCAACTCAAAACAACTCGATGAGATGAACGAAAAGTTTGAGGAGATCGAGCACGAGCAGTTTGGCGAAGACGGTTTTGAGCACGCGTTGCAACAGATGGCAGCGATCGAACAGAGCCTTGGCCTCAGCGACCTGGCCCAGTTCACGGCGCCACCACCGCCTGCCAAATGAGATGTTAGGCCACGATCATCGTGCCGGTGCCGCTATCGGTAAAAACTTCGGTGAGCAAAGCATTGCGCGCGGTCCCGCTGAGAATGTGGGCGCTATGTACACCGCGCCGCAGTAGGGCGGTGATGCTCTGAAGCTTGGGAATCATTCCTGCGGTTGCCGTGCCATCGTTAATCATTGCTTCCGCCTGATCCACCGTGAGTCGGGACAGCTTGGTTTCCGGCTCGCCGGGGCGCAGGTAAATCCCCTCAACATCGGAGAGCAGTATCAACTTTTCCGCTTTCAACTGCGCGGCGATTTCCGCGGCTATCGTGTCGGCGTTGATATTGAAGACCGTGCCCTCGGCGTCCGCGCCCAACGAAGAAATAACCGGCAGATAACCCTGATCAAGCAATACGGTTAGCAGGCGCGCGTTAATTTTCACTACGTCGCCGACGTGGCCAAAGTCGACTTGAGAGCGTTCGCCTGTTTCGCGATTGAGAATTTCCTTCGGCGGCCGTCGCTCCGCGTGCACGATGTTGCCGTCAACTCCCGAAAGGCCCACGGCTTCAATTCCTCGGTTGCGCAGGGCCGCGAGGATGTCAGTATTTATCTTTCCGGCAAAGATCATTTTTGCCATTTCCAGCGTGGCATCGTCAGTCACGCGCCGGCCCTCGATGATTGTTTGCTGAATTCCCATTCGCGAAGCCAGGTCGCTTAACTGTTTTCCGCCGCCGTGGACGACAGTGATGCGTATGCCGACTTGATGCAGCAGGGCTAATTCTTCAGCGAGCGAGCTCAAGTTGTCGTGATCTTCGGTGGCTTTTCCGGAGATCTTGACGACAAAAGTTTGGCCCTGGAAGCGTTGGATGTAAGGCAGCGCCTCGCGCAACAGGTCGAGACGCAACTGATCGCCGACTTCGTTGGTATTAATCATTTCTTTTCGGCTCAACTTACAATTAGCCGCGGATTAACGCGGACTAAGATCAAAAACCGCTTACGAATGTTTGGCGAGCCCACTCATCGCTTCGGGTTGCTTTGTTTCAAATCCGCGTTTGTCCGCGTTAATCGGCGGCCAATTAATTCCCCACCAAGCTAGTCAAAACGGCCTTCTGCACGTGCAGACGGTTTTCCGCTTCGTCAATAACGACCGACCGTTGTGAATCAATTACGCCGTCGGTAACAATCACATTGCGGCGCACCGGCAAACAGTGCATGAAGATGCCGCTGTTCGTTCTGGCCATCTTATGCTCATCCACAATCCAATTCTCGCGATATTGCGCGCGCTCGGCCATCTCTTTTTCGGGAGCCCCATAAAACTGCTTAGCGCCCCAACTTTTTGCGTAGACCACATCAGCGCCTGCAAACGCTTCGTCGAGGTCGTTGACAACTGCGACGTTGCCTCCTGCTCCCGCCGCTTGCCTCCCAATTTCCTTCATCAGCTCGTCATCGAGCTCATACCCACGAGGATGGGCAATCACGAGATCGTGGCCCATCTGCGCCGTGGCTAGCGCAAAACTATTTGGCACCGCCATCGGGAGGGGCTTCGGATGCCACGCCCACGTCAACAAGACACGCTTGCGCCCCGGGCCGAGTTTTTCGCGTATCGTCATCATGTCGGCCAATGCCTGGCAGGGATGATGCATTGCCGACTCGAGATTAATGATCGGCGCCGTGGAATACTTTGCGAAAGCGCTGAGCACGGGATCGGTGCGCTCTTCTTCCCAATTCCTAAGAGCCGCAAAAGTACGGACACCAATCGCCGCGCAATAACGAGCCAAGACGCGCACAAACTCCGCGACGTGTTCAGTCTTATCACCATCCATCACTACGCCGTCGCGATGCTCGAGCGTCCAACTCGTGCCGCCCGGTTCGAGGACAACTGCATTGCCGCCGAGTTCATAAATTCCGACTTGCATAGACGCTCTCGTGCGCAGGCTGGGGTTGAAGAAAACCAGCGCGATAGACCTACCGGCAAGTGACTTCGTTCCATCAGAGCCGTTTTTGAAGCGCAGCGCCGAGGCGATAAGGGCTTCCAGCTCTTCGTGCGAGAAGTCTCCTGTAGTCAGAAAGTTTCTCATTTGCGAATGCCGCTCAAGCAGACTCAAGAGTCCAACCCCGGGGTCCCCACGCGGGCAGCCCGCGCGGGGTGGTAGCGTTTAGGTTGCTGATTCGAAAGAAGCAGGCTAAAGCCTGAACTCTAAACTGGCTTTGGCCTGGAAAATATTAATTTGGTCAGACCGTACAAGCTGATCACGAGCCAAAATGCTTCCATCAAAAAGGCCGACAAATTGAAACGAAGCATCAGCGAGATGATTACCAATACGGCGCCCGCCGCATTCAACAACAAATAGCTAACAGCCGAACTGGACAGTCTCTCAAGCTGCAAGAGCAGATAAGCAATTACCATCAGCAGCACACCAACATTGCCGACCAGATCAAACCAACTGTAGTCCAAATTGGCCCTCCAGGTTTTTTTGTTTGCAGGCAAAGCAGCAGTTCAACCTGAACCGCAAATCACTTTCAACCCCTCAATAAGCAGATCAACTTCTTCACGTTTTAGACACAACGGCGGCAGCAGTCGCAGCACATTCGGATCGCTTGAAGTTCCGGTGATGATCTTTCGATCGAGCAGTGCTTTGTGAATCGTAGCGCAGTTATCTGCAAACTCCAGCCCGAGCAGAAAGCCTCGTCCGCGTACGCCGACAACCTGTGGGATTTCCGCCAGCCGCTGGCGCAGATACGTTTCAATCATTCTTACATTTTCGAGCATACCATCCGCTTCGATCGCTTCCAGAGTTGCGACGACGGCTGCCATCGCGACCATGCCGCCGCCAAACGTGGTGCCAAGATCGTTTTCCTTGATGTTCGAGCTGATGTTTTCGGTAACGACGCACGCGCCCACCGGAATGCCGCTGCCAAGCGCTTTTGCCAGCGTCACGATGTCGGGTACAACGCCCGAGCCAGCTTCGCTCCCAGCAAAAAACCATTCACCGGTGCGGCCGATGCCCGTCTGCACCTCGTCGTAGATCAAAACGATGCCACGCTCGTCGCATAGCTTGCGCAACTCACGATAAAAATCTGCGTCCGCCGTCCGCACTCCAGCCATCGACTGAATAGGCTCGAGCATGATCGCCGCCACCGTTTCGTCGGTGATCGCTCGCACTGATTCGATTTCTCCAAACTCAGCTTTGAGATGACCAGGCACGTTCGGTTTGCCAATCTCTCGATACTTGCCGAGGAATGTTGCACTGATCGCGTCCGCGGTGCGTCCGTGAAAACCACCGGAAAAGGTAACGATGTTTTCGCGGCCCGTCGTCATGCGCGCCATGCGCATGGCATTCTCATTAGCTTCGGTGCCGGAGTTACAGAAGAAGGCTTTGGCAAGTCCAGGCGGCGCAATTGCAACCAATTTTTCAGCGGCGAGCGCACGCACTTCGGAGTAGACGAGATTGGAATAGAACAGGAGCTTCTGCGCCTGCGCCTGGATTGCCGCCACTACATGCGGGTGCGCGTGACCGGTGCCTGCGACGGCGTGACCCCCATAAAGATCAAGATACTTCTCGCCGTCACTCGTGTAGAGCCAAACACCCTCGCCGCGCTCGGCAACGATTGGCATCTTCTTGTAAGTAGCAAGTTGATAGCGGTCTTCAGAGTCTCTGACTTCTTCAAGTTGTGCAGCTTGTGCTTCCATATAAGCTCAAATGCTCAGCAGTCTCAGGGTTAGGAAGGATGGCTGGCCCCCGCCTGCCTGCCAGGCGGGCAACCGACGAAACGAGGCGGGGGTAAACCCACCTTCCCGACCTGGAGATTGCCAGGCTTGGATATCTCTTCGTTCATGGATTGGTCCCCACCAACATCAATCCGGTTGTCTCGTCCAGACCAAACATCAGATTCATATTCTGGACCGCTTGCCCGGCGGCGCCTTTAACAAGATTGTCGATTGCGGAAAACACGACGACGTTTTGTCCGCGGGCGGCGAAGCCGATGTCGCAAAAGTTTGTGGTCTTTACCCAGTTGATGTCGGGAGAACCTTTCACCAGACGAATAAAGAACGAGTCTCGATAAAAGTCGGAAAAGAGCGAATGCAGTTGATCGCCACTCAGTTCACTTTTGGTTTCGGTATAGATAGAAGCGAAGATGCCTCGCGCAACCGGCAGTGAATGCGTCATGAAAACAAGTTCGCTGGTCCAGTCGCCGGCACGTTCGAGTTCCTGCTCAATCTCAGGCACGTGTTGATGCGTGAAAGGCTTGTAGGCATAGAACGAATTCATGCGTTGCGGATGATGCGTATTTGCCGCCGGCTTGGCGCCCGAGCCTGACGAGCCGGTCTTGGCATCGACAATCACGCGCCCACTAATCAACTTATTTGCGACCAGCGGCGCCAGGCCCAGCAGCGTCGCGGTGGCAAAGCAACCCGGATTAGCAATCAACCGCGCTCCGCGAATGGCCTCGCGATTTGTTTCCGTCAGGCCGTAAACAAACTCAGCCTGCGACTGCATCGCCGTGTGCGCCCGGCCGTAGTGTTCTTCGAAGGTTGCTTGATCACGAAGACGGAAATCTCCTGAGAGATCAATCACCTTCACATTTGCCGGCAACTCCGGGACAAGGTCCATTGCCTGACCGTGGGGCAATGCCAGAAAGACACAATCGAGGTCAGCGAGCCTGGACGGATTTTCCGGCGCGCGATCGAAATTCATATCAATCAGCCCGAGAAGATTGCGGTGAACTTCGCCGATCGATTTACCGGCGTGCTCATTCGCGGTAACAAAAACGATCTCGACATTCGGGTGGAAGAGGAGAATCCGGAGCAACTCAGAGCCGCCGTAACCTGAACCGCCAAAGATCCCGATGCGGAGTTTCGAGTTTCGGGTTTCGGGTTTCGCGTTCATCTGACAAGAATTCCCGTATCTTTTGCTTCGGTTTCCCTGGAGACGGCGAAGTTCGAAACTCGAAACTTGAAAGCCGAGACTTTGGAGCTAAGTAGTTCAAACAATCTCGCGCCATCGCGGCGCGCATTCGCCGCTGGCACGCCAAACTCCTTCTCAATAAAATCCTGGCCCATCTGAGCGTCTGTAACCGACCCCGCAATCACATCTATCTCGATTCCGCGCCGGCGCAATAACTCAATTCCGCCCCAAGCGCCGACATAATCCGATGCACAGAAGACGAGCCCCGCAGTGGCGCCGCGCAATTCCGAGTCTTCGAAAACCGACTCGACGGAGTATCCGCCCAGCAGGCCGTCGCCGAGTTCGATCACAATCAGGTCGGGCGAGCTTTCGTTCAGACGTGAAATTATTGTCTTCGCAACTGCGGCAAGGTTCGTGGCGCCCACGGTCGAAGGCAAACCACAATCAAGAAAACTTGCGATTGCGACCGCGCCGTGGTCCGCCATGTTGAGCGTGTCACGCAAGCAGGCGATGCCGGAAAGTTTCGCCGCAGCCACTCGCAATCCCACGCGCGTCGCCTGCTTGATTAGTTCAGTGGCGGCGTAAGTTTTGCCGCTGTTCATGCATGTGCCCGCGATGATCACCAGGGGAGCGGTTTCGCCAAGGCTTGTTTGCGGCGGCAGGGCGGCGTCTGCAATGTTCCGGACACGGCCTTGCTCGTCGCTCGCGAGGCCGATGACCTCAACCTGAATCGCGTCACTCAAACTCGAATGATGGCCGGTGCAACTTCCAATCACGCCGCCCATGTTGAGGAGGTGCAGATGATCTCCCGCCGCGACGGTCTCGGGCACATCGCCCACGAAACCCTTCAAAGCGCGCCTCCGGCCGAGGACACCAATGAGCACATCACCGGGATTGATTTTGGCGAGGCGGCCGGTGGGCAGCTCGAGCATGTTGTAGGTCGCGCTGTCAGTAAGCGCGCGGACCACAACGACATCACCAGCGAGCGGCGAGCCTGAAGCGGGAATAACGGCGATTGTCCTGCCCAGGTTCAGCGGAGAAGTAGCGGAACCGATTTTGTCAGCATCGACAATGTCGATTTTCAGCTGGTTATTTGGCTTGATCTCTTTCATGTCTGGACCTCTTCTGCTTAACTCCCGGCTCTGTCGCCTGATGTGCGGAAGGCCTATGGCCTTCCGAGAACCTCTTACAACGATTGCGGCTATGCCGCGGATTCCGCGAGGCATAGCCTCAAAGATCTCAACCGACTTGGTCGGAAGGGCATAGCCCTTCCGCACATCAGACGGCAAAGCCGCAAATCAAGCGGGCCCACCTCTCAATCGCAGCCGCAATGCGTTGAGCTTAATGAAGCCTTCAGCATCGCGCTGGTTGTAAACGGTGTCTGCCTCAAACGTCGCTACCTTTTCGTCATAAAGTGAATGCGGCGAGCGACGCCCCACGACGATCGCGTTGCCGCGATAAAGTTTCAATCTCACGTCGCCCGTAACGTTGCGCTGCGTTTCGTCAACCATCCTGCGCATAAGTTCGAATTCCGGAGCAAACCAGAAGCCGTAATAAACGCTTTCGGCAAACTTAACGCTCAAAGAATCGCGCAAATGCATTACTTCGCGATCAAGCGTAATTGATTCCAACGCGCGATGCGCAACCTGAAGAATCGTCACGCCGGGCGTTTCGTAGACGCCGCGCGATTTCATGCCTACGAAGCGGTTTTCAACCAGGTCCACACGGCCAATACCATGCTCGCCGCCCAACTTGTTTAGACTTTCCAGCAAGGGCACCGGCCCAAGTATTTCGCCATTGATTGCCACGGGCTCGCCGTGTTCGAAAGAGACTTCGAGGTACTCCGCTTCCGCTTTCGCGTTCTCAGGCGAGCGCGTTAGCTGAAAAATATCCTCAGGCGGCTCGGCCCAGGGATCCTCCAGAATCCCACCCTCGTAAGACACGTGCATCAGGTTGCGATCGGTGGAATAGGGTTTCTCCTGCGTCGCGGTAACGGGAATGTTATGTTCCTGCGAATAAGCGATCAGGTCGCTGCGTCCTTTAAACTCCCATTCGCGCCACGGCGCAATCACTTTAATGTCAGGTTGCAAAGCATAGTAAGTCAGCTCAAAGCGCACCTGATCGTTTCCTTTGCCGGTGGCGCCGTGAGCTACGGCATCGGCGCCTTCCCGGCGCGCAATCTCAATCTGGCGCTTTGCAATCACGGGGCGGGCAAGGGAAGTACCGAGAAGGTAAACGCCTTCGTAAACGGCGTTAGCCTTGACAGCAGTCCACACATACTCACGAACAAACTCTTCGCGCAGGTCCTCAACATAGAGTTTCGAACCGCCGGTCCGAAGCGCTTTCTCTTCAAGACCGCTTAGTTCGTCTCCCTGGCCCACGTCAGCGCAGTAACAAATTACTTCGCAAGCGTATTGCTCTTTCAGCCAGCGAAGCATGACTGACGTGTCGAGCCCCCCTGAGTAGGCTAAAACGATCTTATTGATTTTTTCTGCCACCCTAGGTTCCTTTATTCAAGTCTGGAGTCTGAAGTCCGGAGTCTTGAGTCAAAAGAAAAACCCGTGAGCGCAGAAGCCCGGCGCGTGACCCCAGACTTTAGACTCCAGACTCCAGACTGTTTTATCCAAACAATCCCCAGATTCTTTTCATCGCCACTCGTTGCGCTTTCTGATCGCGCACGGCCACAAAGATTGTGTCTTCGCCGGCAAGCGTGCCGACAATTTCAGAAATCGCAGCGCCATCGATTTCTACCGCGACGGCGGATGCCAGCCCGGGCTCTGTCCTCGCCACCACCAGGTTCTCGCCAGACAGGTCGAGGCTCAGCAGCCCTCGTCCGGCAGCGCCGTTTGATTTGGGCACTGCGTAATGCCCGTGGTGTTTTACAATTCCCAACTCTTCCAGATCCCGCGACAGACTGGATTGGGTTGCCGGCACACCGGCGCGTTCCAGAGAATCGCGAAGCTGGACCTGCGTCGCAAACGGCTTTGCCTTTACGAGGCTCAACAGCTTTCTTTGTCTTAAGTTCTTATGCATACGCGTCC
>DIYZ01000011.1:0-13169 GCA_002427845.1 Chloracidobacterium sp. UBA6041 | reverse complement strand
TATGATGCTCGGGCGTCAACCGCAGCGAATGGTTTAGGAGCAGCTTAATGCCTAAAGGAAAAAACTTGTGGGGCGGGCGATTTAAGGGTGGAGTGGATCCTGCGTTTGCGAAATTCAACAACTCTTTCGCATTCGATCGCCGGTTGTTTGAGGCGGACGTGCGGGCCAGTGTCGCGCATTGCAACGGCCTCGTTGCGGCGGGCGTGCTTACCACTGAGGAGGCTGACAGCATCAAAACAGGACTGAAGGCAATTCTCCAGCGCGGCCTTGCTCACGGCAAGTTGGATGAAATGGAATCTGAAGACGTGCATTCTTTTGTCGAGGCGCAATTGGTGGAGTTAGTCGGAGACGCGGGACGTAAGTTGCACACCAGCCGCAGCCGGAATGATCAGGTAGCGACGGATCTGCGTCTGTGGTTGCGCGAGGCTATTGATGAACTACGGACGCAGATTCGCCTAACGCAGGCAGCGCTGCTGGATTTGGCCGAGCAGAAACGCGACGCAGTGCTTCCCGGCTACACACATCTGCAGCGTGCCCAGCCCATTTTGTTTGCACACTGGTGTCTGGCCTACTTTGAAATGCTCAGTCGTGATCGTGAGCGGCTCGGTGAAACGCGGCGGCGAGTGAACGTGATGCCACTGGGCTCTGCCGCACTCGCCGGCGCTTCGTTTCCAATCGATCGCGAAATCGTAGCGCGCGAACTGGGATTTGCAGGCGTCTCGAGAAACAGCGTGGACGCAGTTAGCGATCGCGATTTCTGTGTGGAGTTCGTCGCCGCTTGCTCGCTAATCATGGTTCATTTGTCGAGGCTGGCGGAAGAGATCATTCTTTACTCAACCACGGAGTTTGGCTTCTTCCAACTCAGCGATGCAGTAGCGACGGGTTCGAGCTTGATGCCGCAGAAGAAGAACCCCGATTCCATGGAGCTGGTGCGCGGCAAAGCGGGGCGTGTATTTGGCGATGCTCTGTCGTTATTGACGATGCTTAAGGGGCTGCCGCTCGCCTACAACAAAGACATGCAGGAAGACAAGGAGGCGATCTTCGACGCGTTTGATACTACCTTCTCGTGTCTCGAAGTTTCTGCGCTGGTCTTGCGAAACATGGAGCTGAATGAGAAGCGAATGCGAGAGGCGGCATCCCGAGGGATGATGAACGCTACTGAGCTCGCCGACTATCTCGTTCGCAAGGGCACTCCTTTTCGCGAGGCGCATGAGACAGTAGGGAAGGTAGTTGTCAGAGCGATAGAAAGCGGCGTCGAATTATCCGACCTGTCCCTGGACGAACTACGCTCGTTCTCAAACAGGATTGAAAGCGACGTTTTCGAATCTCTCACGCTCGAACAAACGTTGGCCACGAAATCTCGAACAGGCGGCACCGCTCCCGAACGCGTCGCCGAAGCGCTGGCCTACGCCCGAGCATCACTGTAGTGGTTCAGTTTGCCGGGAAGCTAAAATGCCGGTTTTGAAAATTCTCATTAGCACCGCACTTAAGTGCGGTAACCCGCGGTGACGAGGTGAAACCAACCGTTTCAACGGTTTCATCGTAAACCGTGAAACGGTTTAGAGATCAATAGACGTCGCAAACACCTGGCTCAAGCCAGGTGCTAATGAGATTGAACGGCAGGCGAGGTTTCCGGTTGGATTGTCTCCTGGTAGATATATTTCCTGTCCTGAAGTTCCAAGATGACGGCCGGCTTCACCGCGTTTCGATCGCGGTCCATGCTGATTATTCCAGTCACGCCCATAAAGTTTTTGGTTTCGGCCAGAGCATCGCGCAACTTTGGTCCTTCAGTCGTTCCCGCCTTTTGGATCGCTTCAGCGAGAAATCTGAGCGCGTCATAAGCAAGAGCAGCATGTGCATCAGGCGTGAGATTGCTGTAGCGCTGGCGGTAAGCGCGTGCGAATTTCTGAATTGTTTCTGACGGATCATCGGCTGAGTAGTGATTGGAAATGTAGGAGCCGTTCAATGAGTCGCCGCCAAGTTCCCAAAGCTCCGGCGCGTCCCAGCCATCGGCGCCGAGCAGCGGTACGGTCAAACCGAGTTGGCGTGCCTGCTTCGCTATCAGGCCCACGTCGCCGTAATAACCGGGAATGTAAACGACTTCCGGTTCAGCGGCTTTAATGGCGCTGAGCTGCCCGCGATAGTCGGCATCGCCCTGCGAGTAGGATTGCTTGATTACAATCTGGCCATCCAGTTTGGCGAAACTCAACTCGAAATACTCCGTCAGGCCACGGCTGTAGGGCGAATTGAAGTCGAGCATGATCGCTGCTTTCTTCGCCTTCAAAGTGCCGGCGGCAAACTTCGCCATTACTTCGCCCTGGAAGGCGTCAATAAAGCACGCCCGAAAAATGTAATCACCTGCCTGCGTCACCGCGGGATTTGTCGAAGAGGGAGCTATCAATGGGATCTGGGCGGACTGTGCTTTAGGCGCAGCCGCCAGACTATTGCCCGAAGCGCCGGCGCCAATCAGGGCTACGACTTTGTCGTTACTAATTAGTTTGCCGGCAACCTGCGCGGCCGCTTCAGGACTGCCTTTATCATCTTCTATGACAATATCGATCTTGCGACCATTGATTCCGCCCGCCTGATTTATTTCGTCGGCAGCCATGAGCACGCCATTCATGGCTGACTGTCCAAAGTTGAAGGTCGGCCCGGAAAGGTCGCCAAAAAAACCAATCTTAATCGTGGCCCGATCTTCCGCATTTCGTTGCTGAGGCGCGCAGGAGAGCGTTAAACCAATCGTCGCCAGCAGGAGGAGCGGAATAAGAGAACTTCGGAGTTGAGCTTTTGTTTGCCGTCGCGAGCGCGAAGGAGGAGCGGTGAACCTGAGCATTCCTGTTCTACTCACCAAGGTAGGCTTCCTTAATTCGGGGGTCCACGGCGAGCTGCTTCGAGGATCCTTCCATAACAATTCTGCCAGTCTCCAGGACATAGGCACGGTCAGAATGCTTTAAGGCGGCGTGGGCATTCTGTTCGACAAGCAGGATCGTCGTTCCCTTACTTTTGATTTCATCAATCGCTTCGAAGATCGTATGGACAACAAGGGGAGCAAGCCCCAGCGACGGCTCGTCAAGCAGCAGCAACCGCGGCTGCGACATGAGCGCTCGCCCGATGGCCAGCATCTGCTGCTCCCCTCCCGAGAGAGTTCCGGCCTTCTGAGACTCGCGCTCTTTCAAACGGGGAAACATCTGAAAGACACGTTCCATCTCCGAGGCAATCGCACGCTTATCTTTCTTGAGGTAAGCCCCCATCTGGAGATTTTCTCGTACGGAAAGATTTGCAAACACGCCGCGACCTTCCGGCGCCATCGAAATGCCTTTGGCAACGAGTCGATGCGTCGGCCGGCCCCCGATGTCTTCGCCTTCGAAACTTATTTTCCCGTCGCGCGGTTGTAGCAGTCCGGTGATCGTTCTCAGCGTCGTCGTCTTACCAGCGCCATTGGCGCCGATCAAAGTTACCACCTCGCCTTTATCCACGTGCAGCGAAATTCCCGTCAGGGCTTCGATAGCGCCGTAGTTTACTGAGACGTTGTCTAAACTCAGCATCGGTTGTTGCGTTTGATCTGGTGGCTTGATTGTTCTGTCCTTCGTTCTTTGATCTTTTGTACTTTGATCTTTGACTGGTCGCGCGCCCTCGAACTCCAACAACTTCAACCCAGGCTCAAAGTACAAAGTTCAAAATTCTAATCTCCGAGATAAGCTTCAATCACCTTCGGATCGTTTCTAATTTCCTCGGGAATCCCAAGCGCAATAGATTTTCCATAATCCAAAACCTGGATTCTTTCGCAGACACCCATCACTACTTTCATGTTGTGTTCGACCAGCAGAATCGTCAGAGAAAATCTATCCCTGATCCGCTGAATTAGACCCATCAAATCTTCCTGCTCCGAAGGATTCATGCCGGCCGCCGGTTCATCCAGCAGCAGAAGTTGTGGCCGCGTCGCCAGGGCGCGCACGATCTCCAGCCGCCGCTGGCTGCCATAGGGCAGGCTCGTTCCGCCTTCATCCTTAACCCGCGCAAGATCAAAAATCTCGAGCAGCTCCAAAGCAAACTCTCGATGGTCCCGCTCGTCGCGCTCAAAGCGCGGCAGGCGAAAAACAGCGTCGACCAAAGTCTGCTTCGCATGACGATGACAGGCCGTCATCACGTTTTCCAAAACAGACATGCTTGGGAAAAGCCGAATATTCTGGAATGTGCGTGACACTCCGCGGCGTGAAATCTCGTACGACCGCAGGCCGTCAATGCGGTTTCCCTGGAAATAGATCTCGCCTGAAGTAGGCTTGTATACTCCGGTCAGAAGATTGAAAACGGTGGTCTTGCCGGCGCCGTTTGGCCCGATTAGACCGTAGATTTGGCCGCGCCGCACGCTCATGTCCAGCGCATTAACGGCCACGAGTCCGCCAAACTGAATGGTGCACTTGACGGTTTGCAAAGGGCACTCGCCGTCAAACGTCCGCTGCTTCTGGCTATCAATCGAGCGCGCAGCTTCCGTAATGATCGAATCCTCTTTGGTAGCCTTTACGGCATCTTGTTCCGGCGCGCCGCTCATCTGTTCTCCACCTCTTTAGTGTGATCGATTGCGGAAGGCGGTCCTTGTTCAGCTATCGAGACACCTGATTCGCCGACAGGCTTGTCGCCTTCGGGCCGGCGTCGCGCGCGCTTGAGCCAGGACAGACTAAACTCGCGGGTGCCCAGAATTCCCTGCGGCCGTGTCAGCATGATCAGAATTAGTAGCGCAGCGAAAATAACGAGCCGATAGTTCGCCAGTTGAATGAGAAACGTGTGTACTGACGCCGGTATATTGTTCGCGCCTATTATGGAACTCAAAAGAGATTCCAAACGTGGTCCCAGCGTTCGCAGCAGTTCAGGTAAGAAAGTTATTATGATCGCACCTAAGACTGCCCCCGTCAGCGATCCCATCCCGCCCAGTACGATCATGATAATGATTTCAAATGAACGTATGAACTGGAAATCGTTCGTGCTCAAAAACGAGGTGTAGTGTCCAAACAAGACGCCCGCCATGCCAGCAAGAGCGGAGCTGATAACGAAGGCGAGCACTTTGTAGCGCGTGGTGTTGATGCCCATGGCTTCGGCCGCCAACTCATCCTCACGTATGGAAACGAGTGCCCGGCCTACGTCTGAGTGCACAATGTTGTAAACGATGACGATGGTGATGACTACAAACGCGCCGACCCACAAAAAGTTTGTGTAACCCGGGACGGTGAAGCCGGTAGCGCCGCCGACTTTGTCGATATTGAGAATGACGATGCGAATGATCTCGGCGAATCCCAAAGTGACTATGGCCAGGTAATCACCGCGCAATCGCAAAGAGGGAATGCCTACGATCAATCCCGCCAACGCCGCCACAATCGAGCCAACCAGGATCGCCAGAAGAAATATGAGTATGTGCGCGAGGGTCGCGCCCAACATTCCAGCCAGCGAGTGTTCCCACGTCTGAGCGTAATAGACCGTAAGATACGCCGAGCTGTAGGCGCCGACAGCCATGAAGCCAGCATGACCGATTGAAAACTGTCCCGTGAATCCAGTGATGAGGTTTAGGGAAACGGCAAGAATGACATTGATGCCCGCCAGCACAATCAAACGCGCGTAGTAAGGTGGCACGCCAAAGCCAAACAGCCCAGCTTCGCTCATGTACTGGTTCATAGCGATAAGCAGGAGTACGATGATGAGCGCGGCTGCAAGCCGTTTGACTAGAGTTGGCATTGGTTAAGTGATGAGTGATCAGTGATCAGTGATGAGTTATGAGTGATGAGTGATGAGCAACAAGCAGACCACGGATCAGGTTTCTTTACTCATGACTCATCACTCATAACTCATCACTGATCACTTATTACTCATTACTGTTCTAAACTTTTTCCTGGACCGTAGAGCCAAGCAGACCCGTCGGTCGAAATAGCAGCACCAAAATCAGGATTGCGAAAGCAACTGCATCGCGAAACGTGGTGGGGACGCCGACGTTTTGACCGTAGCCGACGACAAAAGTCTCGGCAATGCCGATGAGCAGACCACCAAGTACGGCGCCGGGAATGTTACCGATGCCGCCAAGCACAGCGGCCACGAAAGCCTTCAGGCCGGTGATGATTCCCATCAAAGGATCAATCTGAGGATTGTATTGAGCGGTCAGTACGCCTGCCGCTGCCGCCAATGCCGAGCCGAGTGCAAACGTAAACGAGATAATAAAATCGGTATTGATACCCATCAACTTCGCCGAGTTGAGATTGAAAGAGACGGCGCGCATTGCCGTGCCTACTTTGGTCTTGAAGATTACCCACTGCAGCAGGAGCGTCAGCAACACCGACACTGCAAAGATCAGGATTTGGGATTTGGAGATCGCGGCGTTGCCAAAAAGTGTGTAACTCTGCTCGCGCAGGAGCTGCGGGAAAGCTCGCGGCGCCGCGCCGAGCTTGGCCACAAAGAGATTCTCAATAAGCAAAGAAACGCCGATGGCAGTAATCAGCGTAGTCATGCGCGCGTATTTTCTGATTGGACGATACGCAAAGCGCTCGATTGCCATTCCCACAAGCGCCGCAGCTATCATTGATCCGACCAGCACAACGCTGAGACCCACCAGTGAAGGTCCGGCGGCAAAACCAAGTTGGAAGGACAGGAAATAACCAACGAAGGCGCCCACCATGTAGATGTCACCGTGCGCAAAGTTGATTAGTCGCAGGATGCCATAAACCATCGTGTAGCCCAACGCGATAAGCGCGTAGATCGCGCCGATGGTTAGACCATTAATCAGTTGCTGAACAAAAGTGTCCATAGTGATTTCTTTCGGTGGCGTTTACAGGCGGACGCCCTGGTCGTCGCCGGGTTACGGTTTGCCTGGCGACGCACTCGTAGCCGGAGACGACGCGGGCGGAGCGGAGGCCGGCGCGGCGCCTGAGGTTGCCGGGGCGCCTGCGGGCGGTGTCATGCCCTCAGGATAGATCGTCTCCACATATACATATTTTCGGTCTTGCAATTTGAGCACGACCGCAGGTTTGACGGCGTTTCGTTGGCCGTCAATGCTGATGTTTCCGGTCACACCCGTAAAGTTTTTCGTGGCGGCAATAGCATCACGCAGCTTTGGCTCTTCGGTAGTGCCGGCGCGTTTAATGGAATCGGCCAGCACTTTCATCGCGTCATAACCTAGCGCTGCCAGCGCGTCCGGGACATTGCCATAACGCGCTTTGTAATCGGCTACAAACTTTTGTATGGCCGGTGACGGATCGTCAACTGAGTAGTGGTTGGAAATGTAATCGCCATTTAAGGAGTCGCCGCCTAAATCCCAAAGTTGCGTAGAGTCCCAACCATCGCCGCCCAACAGCGGCGCTTTAATGTCCAGTTGCTTTGCCTGTTTGGCGATCACGCCAACCTCTCCGTAGTATCCCGGCACATAGATTACGTCGGGATTGGTCGAACGAATTGCGGTGAGTTGTCCTTTGTAATCGCGATCACCCTGGGTGTAAGACTGTTTGTTAACGATCTGCCCGCCAAGCTTGGTGAAGCTCGCTTCGAAGAACTCAGTCAGGCCGCGACTGTAAGGCGAATTGAAGTCGAGCATAATTGCTGCTTTCTTTGCCTTGAGAGTGTTGGCCGCAAACTTGGCCATCACATCGCCCTGGAACGGATCGATAAAACAAACGCGAAAGATGTAGTCACCTACTGCTGTGACAGCAGGATTGGTCGAGGATGGAGAAATCATCGGCACTTTCGCAGCTTGAGCTTTTGGCGCGGCGGCAAGACTGTTGCCGGAAGCGACTTCGCCGAGTAAAGCGATTACGCGATCCTGATCTATTAATTTAGTGACCACTGTTGCGGCTTTCTCCGGACGTCCTTCGTCATCTTCCGAAAGAATCTGGATTTGCCGGCCACTAATGCCGCCGGCTTTGTTGATCTCGTCGGCCGCCATCTCGACGCCATTTTTTGTTGACTGACCGAAGTTTGAAGTGCGACCGGTAAGATCTCCGTAATAACCGACGACAATCGGACCAGTCTGGCCACCGGCTCCCGGGCCTCCCTTGCGTTCACACGCGAAAGCAAAAAGGAGAGTCGAAATTAATCCCAGCGCGAGTAGAATTCTTTTCATATGTTCCTCACAGGCGAATAGTTTTACTGGCCGACAAGTGCAGCGCGTGGGCAATGGCGCACACGCGGTAGCCGCATTAATCGGTAAAAGTTTTGCTGAAGGCTAAAATCGAGCCTGAATAATAGCGTCGAGAGCGTTATGGACGCAAACTTTAAGTGGCTCCGTAACGCAAACTGTTGGTTTGCATCTTTAATTAATTCCTTTTCCTGCAAGTCGGGCACGACGCTACTGGCCAGAGTCGCAAACTAACAGTTTGCGTTACAAGCGCTCAAAAACATGGAATTTCGTTTACGGCTAATCTAGACTGCGCGCGATGACACAACCGGAAACACGAGTCTCGCCTGGCCTTGCCGACATGAATTTGGGCGACATGAATAAGGAGGAGTTTCGCCGCTTTGGCCACGAGCTGATCGATTGGATCTCGGACTATCTGGAACGCGTTGAGGATCTGCCGGTGCTATCGCAGATCGAGCCCGGTGACTTGAAGGCGCAACTTCCCTCCACCCCGCCGCAAAAAGGCGAAGCGATGGATGACATCATCAAGGACGTCGACCGGTTGATCGTGCCGGCTTTGACACACTGGAGCCATCCTTCTTTTTTCGCCTACTTCGCTACATCCACATCCGCGCCGGGAATCTTCGGCGAGTTGTTGAGTGCTGCGTTCGACAATAAAGCGATGCTGTGGCGCACTTCGCCTGCGTCAACTGAGCTGGAAGAAGTCACGCTTGATTGGCTCCGCCAAATGATGGGTCTGGATACTGGTATGACAGGCATCATCTACGACACGGCATCGGTTTCCAGCATGCATGCGATCGCGGCCGCGCGCGAGGGCGTGGAAATGCGTATACGCGAAGAAGGAATGAGCGGCCGCAAAGATCTGCCGTTGTTGCGTGTTTATGTATCCGAACAGGCGCATTCATCAATTGAAAAAGGCGTCATAACACTGGGCCTGGGGCAGCGCGGACTGCGAAAGATTCCCACGGACGCGGAGTTTCGCATGGATGCGCGTCGATTGGCCGCCGCAATTGCGGAAGACAAGGAGAACGGCATTGTGCCGTTCTGCGTTGTGGCCACCGTCGGAACGACATCAACTTCGAGCATCGATCCGGTTCCGGAGATTGTTCCCATCTGCGAGAAACACGCGATATGGCTACACGTCGATGCGGCTTATGCAGGTTCGGCGGCCGTGGTGCCGGAGCTCCGGTCAATCTTAGCCGGTTGTGAACGCGCGGACTCTCTCGTCGTCAATCCGCATAAGTGGTTATTCACGCCGTTTGATCTTTCGGTGTTGTATTGCCGTCATTTGGATTTGCTCAGACGCGCCTTCTCTTTGGTCCCGGAATATTTGCGCACGCCCGAGCAGGAGCGCGTGCGCAGCGGCTCAGATTATGGCGTGCAGTTAGGCCGTCGCTTTCGCGCGCTGAAGCTCTGGATGATCATTCGTTACTTCGGTCATGAAGGGTTGGCGGCGCGAATACGCGAGCATTGCCGGTTGGCGAAGTTGTTCGCCTCGTGGGTGGAAGAATCGCCCAGCTGGGAATTGCTGGCGCCGCTCCCGCTCGCGCTGGTTTGCTTTCGCGCCTGCCCTCCGACGGCTGAAGTTGATGAGACGGCGCGGAATAGATGGCTGGACGTCCTCAACGAAGCGATCATGCATGGCGTGAATGCGACGGGGAAAGCGTTGTTGTCTCATACTAAGCTGAACGACAAACTCACACTCCGGCTCTCCATCGGCAACATTCGCACCACCGAGAAACACGTGCGCCAGGTTTGGGAATTATTGAATGAGCAACTAAAGTTGCTTTCGAAACAAACTTAAGCAATCCGCTACAATTGTGGCGCAAAACGGTTTCCAGCCTGCGAAGCAGGCGGCAGCATAAAGCCTGGGGTGAAGCGAAGCGAAACCCCAGGATCTGAAGAGCAGAAGCACAAAGCCCGTGATAACGGGCGACAGCATCTCGGTGAAGACTCAGTTATGTCGAACACCGGCATGAGAGCAAACATCTATGAAACAATCGCGCGGCTGCCGCCCGTTTGCACGGGCTTGGATTGATCTCGGCCCCTCTTCCTGGGGCTTACGCCCCAGACTTTATGCTGTCGCCTGCGTCGCAGGCTGAAGACAGAGTTATTGTCGGACTTGAACTTTTTCGGGAGGACAAGGATGAAATCATCTCGTAACTTTTTTCAGCTATTGGCGTTGTTTGTATGCAGCGTCACTGCGTTGGCGCAGACTGGCGGCGACGCGAAACAGTTTAGTAAAGACGGCCTGAGCTTTAACTATCCTTCGGGCTGGACTTTCAATGATACCAGCAACGCGGACGCGCAACAGATGACTTTCGGGCGAGCCGATAGTGACGCCCAGATTACAGTTTTTGTATTTCGCACTCCGGTCACAACACCCGAAAAGGTAGCGGAGGCGAAGCGCGTTCTCGTTGATAAGTACGTCGCCTCCACCACCAAATCTTTCGAAGAGGCCGGCGCTCCTCCTGAGAGCTCGCCCGCGAGCACGGAGATCGGCGGCGTTAAGGCAGAAGGCGTAAAAATTCGCGCCTCGCTTGACGGCGTCCCCGGTGTGGCTGAAATCCAGTGGGCGGTGGTGGGGCAGCGCCTCGTTGTTTTAACCTTCCTTGGTCCGGATAAAGCCCTGACGAAAGCCATGCCTGCCTGGGATGCGATACGTAACAGTTTGTCCATCGAACCGCCGAAGGCCCAGGCTAAACCCAGTCCGATGTCCAGCCCGAAGTCCAGTCCGAAGCCCAGTCTGAAGTAAACAGTCCACGAATTTATCTATGCGGAAAACTCCGATGCGGGGCCTTGCAATTATCGCGGCGGCGATGATCGTGGCTGCGTTGCCTGGCGAGCTCGGTGCGAGTTCTGCGCAATCACGAGTGCCCATGGCGCCCGCCGATATTCTGCGCGTGGTAAACGTCAGCGACGCTCAGATTTCGCCCAACGGTCAATGGGTGGTTTATTCAGTCTCCAGGGTCGAAGGCAATGAAACGGTCAGCAGTTTGTGGCTTGCGCGCGCAGAACTCGACTATGCCGACTTGGTCCAGCCCAGCTCTCCGCCCAACGCGCAACGCCGTCACCAGCCAGATGTGCCAATTGGAAGCACATCCACGCCTTTACTGCCGCTGGGTTGGAATGCCTCAAATGCCCGTTGGTCACCAGACAACTCAAAGATCGCTTTCCTCGGCACTCGCGACGAACGTGGTGGTATCTGGGTAATCGATCTCGACAAACGCGAGCCACGCTTTATCGCTTCAGTGGTGAATACCAACTTCTTCATCACTTATGCAGGTGAATCGTTAGCCTGGGCGCCGGACTCCAGGCGTCTTGCCTATATTTCGGCAACTGAAGAATTGTCAGGATCGCGCGACTCCGAAACGCCGGATGATCCACGAGTCGTCGATCGCATTCAATACAAGTCGCGAACTTCTTTCTCCGACAACCGCCGCACTCACGTTTGGATCACTGCAATCGATAGACCCGAGCCAAGGCAACTTACTTCCGGACCGTTTTACGACCACGCGATCACGTTCAATCCCAACGGAAACGAGATCGCATTTCTTTCAAATCGCGAACAGGATCCGGAGGCGAACAACAATTCCGATATCTTCGCTGTCGATCTGCATGGCGAGACGCGTCAGATTACGCAAACGAAAGGCTGCGAATATGAACCGACGTGGTCGCCCGACGGCAAGTGGATCGCCTACACGGCGACTAAGCGAGACGTAACTACGATCGATAGCGTCGCGGAAGACACGCACGTTTGGGTGATTGCCTCGAGTGGCGGTGCGGGACGCGAAGTCTCAGGCAAGTTGGACCGCAGGGCCCGGAGCCCGCGTTGGACGTCAGAGGGTCGCAGAATTCTCTTCCTCGCGGCCGATCAAGGGCGTACGTTGATTTACAGTACAGAACTTGAGGACGCTAACAACATTAACCCGGTTTTTGACGTGTCCTTTTTCCCTCAATTTGTCCCTGATGCTCCTGCGGAAACGAGAAGAGGACGCATACAGTTCACAAGCTTTACCGTGTCTGTCTCTCGCGATCGCCAACCTCTACTCGCATTCACTCTGAGCGACCCCCTTTCACTACCTGAAATTTGGCTTGGTCAAGTTCGCGGTTTGGACGAGAAGTTGCGCCGAGTAAGTCACCATAATGATGTTCTGCTCAGTAATCTCACAATAAGCGAGCCGGAACGCCTTAGCTTCAAGAGCTTTGACGGTACGCCAATCCAAGGTTGGTTAATCAAGCCGGTCGGCTGGCGCCCGGATCGCAAGTATCCGCTAATCCTGAGCATTCACGGTGGACCGCATGGAATGTATGGCTGGATTTTTAATCCCACGTTTCAGGTTTACGCGGCGCGTGGTTACGCAGTGCTTTATTTAAATCCACGCGGCTCGAGCGGCTATGGACAGAAGTTTAGCGATGGCACGTTGAATGAATGGGGCGGCGGCGATTACAAAGATTTGATGGCCGGCGTGGATGAGGCGCTGCGAAGGTATAGCTGGATCGATCCCGATCGAATGGGCGTGACCGGCGGATCGTATGGTGGTTTCATGACCAACTGGATCATCACGCAGACACCGAGGTTTCGCGCAGCAGTGTCGAGCGCGAGCGTCAGCAATTTGATCAGCTTCTATTCGACCTCGCTTTATCAGGATTTGATCCATGCGGAGTTTGGCGGCTTTCCCTGGGACAACTACGATTTGCTCTGGCAATGGTCGCCGCTCCGCTACGTCAAGCAAGCGCAGACGCCAACGCTGTTCATTCACGGCGAGCAGGACAACGACGTGCACATCACCCAGGCTGAAGAAATGTACATGGCGCTGAAACGTCGCGGCGTTGAGACTGTGTTGGTTCGTTATCCGCGCGAGGGACACGGCTTGCGCGAGCCCAGGCACCGCGTCGATGCGCTGGAGCGAACGCTGGCGTGGTTTGATCGCTTTTTGAAGTGATAAAGTGTCCGACAAACTTGAGTTTGTCGCTGGTTCCCGCAGAACCTCCTATTCTTGGATGCGACATACTGAAGGAAGCTCTGATAAAGCAGTCAACTCCTTGGAGACATGTATGT
>DIYZ01000158.1:33458-42724 GCA_002427845.1 Chloracidobacterium sp. UBA6041 | reverse complement strand
CGACCCTCTAATTTTGAGGCCGCCTTTTTGTTTCTAAAGCAAAACCAAATCACATCGCCGATGCGCTGGTAACTTCGACGAGTGCGTCGACGCTGGTGTACGGCAGACCTTGCGCTTCAGCCACTGCCTGGTAGGTGCAGTGGCCCGCATAAGTGTTAACCCCGGCCTTCAATCCCGCGTCGCCACGAATCGCCTCAAAGAATCCCCTGTTAGCGAGTTTGAGCGTATAAGGCAACGTGGCATTCGTCAGAGCAAACGTGGATGTTCGCGGCACCGCGCCGGGCATGTTGGCAACGCAGTAATGCAAAACTCCCTCAACGTAATAGGTGGGATTCGAGTGAGTAGTCGGATGCGTTGTCTCTATGCAGCCACCCTGATCAACCGCCACGTCAACAATAACAGCGCCATTGGGCACATCCTTGAGCATGCTTCGGGTAACCAGACGCGGCGCGGAGGCCCCGGGAACCAGCACGGCGCCCACGATCAAATCGGCATTGGAAATCGCGTCGTGAATCATGTAGGCGCTTGACGCCAAAGTCGAAATCTTGGAAAGAAAAATATCGTCAAGCTCGCGGAGCCGGTCGAGATTGTTATCGATGATTGTTACATACGCGCCCATCCCAACAGCGATCTTCGCGGCGTTTGTTCCGACAACCCCACCGCCAATTATGACCACTCTCGCGGCCGGCACACCCGGCACACCACCCAGCAAAATACCGCGGCCACCGGCCATTTTTTCCAGGTAGTGGGCGCCCACTTGTATTGCCATGCGACCGGCAACTTCCGACATTGGGGTTAGCAGCGGCAGACCGCCGCGCCGATCGGTAATGGTTTCGTAGGCGATACCGGTGACTTTGCGTTTGAGAAGTTGTTCAGTGAGTTTCTTGTCTGGAGCGAGGTGCAGATACGTGAAAAGCAATTGGCCCTCGCGCATTCGCGGGTATTCGGGCTCAATAGGTTCCTTCACCTTCACGATCATCTCGGCCTTAGCCCAGACGTCATCGGCGGAATCGATGATCTCGGCCCCCGCCTTTTGATAGAGTCCGTCTTCGAAGCCGGAGCCCTCGCCGGCGCCCTTCTCGACAATAACCTGGTGGTGGGCGTCAGTCAGCGCGCGAACGCCCGCAGGCGTTAAGCCCACTCGGTACTCGTTGTCTTTTATCTCTTTCGGCAGGCCGACAATCACGTTGCTCCTCCAGATGTAAGAAGACAGAAGTCAGAGGTCAGAGATCAGAAGTCAGGAAACCGGTTATCGCGTAGGCATTCCGCTGTCTGACCTCTGATTTCTGACTTCTGATCTCTGCCTCTAGCCTATTCCCTCGACCGTGTCGATCTGTGCGCGTTGAAGTTTGCCGCTGTAATCGACGTAGATAGATTTCCATTCCGAGAAAATATCGAGCACTTGCGTGCCGGCTTCGCGGTGTCCATTGCCGGTGGCCTTCGTGCCGCCAAACGGCAAATGCACTTCGGCCCCAATGGTCGAGGCGTTTACATAGAATATTCCGGTATACATATCGTTCATGGCACGGAAGGCGCGATTAACGTCGCGGGTATAGATCGCCGCGGAAAGGCCATAGCGAACTCCATTCGCTATTTCGACCGCTTCGTCGAGCGACTTCGTGGGAATCACCGCGGTGACTGGTCCAAAGATTTCCTCCTGGGCAATACGCATGTCAGGAGCTACGTCAGTGAAAACCGTTGGCTCGATGAAATAGCCACGAGCATATTCGCCCCTGGTCAAACGCTTGCCGCCGCAGGCGAGCGTTGCACCATCTTCCTGCTCGCCGATCTCGATGTATTTCATGATCTTCTTCACAGCATCGGCGTTGATAACCGGACCCACGTCCGTTTTAGGATCAGCTCCATTCCCGATTCGCAGCGCTTTAGTCCGTTCCACCAGTTTCCTGGAGAACTGTTTATAGACCTTCTTGTGAACGACCAGCCGCGAAGAAGCGGTGCATCGTTGTCCGGAAGTGCCAAACGCGCCCCATAACGCACCTTCGATTGCCAGATCGATATCAGCATCGTCCATAACGATGATCACATTTTTGCCGCCCATCTCGAGGGAACAGATCGCGTTGCGCTCCGCGCACGCGGAGGCGACGATGCGACCCGTTTCGGTCGAACCGGTAAATGAAATCAGACGCAGTGCCGGGTGATTGGTGATTGCGGCGCCGGCATTCTCGCCATAGCCGGTTACAAGATTTACAACTCCGGGCGCAATGCCCGCTTCTTCGCAAGCCTGGACGAGATTGTAAGTAGAGAGGGGTGTATCTTCAGCCGGTTTTATGACGACGGTATTGCCGCAGACGAGCGCCGGAATCAATTTCCACGACGGAATAGCCATCGGAAAGTTCCATGGCGTGATCAATCCGCAAAGCCCGACCGGCTGCCGCACACACATGGCAAACTTGTCCGGCATTTCAGCCGGCGTCGTAAAGCCGTGCAGGCGTCGTCCCTCACCGGCAGTGTAGTAAGTGCAGTCGATCGCCTCCTGGACATCGCCGCCGGTCTCTTTCAAGACTTTTCCCATCTCGCGGGTCATGTCGGCAGCGAAGCGGTCTTTGTTGCGGATCAGGATTTCGCCTAAACGAAAGAGTATCTCCGCGCGGCGCGGCGCGGGCGTGTTGCGCCATCCGTCATAAGCCTGTTGCGCGGCATTGACTGCCGCATTTACATCGGCGGCCGTAGAAAGCGGAAAGCGACCAATAACGTCCTGAGTGTCGGCCGGGTTGATGTTTTCAAACACTTCACCGGATTCACTTTGAACCCACTTGCCACCGATATAGTTATTGAAGTTCTTAACGGACGCGCGGGCGTGACGCTGAACCTGCGGTTTGGATCTGTTTTTCGCGAGAGCTTTTTTTGCTTGAGCCATTATGAAAAGTTTTGGGTCACGAGTTTCGAGTTTCGGGTCTTTAGCTACTCGAAACCCGGGACCCGAAACTTGCAAGCGTTATTGGTAAGTAAACTGCACGATTTTTGTCGTCACGCGCGCGAGTTGTGGTGAGTAACGGGATACTTGCAACACAATCGGATCGCCCGGTTTCAGTCCATTAAGAACACGTTGGAAGTCGGCCAGCGTGGCCACCGGAACGCGATTAATCATCGTGATGACATCACCTTCGTTGAGCGCTTGTTGTCCGCCGGCGACTCCTACCTCCGCGGCAAGCCCGGTGGGATCAACATCCTTCACATAGAGGCCACGAACTCCGGTCAGGTGTTTGTCGGTGATGAGTTGCTGCGTAACCTCTGCCAGTGTGATTCCCAGGTGCAGTCCATTTCCTCGTGGCTCGGAATCTTTGTTCTTCGAGGGAGGAAGCAGATCCTCGCTATCCCGCAGTTGCTGCGGTGGCGGACGTTCGCCAAGCACAACGTTGGCAGTATGCTTCTCAAGTTTGCCGTCGCGCTCACGGAGAAACGTGAACGCAGCGGACTCGCCCACCGGACTGGCGGCAACTTTCTGAATCAGGTCCTGCGCATTTGCCACGGGCTGGCCATTGAACTCAGTAATGACGTCAATTTTCTGCAAGCCTGCCTTCGCCGCTGGTGTAGGTTGGCCGTCGGTGGTTTGTTGCACGTCCATGACGATGGCGCCTTTTGCTTCCGGTAGACCATAGACTCTGGCAAACTCGTCTTTCACCGAGTCGAGCGTCACACCCAAATAACCTCGGCGAACTTTGCCTCCTGAAACAATCTGGCGATAGACAAAGTTTGCTTCGGAAGCCGGCAGCGCAAAGCCAATGCCGTTATAGTCGCCGGTGGAAGTTGCGATCTGGGAATTGATGCCAATTACTTCGCCGCGCATGTTCACGAGTGGACCACCACTGTTTCCCCGATTGATTGCGGCATCAGTCTGCAGGAAGCGTTGAAAGTTTGTGAAGAAAGGGGTCTCTCTTTCTTTCTTCGAGATGATGCCGGCAGTAACGGTTTGATCCAGCCCGAAAGGCGAACCCATCGCCAAAACCCAGTCGCCCACCTGCGTCACATTCGAGTCGCCTAAGGTAACAGTCGGCAAACCCTGCGGAGCATCAATCTTTACTACGGCTACGTCAGTTTCCTCATCGACACCGATAACGCGGCCGCGATATTTTTCACCAGACTGCAAGCCAACGATTATTCGCGACGATCCTTCGACGACGTGTTCGTTTGTCAGAATGTAGCCTTTGGCATCGACAATGAAGCCACTACCGACGCCACGTGAGGGCCGGCGTGCCTGACGACGAAACATCTCGAGCAAGGGATTGTTAGACGGCTCATCGTCTTTATCGTCGTTGTCTTTTTCCGCTATTTCAGGTGTCGCGCCGATGGTCTCAATGTTTACCACGGCAGGCTCGACGCGCCGCGCAATTTCCGCGAATGACGCGGAAAGCGCCTCCGGTGCCCGCGCAATCTGCACGTCGTTTTGCGCCACGGTTGGACGTCCTGAAAGCATCGCGCCCACTCCAATTCCCGCCAACAGGCAGGCGACGGCAAGTGCGATGATCCAGACGCGAAGCTTCCGCAAAATTACCCGCTCGTTAACAGTAGATTGGTCTTTGGTAAGCTCGAACATAAACACCACCTTAAAGAAAAACCGCAAGCCGCGCTTCCGAAACACCACTAATTCGAAGTGACAATCGGGAGCAAAAATGGGAAGAGGCAAAGTATAACGAATAGGAGACAAACGGGCAAAAGATAGGGGCGGAAGCGGGGCGGAAGGCAGTAGGCAGGAGGCAGGAGCAGGAGGCAGTAGGCAGGAGGCAGGAGCATCGGGCAGACGGCAGGAGCAGGGGCAGGAGGTAGTAGGCAGGAGCAGGAGGCAGGGCAGACGGCAGGAAGGACGACATTTTCCATTCGTCATTTATCAGTTGAAATTTGGCATTTCGGACTGGAGGAGGTTCACTAATGACCATTGATAGATGAGAAATGGAAAATGCTGCCTTCTGCTTACTGGCGCCTGCCTTCTGGCGGTTTATGGTCTTAAGAACACTTTCAAAACGCCTTGCTTGCCGGCGCGTTCCATGGCATGCACTCCCCGGGCAAGCGGATACTCTTCGCTGATCAGACTATCGATATCGATCGCGCCTTTTTTCAGGAGATCAAGCGCAGGCTGAAAACGACCGCAACGCGAGCCCATGATCGTGATCTCGTCGACAACCAGCCGAGCCGGATCAAACTCCCCCATATCCGGCGGGCCTTGAAAGGTGGATTTCAATACCAGCACTCCGCGAGGACGCAACAGCTCCAGGGCGCCGGCGAAACCTGAAGGCGATCCGGACGCCTCTACTACAACATCAAACTCTCGTTTCCGCTGCGCGCCCGTTTTCGCCGTAGCCGTTTCAATGCCGCGCCGTTCCGCGATTCGTAGTTTTTCGGCGTGCTTACCAATTAACAAAACCGGTGCGCCGGTCAAGGCAATCGCTTGCGCGCAGAGCAGACCCAGCTTCCCATCGCCGATCACGGCAACGCGATCGCTTTTTCTTACCGCTACGCCTTCCATGATGCCGCACGCTGCGGCCAGCGGCTCAGCGAAAACCGCATGCTCGTCAACTACTTTATCCGGGACGACGTGAAGATTCGTTAAAGGAAGTCTTAAGAACTCCGCATGTGCCCCGTCTCTGCCGACAATGCCCAGGACGGTACGGTCAGGACAGTGGCGGGGATCGCCCGCTCGGCACAAATCACATTTTCCGCAACCGGCATTGATCTCCCCGACAACTCTCTGGCCCACCAGCGCTGCTTCGGGCGCTTCCTCTACCACTCCAACAAACTCGTGTCCAATTGTTCCTTTGAATCCTGCGTAGCCGCGGGCGATTTCCAGATCAGTGTTGCAAATGCCCGACAGCAGTACGCGTACAAGAGCTTCCTCGCCGCGCTCGGGCTTTTCGATTTCGCGGACGGCTAACTTCCTTTTTTCGATTCTTAACGCTTTCATAACAGATGTTAGATGTTAGACGTCAGATGTTAGTCGCCGCGAATGTACCGGCAGCGAGTATACCGGCATCTGGCATCTGATATCTGAGTTCAGAAACTTTTTGTGCGTGTGTAAACGTTCTGCGGCGTAAGCTCCACTGTCTGATTACGTCCGGAAATGTTCACAGGTAAACGCCACTCCAGGTCTTCATCGCCTGACAGCAACGCATGAAGCCACCAATTGCCCGAGCTGATAACTACGGAAGCCTGCCCTTGTTTGTCGAGGCGTGCGGTAACTGGAGTGCGACCCTTCATGCGCTCGTTCAAGAACTCATCAAAACGTTTGCCGGCGCGTCGCTCAGTAAAATATTCGTGCCGCACGGCTACGATATCGACGGGATAAAGTTCTACCGAGATGTCGAGCGGTTCAGTGGTTGTATCGGCGGGCCGTCGCAATACTATCTGGAGAGTTGTCTGCGCATTCGCAGTTGACGACGTGCCGGTTGTGAGCGCGTGAGGGAGTCGGGAGTAGATGAGCCAGCCGGCCGCGAATAGCGCAGCGACGAGCCCCGCGCGGAGGAAAAAAGTGATCAAGCCGTAAGAGATGTTTCTTGTCTTCACGTCCGGAAACTGCCGGTGTTTTCCATCTGGCGCAAAACTGTTGGTTTGCGCGGCAAGCCAAGATTCGTTATTTCTTCAAACCACGAACATAGGCAACCAGGGAGTCTGCCTCTTGTTCCGAGATCTTCTTTCCAAACGCGGGCATTTTGCCCTTGCCGTTCATGATCGAATTGAATAAGCGCTCGTCGCTTACACGATCCTGCCAGGTGGCGTCGGTTAGATCCCGCGCATGTTTTAGCTTTCCTTTCAATGTTTTTGCGTGGCCGTCTTTTCCGTGACAGGTGGCACAGTTTTTGGAGTACAACTCGGCAGCATTCTGTGCATCCATGCTGCTGGTTTTGCTGTCAGCCGTGCGGGACGGCAGCAGCGCTGCAAACACTATGGTCAGGATCGCAATCAGAAAAATATATTTCATTGCTTTAGTGCGCCGTTGCTGAAAAGGCGTCTCCGCATCGTTAGCAGTTCAACACTCAGATTAAGTCCAGGGCCGGGAAGTTTATGATACCGAAGGCAGAATGTTTTGTGTATCCGCGGGCGCCGACTTCGTTTCTTGTAACCCAAACCGTCAGTAGTAACCCAACGAAGCTGCCCCCGGCTGTCGGCGATAAGAACATAGAACCCGCTCGCGGTAGCGAGCGGATTTTGGCATTCAACTGGCTACGTCAGGATTTCATCATCGCTAATTTCCAAGTTGCGTCTGGCATCCGCTCGCTACCACCACCCCAGCCGGGCTGCCCCGGCTGGGGACCCCGGTCCGCGAGCGGTTCTGTATCGCGGGCTCGGCTCTTACGGGTTGAAACGTTTTGGAATGCGAAGTAAGCTCAGAGAGCAATACTAAAACTCAAACGGGCGTGGTTTTGGAAATAGCTCAGGACAAATTTCGCGACGAGTGTGGTGTCTTCGGAATTTATGGCCACGCGGACGCGGCGCGGTTAACCTACCTGGGACTCTACGCGCTGCAACATCGCGGTCAGGAATCCTGTGGCATTGTTTCAGCCAACGGATCCGAACTTCGCCAGGAGCGCGCGATGGGTCACGTCGCCGACTCGTTTGATCAATCGACGCTTGATCGTTTAACCGGCGCCAGTGCCATCGGCCACGTTCGTTACTCTACAGCCGGCGAAGTTTCCATTCGCGAAGCCCAACCTTTTCTTGTTACCTGCCAGCATGGACAAATCGCCGTCTGTCATAACGGCAACTTGCCGTTTGCTCGAGAGGAGCGACGCAAACTGGAGCGCGAGGGCGCGATTTTTTCTGCGACGTCCGACACGGAAGTGATTCTTCATGGTGTCGCGCGTTCTAAAGCAGCGTCGGTCCGAGAGGCGATCCCGGAGGTCTTGCGGGAGACAGAAGGCGCGTTTTCCATGCTCTTCATGACACCGTCGGAGCTGATAGCGATTCGCGACCCGCGTGGCTTTCGTCCGTTGGCACTTGGACGTTTGGGAGATGCCTGGGTCGTGGCATCCGAGACCTGTGCGTTTGATCTCATCGATGCCCAGTATGTGCGCGATGTTGAACCCGGGGAGATGCTGGTGATTGACCGGGATGGTTTGCGTTCGTCGCATCCTTTGCCGAAGCAACAAGCTTCGATGTGCCTTTTTGAGCACGTTTATTTTGCGCGGCCCGATTCGCTTATTTATGGTAAATCGGTAAACGAGTCGCGCCACCGAATGGGAGCGCGCCTCGCCATCGAACAACCTGCCGAGGCGGATCTGGTTGTTCCTGTTCCCGACTCGGGAACCGTCGCGGCAATCGGTTATTCAGCGCAAAGCGGCATCAGTTTCCGGTTTGGATTGGTGCGGAATCATTACGTCGGCAGGACCTTCATCGAGCCGAAGCAATCGATTCGATCTTTCGGCGTGCGCATCAAGCTGAATCCGGTGCGAGCATTGATTGAAGGCAAGCGCGTGGTGCTCATCGACGATTCCATCGTGCGCGGCACCACTTCCAAAAAAATTGTGAGAATGGTGCGTGAAGCCGGAGCGAAAGAAATTCATCTGCGCATCAGTTGTCCGCCGACAATTAGTCCCTGCTATTACGGCATAGACACGCCAAATAAGGCAGACTTGATTGCCGCGCAAATGTCGGTTGCGGAAATTTGCAAGTTCATTGAGGCCGACTCGCTTGGCTATCTTTCGCTTGCAGGAATGATCAAGGCGATTGGCGTTAGTCCTGAGTCTTCCTGTGTTGCCTGCTGGAACGAACAATACCCCACGCGCATTACGAGCGAAGCAGAAACCATGTGGGAACGAGACCACGAAGCTGTAACCGCGGACTGATGAATCCTATGACTGGCGTTTTTAGAAAAGCCGTTGCCGCTGTTTTCCTGATGGCCGCGGTTTTGATTCCAGTGTTCAGCGCCGCAGGTCAGGGCAAGTTCCCGAAGTCCGAAAACCTGCGAGTTGCCCCGGTCGAGGTCGTTCAAGTTTTAGAACAACCTGTGAATCTCAGCGAAGCAGTCCTAGCGAATACAGATAACGACCCCGACTCAATTTGGGAGGTTCAGAAGGCCGTGGA
Organism: Chloracidobacterium sp. UBA6041; assembly: GCA_002427845.1. GTDB lineage: Bacteria > Acidobacteriota > Blastocatellia > Pyrinomonadales > Pyrinomonadaceae > PSRF01. The sequence continues at coordinate 33,691 of DIYZ01000158.1, read as the reverse complement.
CGCTCTTGAGGCGTTTGCGTCAGGTGATTATTCCGTAACACCCAAAGCCACGCGCGTAACTAATCTTGTCGATGCACCGATTGGGGCGAAAGTCATTTACTAGGGCCGAATCGGACAAGCATTTCGCAAAAACCATCCGCGAACCGTTTAACCAGAGGTTATTTCTTAGTGGCCAGATCGATACGAGGCTGTGGTTGCGCGATTGCAGTGCTGGCAGTTTTGCTTGCCGCGGC
>DIYZ01000158.1:14884-33314 GCA_002427845.1 Chloracidobacterium sp. UBA6041 | reverse complement strand
TCTCGCCTGACGGCAAGACGGTCTTGATTGATGCCGGTGACACGGGCAAAGGCAAGCTCGTACTTGAAGCGTTGAAGCGGTACAACGTTCAACAGCTCGATTATTTTGTTGCGACGCATCCGCACCCCGATCACATCGGTGGCGCAGATGAAGTTCTAAAGGTCATCAAAGTTTTGAATGTCATAGATAACGGTCTTGCGCCTGAGCTGCCCGAATCGTTGGTTGTTCAAAGAAAACCAACTTCAGTTAAGTCCGGCAAAAAGCCCGAGCCCAAACGCCCGGACAAGTCGGCGGCAATTACTAAGTTTTACGACGAATACAAAGATGCCGTCAGCAAGAGTGGCGCACATTACGAGAAAGCCCAACCGGGTGCGAAATACGATCTCGGCGGCGGCGCCCGGCTCACAGTGTTTGCTCCTTCCGAGCCTTACTTCACTAAGGACCAGATGAAGACTGGCGGCAATTTGCCGAACGCGAACTCCGTAGTTATGAGGCTGGACTATGGAGATTTCTCAATGTTGCTACCCGGCGACGCTGAAGAGCAAACAGAGCATCGCATGCTCACGAAGGATCTGAATGTGAAAGTGAGGATTCTCAAGGTCGCGCATCATGGTTCCAGGTATGCTACGTCTCAGGACTTTGTGGATCGTGTCAAGCCGGAAGTGGCGATTGTTTCGTGCGGGGAGTGGAATCGTTATGGTCATCCTTCACAGATCGTCCTGGATCGGTTGCGAGCGGCGAATGTGAAACTCTACCGCACAGACTTGCAAGGCGAGATCACAATCACGACAAAAGGCAAAGAAAGCGACTACGTCATCAAAACCGCGAAAGAAAGTAAAAGTGATTTGTGGGTTGGGCGCTTAGCTCAAAAGGACGATTCATCGCGTTCGGGATTCATTGCCTATGGCGACTTTGGGCCGCCACCGAAAAGCAAAAAGTAGTGAGTGATGAGTCATGAGTAATGAGTGACCTGAAACGTTGAGAGTCCAGGCTTTAGCTTGCTGCTTCCTAAACGGACAAGCTAAAGCTGGAACTCTCAACTAAACATATGACTAAGCCAATAACTTACAGCGACGCCGGTGTCGATATTGATGCGGCGACACGAGCGACAGATAAGATCAAAGAACTAGCGCGCCGGACTTTTAACCAGCGCACGCTTTCCGAGATCGGCAGTTTCGGCGGCATGTTTGATGGCGCCTTTCCGCAGTTAGAGCATCCGGTGTTGGTTGCCTCCGCGGATGGTGTGGGGACGAAACTGAAGCTTGCTTTTCTGACTGGAGTGCACAACACCATCGGCCGCGATCTTGTGAACCACTGTGTTAACGACATTCTGGTTCAGGGTGCGCGGCCACTCTTCTTTCTCGATTACATCGCTACAGGGAAGCTCGAGCCCGAAGTTGTAGCTAGTGTCGTGGAGGGCATCGCCAATGGTTGCCGTGAAAATGGCTGTGTGTTGCTGGGCGGTGAAACTGCCGAGATGCCCGATCTTTATGCGCCGGGCGAATATGACGTCGCTGGTTTCATAGTTGGCATCGCGGACCGGGAAAAAATAATTGACGGGAAGAAAATCGTGCCCGGTGATGTTCTGCTGGCTCTTCCTTCGATAGGACTTCATACAAACGGCTATTCGCTCGCGCGCAAACTATTCTTCGAAGTTGCCGGCTACGATGCGAATACACGCCTGGACGAGGTGGGGATGACAGCGGGCGCGGCTTTATTGCAGGCACACGTCAGTTATCTCAAGCGCCTTGAAGGCTTGCTCGATACAGGTTTGATAAAGGGTCTGGTGCATATTACCGGCGGCGGATTCACAGAGAACATTCCCAGGATTTTGCCGGAGAATTGCGGTGTAGAAATAGCTAAAGGCAGTTGGCCCGTGCTTCCCATTTTTGAACTGATGCAACGGATTGGCAACGTCGCGGAAGCGGAGATGTTTCGGACGTTCAATATGGGCGTCGGCATGGTGGTGGTTTGCGCGCCAGAGCATCAGCAGTCGGTTACTTCACATCTATCAGGTCGCGCCGCAGAGTGTTTTGAAATTGGGCGAGTGGTTCAGGGTGAGCGGGACGTAAAATTCATCTAGCCGCTGACGATTCGGCTGCGCCGTCCGATGTGCGGTGGTGGCTTTGCCCCACCGAAGAGGTGCCAGATATTCCCAGGGCTCTGCCCCGCAGCTTGGGGGGCAGCCCCGATTACTTTAGGTGTCGTCACGGAAGGTCACAGACCTTCCGACATCAGGCGGCATTGCCACGGCGTCGCTGGACCAATCCCAAGTCTCGTGCAACAGCAAGCAAAAACCAAAATTGGCATTCTGATCTCCGGACGCGGGTCAAACATGCTCGCGCTCGCTGGTGCCGTAGACGAAGGGCGCATCCCTGGCGCTGAAATCGCGTTGGTGGTTAGTGACTATGCAAATGCCGCAGGGTTGGACCTGGCAAGAGAGCGCGGCCTCAAGATCGTTGCTATTGAGCGCGAGGGTCGTTCTCGTGAAGAACATGATCGGGCGATCGTCACCGCGCTTAAAGATCACGGAGTCGAGATCGTTTGTCTGGCCGGCTACATGCGACTGCTATCGTGCGTTTTCATCGAGGCGTATCGCAACCGCATCTTAAATATCCATCCCAGTCTATTGCCGGCGTTTCCCGGTCTGGATGCGCAACGCCAGGCACTCAAACAAGGCGTCAAGTGGACCGGGTGCACGGTTCACCTCGTTGACGAAAGTCTTGATGGTGGGCCAATCATTGCGCAGAAGATAGTACCCGTGCTTGAAGATGATACGGAAGAAACCCTTTCCGCGCGCATACTCGAACAGGAACATAAACTCTACGCGGAAGCGCTCACTCTGGTTGTTAGCGGCAATTATGAGATAGCGGGGCGACGAGTATTACGTAAACAGTAATTGACTTCGGCGGCGCGGCAAGTTCTTCTATTTACCATTTACGATTCACCATTTACGATTAGCCAATGACAATCGAGGAACAACTAGCCTACCTGCGCAAGGGCACTACCGAAGTTATTCGCGAAGAAGATTTGCGCGCGAAGCTGGAACTATCCGCGAAGACGGGCAAACCGTTGCGCGTAAAACTTGGCGCCGATCCTACCGCGCCCGATATTCATCTTGGTCATACGGTAGTCATCCGTAAGCTGCGCGCCTTTCAGGAGCTGGGCCACACGGCGATATTTTTGATTGGCGACTTCACCGGATTGATTGGCGACCCTTCGGGAAAATCGGCCACGCGCCCACAACTTTCGCGCGAAGAGATCGCCGCCAACGCGGAAACTTATAAGCGGCAGATTTTCAAGTTGCTCGATCCCGAGAAGACGGAGATACGTTTCAACTCCGAGTGGATGGACAAATTGGGTTCGGACGGGTTCATACGTCTTGCCGCACATGTCACGGTCAAACAGATTCTGGAGCGCGACGACTTCGCGAAACGTCTCGCGGACGAGCGCCCCATTGCCCTGCATGAGCTGCTCTACCCACTGACGCAGGCTTACGATTCAATCGCCCTCAATGCAGACGTCGAGTTGGGCGGCACGGATCAAAAGTTTAATTTGCTACTTGGCCGCAATCTGCAACGCGAGTACGAACAGGAGGCGCAGGTGTGCGTCATAACACCGCTTTTGGAAGGAACTGACGCCGTTCAGAAGATGTCCAAGAGTCTCGGCAATTACATTGGCATTAGCGAACCGCCCGCGGAAATCTTTGGCAAAGTGATGTCGATCTCAGACGATTTGATGTGGCGTTACTATGAGTTGCTAACAGACCTATCGCCCCAGGAGATCAGTTCGCTTCGTAAATCGGCGGAGAACGGTGAACGGAATCCGCGTGACGTAAAGGTGGAACTTGCGAAATCGATCATTACTGATTTCCATTCGCAGGAAGACGCAAAGCGCGCTGAAGAGGAATTCAATCGTATCTTCAGACGCAAAGAAGCGCCCGAGGACGTAACGGAAGTCTCGCTGGAATCTGGTCTCTGGAAGCTGCCTCGTTTGCTGGTTGACTCAGGACTTGCTCCATCAATGGCTGAGGCGCGCCGTTTGATTGAGCAGGGCGGCGTCTCGATTGATGGAGAAAGACATTCACTTCATGACTCCGAACTCGGTTTGAGCCCGGAGCGAGCGCTGCTGATTCAAGTGGGCAAGCGTAAGTTCCTTCGCGTGCGCGGAACGTAGTAGGACAAAATCTGCGATAAGTGGGACGGACATTCTTGTCTGTCTATTTTTGGAAAACCAGAGGACAGGCAGGAATGCCTGTCCTACGAAATCAATGTCCGCAACCCTGGCCACTGAAGACATTCTAATAATCGAAACACCCGAGCGCGTGCCGCTGCACTTCGCGCTCGCCTCAATTGGTAACCGCTTCATCGCCTGTGCCATCGATCATACTTTGCAGTTGCTGGTGGTCTTCGTGATGGTAATCGCGTTTACCACGCTGGCAAATTATTCGAGCCTTGGTGAACAGTTCTCGAACGCGCCGAATTGGGTCAAGGCTGTTTTAATCGTAACCGTTTTTTTGGTCGCTTCAGGTTACTTCGCATTTTTCGAGTGGATTTGGAACGGGCAGACGCCCGGCAAGCGTTGGCTCAAGTTGCGCGTCATTCGAGAAGATGGCCGGCCGGTAACATTCTGGGAAGCGGCCGTCAGGAATCTACTTCGCACGTTTGACATCATGCCCGCCCCGTTTTACTCCATCGGCTTGATTTCGGTTTTTGTGAGTTCGTCTGATCAGCGCGTCGGCGACATGGTTGCGGGCACCGTGGTAGTGCGCGAACGCGAGGCCGAAGCGCCCGCATTCGCCCAGGTGTTTGCGTCGCCTGTCAGTGACCCCGCGCTGCGGCGTTCGTTCAAGGCGGTAGACTTCGTTGCCGATATCAATCTGTTAACCGAATCTGAGATCGAGGTAGTGGAAACTTTTTTGCGCCGCCGCTGGGATTTGGCGGACCTGCCCCGGCAGTGGATGGCCTGGAGAGTTACGCTCCCAATTATGTACAAGCTTCGCCCCACCTATGACCCGGCGACCTTCACTTACGAGGGATTTCTCGAAGAGTTGTTACATCGCTACCGCGCGCAGCATCGCTTCGTTGATTGAGCGTTGTTGATTGAGCGTGTTGTTGATTGAGCGTTGACTTGCTGCTGAATTTGGATTAGAAGGACGTCTAAATTAGCACCCGACAGAAAAAGGAGGACCCATGAAAAGAATCATTCTTGTGATGACAGTGTTACTAGCGGTTTTGGGGATCGCGCTGGCCCAGACAGCAATGAAACAAACGCAACACGCCAGGGGCCAGAAAGCCGCAACGAAGATGGCGGATCACGGGCTATTCAAACCGGACGACATCAAGTGGGGAGACGCGCCCAACGCTTTGCCGCCGGGCGCCAAACTCGCGGTGCTTGAAGGCAATCCGATGAAGCCTGGGATTTACACAATGCGTCTCTGGATGCCCGACGGCTATAAGATTCAGCCGCACTACCATCTCCAGTTCGAACATGTCACCGTTGTTTCCGGAACATTCAACCTGGGGATGGGAGACACCTTCGACAACTCCAAGGGAAACACAATGCCGCCGGGAACCTTCGGATTTCTGCCGCCACACATGAAACACTTTGCCTGGGCTAACGGTGAAACAGTTATCCAGCTTCACGGTATCGGCCCCTGGGAAATTGTCTACGTGAACCCGAAAGATGATCCGAGGAAGTAAGGAAGCAGACGGCTCAAAACTTTCTCAGCGAGATAAGCTCGGTTCTGACCAAGCGGCTCCGTCGCGAGCCGCCTTTGATCTGATCGAAGTTAATGAAGCTTTCGCTGCGCAGTATCTGGCGGTTGAGAAAGAGTTGGGTCTAGATCGTTCTCGCACTAATGTAAACGGCGGCGCGATCGCGCTGGGACATCCACTCGGGGCAACAGGAACGCGTCTGGTTATCACGGTGCTTCATGAGCTGCATCGAAGGGCGGGACGATATGGACTTGCTACGGCGTGCATCGGGTGGGCAGGGCATCGCGATGATCGTTGAAAAAGTGTAGGGCAGACGATGCTCTTGAAGGTGGGCCGCTTCTCGAACATGGAGTCGTCATCGGAATTTCCTAAATTTCCGATATTGATCCAAATTCTTGGCTAATTATTAGCGCCGCGAAAGTGTCGATTTTCGACTAACTGTTGACAATCGGGCACTAAACCCATGCCTGGCAGTTGACGTTTATCCGGCATAAATCTTGCGAACGTCAATGCGGTGCGGACACACCAATTTTTCCTTCAGGGATCGAAGCGGCAACAATGTATTCTTGCGGGACTTAAACACGTATTATGCTTGCGAAGAGTCCGCGAAGCGTGGTAGAAGTTCGCATCTGCAAGCGGGGTTGAAATTCACTTTCCTTCATTGAATTGCTTAAATTCATTTTGCACTCGTTCAAGGTTGCAAGCTGCGCCCAATTCGGAGCGCAGATTCTTTCAACGTTATTTCATGCTTAAGGAGTTCCCCAGTATGTCGAAATTTGTGAAGCTCTCTTTTGTCTTTGCGTTAATTGTCGGGATGAGTGCGATCGCCTTTGGACAGTCAACCGTGACTGGCGCAATCGGCGGCGTTGTCTCCAACCCGAATAAAGAAGTTGTTCCGAACGCCAGCGTGACGGTGAAAAATACCGAGACAAATAAGGAAGATACCGCGACGACAGACGATCAGGGTCGGTTCAAGGTCCCGGGCCTTCAGCCTGGAAGCTATGTGGTGACTATAAATGGGGCAGGGTTCAGTCCTTATACGCAGGAGAAAGTTTTGGTTGAAGTGGGACGGGAGACGACGCTTAACGCTGGTCTTTCGATCGGCCCACTTTCCGGTGGCACGGTAGAGGTGATCTCGGAAGCTCCTGTCATTAATACCTCGCAGCAAGACTTCTCCAGTAATCTTAACCAGACCTCCATTAACGAACTGCCGGTAAACGGGCGCCGCTGGTCCAACTTCGTAATCCTAACGCCTGGCACCACTCCGGACGGCACGTTTGGTCTGATCAGTTTCCGCGGTATCTCAGGCCTGCTGAACAATAATACGGTGGATGGCGGTGACAATAACCAGGCTTTTTTCTCTGAGGAGCGCGGGCGCACGCGTAGCGCCTACTCAATAAGCCAGGGCGCGATTCGCGAGTTCCAGGTTAATACCTCCAACTACTCAGCCGAGTACGGACGTTCTGCTGGTGGCGTCACCAACGCTGTCACCAAGTCAGGAACAAACGAGTTTCACGGCTCAGGTTTCCTTTATGACCGCAACAACAAGTGGGGTGCAAGGAATCCGCGCAGTACCATAAGTAAGTTGATTAACGGAGTTTCGACGCCTGTTGCATTCAAGGCCAAGGATGTGCGCTACCAGTTTGGCGGCACAATCGGCGGGCCGATAGTGAAGGACAAGGCCTTCTTCTTTTTCAGCTATGATCAGCAAAAACGCAATTTCCCCGCAGTTTCTGTCTTTACTGCTCCCGGTTATCTGAACACCGTCAACCTGTGCGTTTCGGCGACGGCGCCGGGCTGCACCACTGATCTCTTCAAAACTTCGCTCAAAAATCCGTCTCGCATTCTGACTGATGCGCAGATTAATTCGGCCCTGGACTTTCTCACCAGCGAGACTGGTGTCGTGCCTCGACGTGGCGATCAGAAGCTCTTTTTCCCGAAGGTCGATTGGAACATCACAAACAATCATACGTTCACCGCCTCATATAACCGGCTGCGATGGGCTTCCCCAGCTGGGGTGCAGACGGCCGCAACCGTCACGCGCGGACGCGCAGCCTACGGCGACGACTTCGTTGTTGCTGATACAGTGAATTTGCGTCTCTCGTCGACAATCTCGCCGACGCTGCTCAACGAGGGGCGCTTTCAATGGTCTCGTGATTTTGAATCTCAGGCCAGCCAGCCCCCGCTTCCAGGCGAACCGACCACTGCGGGTGGCGGAAGGTCGCCAGACGTTTTCCTAACCAACGGGCTCGAGTTTGGCAAGCCAACATTTCTCGAGCGGCGCGCGCAGCCAGATGAACGACGACTTCAATTCGCCGACACTGTCACGCAAACATCTGGCAATCATACGTTTAAGTTTGGTGGCGATTTCAATCGCGTCAGAGATTTACAGGATAGTTTGTTTACTGAAGCTGGTTCCTATGGTTACGCGAATATCAATGACTTCATCGTTGACTATACGAACTTCACCTCGTCGGGAGCATTGAGAACGGCAAGTAAGCTATGCTCCAGCAGCACACGGATTGCGGGCAAGTGTTATACCAGCAACTATTCTCAGGGTTTCGGTCCCTCTCTGTTTAGCTTCTCCACTGCCAGCCTTGCTTATTTCCTTCAGGATGACTGGCGTGTAACCCCTCGGCTCACGTTGAATCTTGGTTTGCGTTACGAGTACTCGCGCTTGCCGCAGCCCTTCCTGACTAATCCACTCTTGCCGCAGACCGGTAATCGGCCAGACGACCGAAACAATTTCGGACCAAGGGTGGGTTTTGCCTGGGACATCAATGGCGATGGAAAGACCAGTCTTCGTGCCGGCTACGGTATCTATTATGGACCGATCGTAAACTCGACCGTCCTGCAAGCGCTAATCAACACGGGAAGTTCAGCCGGGCAAAATACGGTTTCCCTGCAGGCTGCTGCTGTTGCAGTACCCCCTGCACTAGCTAATCCTTTAGGTAATCCAAGTGCGCCGGTTTTCCCGAATATTTTGGCGACTGCGCCTGCGGGCTCGGCCGCGGTCAATTACTTTGCGAAGGGGTTTCAAAACCCAATGATTCATCAGGGTGACGTTGTCCTGGAGCGTGAGGTGGCCCGCAATACGGTCGTCTCGGCTTCTTATCTGTTCAGCTTCGGGAAGAATCTTCCGAACTTCGTCGACACGAACCTGAGCCCGGTGACCGTCCCGAGGACTTACAATATTTTGGACGGTCCTTATGCTGGTGTGCAATGGACGATACCTTACTTTCTGGGCAACAACAGACCCGACACTCGTTTTGGCCTGATTGAGGAGATTCGTAGCGACATATCTTCCAAGTACCACGCACTCGTGCTCCAGGCTAACCGCCGTTTAACCAACGGCCTGCAGTTCCAGACAAGTTACACGCTATCAAGGGCGTACGATAACGGACAGGGGTCGCAAACCTTTACGGCCAATTTCTCACTTCCCTTCAATCCCTTCGATCAACAGGGCGAGAACGGTCTGTCAAGCTTTGATCGACGACATAAGTTCGTCGTGAGTTTGGTTTACAACACTCACTTCTACAAAGACAGCGACAATAAAGTAGGCCGTGCAATCCTTGATGGGTGGACGATTTCGCCGATCTTCAATGCATTTTCAGGCGCGCGCTACACCGCGAATGTCTCCGGAAGCCCAAGCACAGCGTTTGGGTTCAGCCAGGCGGGAGGCATCAACGGATCGAACGGTTCTCTTCGATTCGCGTTCCTGCCGCGCAATTTCTTCAAGCAACCTGCGATCAAGTATACCGATCTTCGTATCTCGCGCCGATTCGGTATTACGGAGAATACGAAGTTAGAGTTGTTGGCTGAGGGCTTTAACATTTTCAATCACACGCAGGTCACGTCGGTGAACAATACGATCTACTCTATCCCCACATCGACTGCTAATCTGACTTTCAACCCTGCGTTTGGCTCGGTTACCGGCGCAGACGGCTTTTTCTTCCGTGAGCGGCAAGTTCAGTTTGCTGCTCGGTTTGAATTCTAGGAAAAAGCAAATATCCGTAATTCGGGCGTGTTCCTGGGAAAGGGACACGCCCGAAATTTTTGCTTGGTTGTGTTCCCAGGTTCGCTAACGACCAGTATCCCGGCTCTGGTATCGAGTGATGATGTCGTGGAGGCTGAAAGCCTCAGGCCATTTGGCCGGTCACGGACAAATCTTCGAGCAGTCGTAAGCTTGTCCCAAGATCACGCAGCAGAGTCTCTGAAACATACACCCGCGACGATTAATCGCTTCCGTTTTCAAGCCGACTAATCAACTCCTCCCTTTATATCGTTTCCAATCGGTCAAAATGCGGGCATCTCTTCGCGAGGAACGCATGTTGCTCTACACCGTGTAAGGCCATTAACTGGGGAAAATATTTCCACAGCGAAGAACAAAGGAGGCTTGCGATGGGTTTACCAAACAAAGATGAACTTGCAGGAAAATTTGATCAGGCAAAAGGGACGACTAAAGAGACCGTTGGACGCGCAGTCAACAACCGCAACCTGGAAGAAGAAGGGCGGGCGGATCACGCCGGCGGTAAGGTCCGGGAAGGATTCGGAAAGGCTCGCCGAAAAGTCGGCGAGGCAATCGAAGACATCGGCGAAGCAGTTCGCAAATAGTTTTCACCTCCGCTAACACTTAGGGCTTATGACGTATCAGTCGTCGTAAGCCCTTTTTGTGATAGCGACTTGAAGCGTCCCTCTTCGACTTCAGATCTGAACTACTCTGCACGAACATGCTCAGCTCCGATGGCCGTGAGTAGTTCCTCGAGTTTCTCCACCTCCTCGTCCGACTTAGCTTCCACTCCCAGTAAGATGCCGCCGCTGCGCAGCCCAGCTTCGTAGACTTTCGCGCGGTATTCGGGAATGCCCGCTCCGATGAGTGCGCCTATGACACCGCCGGTCGCACCGCCGGCGCCGGCTCCCGCGAGGGCCGCCGCTATCGGTCCAGCAATCACGAGGTTTAGCCCAGGCAGGAAAATGGTGCTGCCAACAGCCACGATCGCTGCCAGTACCGCCCCCACTACACCGCCAACCGCGCCGCCGATACCGGCACCGTCGGCCGCGTGCGTTCGTGCCTGTAAGGCAAATTCTTTACTATGGGTAGCGTCAGACATCATCACGCTGATGTCGTCTCGCGTGTAGCCGCGCTTCATGATTGCATCGACTGCCGCCTCCGCGGCAACACGATTCTTGAAAAGTCCTGTTACTAATTGTGGCTTTGCCATAAATTTATCCTCCTTCAATTTCCGGCCCTGACCATCAGCAAACTCTCGGAGTTGTGATAAATGGCAACACTTGTGCCGGGCCCAGACATGCGTTTCCCAAGGTTTTGAGCCGGAGCGGAGTTCGATTCAAGGCGGTAAGCAAACACCATTGTCTTTCGCTGTTTCGCTTCGGTACGGGAAAGTTAAAGCGGACGGACGTCAAGAACCGCGTATTGAGACGGGAAGTCCGGGTGCCATTAGATTAAGATGATTTTCAATTTGGATGACGGGCTGTTTGTTGTATACATTCGCGCGGCTTCAGAATAATTCCGATCTACGACTTCACGATTTCGACGGTCACGAAAGTTTGTCATCTTGAAAATTCTTCAGATAAGTTCGGCCCAAGCTCCTGGTGGCGGCGAGCGTCACCTGGCAGATCTTGCCAATGGCCTCGCGCGTCATGGTCATGACGTGTACGCTGCCATTCGCCCAACCTCACCGTTGCGGAGTGAGCTCTCAGCACTGCCGGCGGAAAACATCACGTCGCTGCCGTTGCGAAATGCTCTCGATGCGCCGAGCGCTCGAGATCTTTCAAAGCTGGTCCGTAAAAACCGGATCCAGATCGTACATGCTCATATGGCCCGCGATTATCCACTCGCGGCGTATGCGGTGCGGCAAAACCCGGAGGCGCGGTTAATTATTACGCGCCACGTTCTTTTCTCGCTAAACCGTCTACACCGAATCACGCTTTCCCAAGCAGCGCGAGTGATTGCGGTTTCCGGGGCCGTCGGGTCTCAACTGCGGGCCGACCAGACTGTGCCCGCTGAAAAAATCAGTGTCGTGCAAAACGGCATTGATATCGCTCGATTTGAAGACGTCAGGCAAAGGTTTGATCGACAGCGTTTTCTTCGCAGTTGGCAGTTGCCCGAAAACAGCATGCTGGTTGGAACAGTCGGAGAGTTGACGCCTCTCAAGGGACAAGAGGAGTTTCTTCAAGCCGCCCTCGAGGTACTAAAACAATATCCAAATGCTCACTTCATAATCGCCGGTATGGACAGCTCACCCGGAAACAAAAATCGCCTTGAGCTGGAGCGCCGCATCGAGAGGTCAAATCTGACAGGGCATGTGAAACTTGTCGGATGGTTGGAGAATGTGGCCGAGCTCTATTGCGCGTTGGATGTGTTTGTTTCAGCTTCGCACACCGAATCTTTTGGCCTGGTCATCGCGGAAGCAATGGCTAGCGGCACGGCCGTGGTCGCCACGGAAACTGAAGGAGCGCGCGAGATCATTCGCGCGGGCGATACTGGCCTCCTGGTTCCCATTGGCGCTGTTGAAAACCTGGCGGCGGCGGTTTCGGAGTTGTTGCAGGATCCGATAAAGCGCGCCCGCATGGCAGCGGCCGCCCAGGTCGCGTCGGCCCAGTTTGGTGTTGACCGGATGATTGAGGAAACCGAAAAAATCTATTTCGAGGTGCTCAAGTAGTCGGCGATCTCGAACCGTCACCGGCGCTCTGGCAGGACGCATTAGAGCGCGTCAATTTTTGCCGCGAGGATAAAATCACTTTCCGTCAAGCCATCGATTTTATGTGTCCAGATTGTTATTTCCGCCCGCCCCCAACCAAAACAAATATCGGGATGATGCCATTGCTGCTCTGCTAGTTCACCGACGCGATTTACAAACTCCTGCGTCTCTTTGAAATCCTTAAATTTGTATTCCTTCCGCAGGTGATGCTCATTCACAACTTCCCAACCCGCAACCTTGGATTGCAGTTTGGTGATTTCCTTGCCCGCTAACGGCGGCACACCACCGCGACAAGGCACACAGTCTCGACTAGCTAATTCACTCATAGTGTTGCCACCTCCGCAGATGCTTTCTTTAGTATCGCAATCTGTCCTGCATGATAGAGGTCATGTTGAATAATTCCGTGAAGCGTTACATAAACCGTGGACATGCCCTCAATGATTGGCCCGTCTAGTCGCGATTCATCCACAAGCACAACGGCCGCGCGCAGATCATCGTGACCTTGCTTCAATAACGTCCTGGTTTCTTCCCACGCCTCAGGGCCCGTAACTGTCAACGGCGGCCAATCCTCAGTTGCTGATAATTGCTCGCGGTCGCCTTGCAATCTGCTTCGACAGGCACGTTCCCAGGCGGCAATATGAAGCACTATCTCCCATATACTGTGTCCGCCCTTGATCGGGCGCGCGGCCGCCTGTTGAGCAGTTACCTCGTCGATGACGCTGCCGACCGATGGCCCATGCCAGGCGTCGCCACCGAACGCCCGATCCAATTGATCTACTATTCTCTCAATCTCTTTCATGATGAAGAATGATAGTACTGAGTGGCACGTAGTTGGGTGTGTCTAAAATGCCTCGGTACCAGAATAATCCGCTAAGTTTTCTTTGTCTGCCAGTGATTCCAGTTCTTCCCGCAGGCGCTCGCGTTGCATGTAGAGTTTAGCCAGCGGCGCCGTCAGCGCAGTATTGTCATCCTGCTCCGGATCGAAACCTCGCGCCACCATCTCGGCACGCAGTTGCTGATCTACTACGCGCAATTGCTCTTCAATACTAGTTCGCTGCGATTCTTCGGCCGTGGACATATGCAAACATTCTACCTCATTTGTCAGATAGTGCTGACCTCTGCCCGCGCATTATGTCTGTTCTAACTTGCACGCAATAATCAATTTCTTACTGTCGATTTCCCGACTTGCTAAGACACCGTGTGAACGGATAGTCTTTGACGACAAGCCTTCTGTAACTAAAAAACGTTTCGGCAAAAAAGCGCGGTCGAAATCTGCCGTTAGATGCTCGGCAAAGACCGCTGCGCGGGAGGAATCAGTGGCAGCCATTCGTCCTTTTCCAGCTTTGCGTCCGCCTACTGCACGGGTCGACCGCGTGGCGAGCGTGCCTTATGACGTCGTCAACACCGACGAAGCACGCGCGCTGGCGGCGAACAACCCCTTGAGTTTTTTACATGTTTCGCGCCCGGAAATCGATTTGCCGGACGACACAGATCCTTACAGCGATCCGGTGTACCGCAAGGCTTTGGAAAATTTTGAGAAACTAACTATAGACTGTCCGCTCGAAACCGAGGATGCTCCCAGTATTTATTTGTATCGTCTGATTATGGGAGACCATGAGCAGGTTGGCGTAGTCGCGTGCTGCTCGATCGATGAGTATGATCAGGATCGAATTCGCAAACACGAGCGCACCCGTCGCGATAAAGAAGACGATCGCACGCGCCACATGCTCGTTCTGCGCGCTCAAACTGGACCAGTGTTTCTCACTTATCGAGCCAGCCGCGACATAGACACCATGGTTATGGAGACTATGATGGCAAATGCCATCTTCGACTTTACCGCGGACGATGGAATTCAACACACTGTCTGGCGAGTGCCCGACCCGGTGCGTTTTGTTCACGCCTTTCGCGAAATTCCGTTTCTCTACATTGCCGATGGTCATCACCGCGCCGCCAGTGCCGCGCGTGCTCATGCCGAATTGAAAGAACAGAGTTTCGGATACACGGGCGACGAAGAGTACAACTTCTTTTTGGCCGTTATGTTTCCGGATGATCAGTTGCAAATACTGCCGTACAACCGTGCCGTGCGCGATTTGAATGGAATGTCGAGCAGCGAGTTTCTCGAGACACTGAGAAACCCTTTTGACGTCGCTCCGGATGGGAGTCCGGCGCCGGCCAGCGGGGGACAGTGGAGCATGTATCTGGACGGACGCTGGTACAAGCTGAGTCTTCCGGCGAGTGCACCGGCGCCGCAGGGGATCGTCGCCTCGCTCGACGTCAGCATTCTCCAGGATCGTTTGCTTGATCCAATCTTGGGAATCAAAGACATTCGCCCTGATAAACGCATTGACTTCATCGGGGGCATGCGTGGCACCGGAGAGCTGGAGCGTCTTGTTAATGAGGGCAAGGCGGCGGTAGCGTTTTCCTTGTATCCCACAACGATCAAAGACTTGCTGCAAGTCTCTGATGCCGGCGAAATCATGCCGCCGAAGTCTACCTGGTTTGAGCCGAAGTTGCGGGATGGACTGTTGATTCACACGATTTGAGTTGGTAGTCAGTGGTCAGTGGTCCGTCGTCCGTGGGCAGGATCTGGATGGCGCGCGGCTGGCAAAACGACAACTGACAACTGATAACTGACGAACGATGCTTGTTCTAATCGCTGACAAGTTTGAACAATCGGGGCGCGAGGGTCTGGCAGCCCTTGGTTGCGACATTTCGTATCAACCCGATCTGAAAGACGACGCACTGGTCGAAGCGATCCGCAAGGAAGCGCCAGACGTTCTGGTAGTACGAGGTACCAAAGTCACCGAGCCAATGCTCGCAGCGGGTCAGATCAAACTCGTGGTGAGAGCGGGCGCCGGTTTCAACACAATCGACGTGGCGGCGGCGTCGCGCCGCGGTATTTATGTTTCCAATTGCCCGGGGAAGAATTCGATAGCCGTGGCAGAGTTGGCCTTTGCCCTCATTCTGGCGCTCGACAGACGTATCGCGGATAACGTGATTGCGCTGCGGCGAGGTGAATGGAACAAGAAAGAGTTCTCCAAAGCGCGCGGCTTGTTTGGCCGAAAGCTGGGTCTGATTGGGGTGGGGAAAATTGGCCAGGAAATGATTCCGCGCGCCCGGGCTTTTGGCATGCCGGTGATTGCGTGGAGCCGCAGTCTTACACCGGCGAGTGCCGGCGCGCTGGGGGTTGAATACAAAGCGACACCGGCCGAGGTTGCGCGCGAAGCCGACGTTGTTAGTATTCACGTCGCGCTAAACCCCGACACTAAAGGATTCCTGGGAACTGAGTTCTTCGGACAAATGCGGGAAGGCGCTTACTTCATCAACACAGCCCGAGGCGAGGTAGTAGACCAGGCAGCGTTGGTCCAGGCCATGAAGTCGCGCGGCATTCGCGCCGGTTTGGATGTGTACGCCGGAGAGCCAACCTCCGCGACTGGCGCCTTCACTGCCGAGATCGCGAAAGAAGAAAATCTCTACGGCACCCACCACATCGGCGCTTCAACCGATCAAGCGCAGGAAGCAATTGCCGCCGAGACGGTTAGGATAGTTCGCGAGTTTAAGGAAACGGGCAAAGTTCCTAATGTGATTAACCTGGCACGCCAAACACCGGCCGGCTACCGGCTCGTTGTGCGTCATCTGGATCGTCCCGGAGTGTTGGCAACAGTGCTCGACGCGATCAAGTCTGAAGGGATAAATGTTCAGGAGATGGAGAACATAGTTTTCGAAGGCGCCGAGGCCGCGGTTGCTCGAATCAATCTCGACAAGCCGCCCTCGCGCGAGTTGCTCGATATGTTACAGGCAGGGAACGGAAACATCATCGAGCTCGATTTGCTTGGGGTGAGCAACAAATGAATACGACCCTCATCACTGGCGCATCTTCCGGCATTGGCGAAGTCTTCGCGCGCAAGCTCGCCGCGCGCGGTCGCAATGTCTTGTTGGTTGCTCGTTCGGAAGACAAGCTCATAACGCTGTGCAATGAACTGGGCCGCTCTAACAGCATTCGCGCGCAGTATATAGCGCTCGACCTCAGTAAGCCGGAATCGCCAGCCCGTTTGTTTGCGGAAGCGACGAAACGTGGTCTGGTTGTCGACCTGCTCATTAATAACGCCGGCTTTGGCTCGATGGGTGAATTCAGCACGCTCGATCTCGCGCGCGAACTGAATATGATCGATCTAAACGTTAAGGCGCTGGTGGAGTTGACTCACCGCTTCCTCGCTCCAATGCTCGAGCGCAAGCAGGGCGCAATCATCAACGTCGCTTCCACCGCAGGGTTTCAGCCGGTGCCTTTCATGGCCACTTATGCGGCTACAAAAGCGTTTGTGCTTTCCTTCTCGGAAGCGCTATGGGAAGAGAATCGGCCCTACGGAATCAAAGTAATGGCACTTTGTCCGGGCGTTACTGACACCAACTTTTTCGAAGCCGCTCGTGGTCGGAAACCCCCGGCTCGTGTTGCGCAAACTCCGGAAGACGTAGTAGACGCGGCACTGCGCGGGCTCAGCCGTGGCAAGAGCCACGTTATCTCCGGTTGGACAAATTTTCTGATGGTTGAGTCTGAACGGCTGGCGCCGCGATCGTTAATTACGCGCGTTGCCGGGCGCATGATGCGGTCGCAGCAGGAAAAATAATTCCGAGTTCAGAGTACAAGCTTTAGCTTGCTACCTAGAACAACCTGAAGGTTGGACTCTGAACTACTTGAACGCTAACCGCGGAGAATCGAATGACCGAACGGATCTACAATTTCAGTGCCGGCCCAGCCATACTTCCTGTGCCTGTCCTGGAAGAAGCTCAGCGCGATATGTTGAGCCTGCCCGGTGTGGGCATGTCGGTGATGGAGATTAGTCATCGGTCAACGACATTTGATGAGATTTTTCACCGCGCTGATGCGGGTTTGCGAGAATTGCTCGGCGTGCCCGATAACTATCACGTGCTTTTCCTTCAGGGTGGCGCGAGTTTGCAATTCTCGATGGTGCCGATGAATTTTTTGCCAGCGGAAGGAAGCGCTGATTACATCCTCACCGGCAGTTGGGGAAAGAAAGCTCTGAAGGAAGCGAAGCGCGCCGGCGCAACGAATGTGGCCGCGACGATGGCTGATGGTGGGTTTACGCGCATTCCCGGAACCGACGAGCTCAAGCTTGACCCGAAGGCCGCGTACGTTCATATAACGACGAACGAAACGATCGAGGGAGTTGAATGGAAGAAGGAACCTGGCGTCGGCGAGGTTCCGCTGGTTGTCGACGCTTCTTCCGACATTTTGTCTCATCCGATTCCCATCGATAAGTATGCGCTTATCTATGCAGGGGCGCAGAAGAACATGGGGCCGAGCGGGGTGACTCTCGTTATTTTGCGTGACGATCTGCTGCAGCGAATTCCGGATGGACTCCACACCATGCTCGACTATCGCACGCACGTCGATAACAAGTCGCTTTACAACACTCCCAACACGTGGGGCATTTACATCCTCAGCCTGGTTTGCAAGTGGCTCAAGGATAAGGGTGGGCTTGAAGCGATGCATCGCGAAAATGAAGCGAAGGCGCAGCTAATCTACGACGCCATCGATTCCACCGACTTTTACCGCGGACATGCTGATGCCGACTCGCGTTCGATCATGAACGTTACGTTCCGCCTTCCTTCAGAAGAGCTCGAAAAGAAGTTCACATCTGAAGCAACTGCTCAGGGCATGGTTGGCTTGAAGGGACATCGCTCGGTCGGTGGCATCCGTGCTTCAATCTATAACGCCTTCCCACTCGCCGGCGTAGAAGTGCTGGTTGCGTTCATGAAAGAGTTTGAAAAGAAGATCGGCTAGCCAAGGATCGCTATTCAGGAAGTTAACCGCAAGGTCCGCAAAGTTTTCGCAAGGTCCGCAAAGTTTCTCGCGCAGCCGCAGGGAAAAGATTTTGCGGGCCTTTGCGCATTCCTTCGCATACTTTGCGTCTAAGATAGGATTGAATGGATTCAACAGATCAGAATTCGGCTGACAGTGAAATCGTTACG
>DIYZ01000158.1:0-14656 GCA_002427845.1 Chloracidobacterium sp. UBA6041 | reverse complement strand
GTTAAGGCGTCTTACCAGGTCTGTGAAAACGACGAGATAGAAGTTGAATTGACTCCTGCTCCTTCCAGCAACTTCGCGCCCGAAGCGATTCCGCTGGATATTGTCTTTGAAGATGACGATTTAATCGTCGTCAACAAACCCGCCGGACTTGTGGTCCATCCCGCGGCTGGAGTCCATTCAGGAACGCTTGCGAATGCCCTGGCTTACCATTTCCAACAACTCTCGAAAACAGGCTCAACTCGCCCGGGCATCGTGCATCGTTTAGACAAGGACACTTCGGGCCTGCTGGTTGCGGCCAGGACGGAATCGGCTCACGAATACCTGGCGGATCAGTTTCGTGCGCGAGAAGTATTCAAGAGTTATGTTGCGCTGGTTTACGGCGTGGTCAAAGAGGCAGCCGGCCGTATTGAACAACCTATCGCGCGCGACCCTCGTAATCGGACGCGCATGGCGATAGTCGCCGGGGGCCGGGGTGCTTTGTCACTTTATAAGGTCCGCCGCAGCTACGATTCTTTTACGTTGCTTGATGTTGAATTGAAGACAGGACGCACCCATCAGATTAGGGTTCATCTCTCCTGGCTCAAGCACCCGGTCGTGGGGGATGAACTTTACGGCGCGGGCCGGGAGAATAATGTACAGGACGTCCAGTTGCGAGCGCAGATTCGCAAATTGAATCGACACTTTCTGCACGCGGAACAGTTAGGCTTCCGTCATCCGCGCACGGGCGAGCCGATGCGGTTTACAGCGCCGTTGCCGATTGAACTCTTGAGTTTATTGGAACAACTCGAGGCGCGGCAGGCTCACAACTAAGAATGCTTCAGGGGATTGGTTCGAAGCGGTTGACGAGTTGTTTGAAGCGATCGTCGGACCGGAGCCCGTCGAAAATAGGTTCAATTCTAATCAGCACCAATCCCGGATGGCGGCTCTCGAAGGCTTTGTTTAGCTGCTTGATGGCGCGATCGTTATCTTTCGTTACTTCAGGCGGCAGTACCTTGAGCGCCACTTTGCGGCCATGCTGCTTCGTGTCTTCTGCAAGGAACACCTCTCCCATGCCGCCCTTGCCCAGCTTTTTTAGAATGCGATAGTGAGCAATGACCTCGGGGAAGTCGGTGTTGCTTTCAGGTGCGTCCTTGTCATTTCTGCCGGGCATGGCTGGGGAAGTTCTCGCGGAGGCTTACGGTAACGCTAACAACTCTCCTGGATCACGGCGCATTGTATCATCGCCTCCTGAATCAAACTACAGAGAGAATGTTTCGTCCAACCGACGTCCAGCGGGGCAGGTTTGGATTGTTTCGTTATGTATGTTCTTATAATCTACAAGAATTTCGACTTGCGTGTGGTGCTTGAGCCGAGGGCAACGAGGTTGCGTCAGCAGGGCATCAAAGCGCCGGTCTCCAACAGCCAAAAGGCACTGTAAGTCATCATATTCAAGCTAAAATGAAGTTTTCTTTCCATCTGTTGCCACGGCTGTTATTGCTTACCCTGGCGTTCGCCTTCGCGAGTACAACCGAGGCGCAAAAGCCGAAGCTGAGTCCGACCCCTCCAGTCATTGAATCGGATCAAGAATCGATCAAAATCCCTGTCAGACGCGTGCGTCTTCCGATTACGGTTCTTGATAAGAAGGGCCAGTTTGTTTCGGGGCTTACAAAGAATGATTTTCTTGTCCTCGAGGATCGGGTTCCGCAACAGATCGAGACCTTCTCGGATGATCTCGGTGAAGCCCTGCCGTTATATGTGGCAGTGTTGATGGACACCTCTCCTTCCACGGCGGGCAAACTCAAGTTTGAACAAGAGTCTGCGATGAATTTCATTCAGACCGTAATTCGGGCGCGAAAGGATCGCGTTCTCTTTGCTACTTTCGACCAAGAAATAAATTTACGTCAGGACTTTACTGACAAGCTCGATCTTTTGGATCGCGCAGTCTCGAGTGTGAAGAAAACCGGAAATCAAACGGCGCTCTTCGACGCCATTTGGCAGTTCTGTGATGAGAAACTCCGAAGTGTGCCGGGACGGCGTGTGCTCGTGGTCATTACCGACGGCGAAGATACCTACAGTCACGCCGACATTCGAGATGCCATTGACATCGCCCAGCGCACCGAGACCACGATTTTCGCAATCTCTACGAAAGCAGGGTTTCTTTCCACGGTTCCTGGGGTTGAAGCCGGCGAGATAAAAGACAAGAAGGATCGCGCTCTGGTAACACTCGCAGAAGAAACAGGCGGCTTGGCGTTTTTCACGGGGGACATGCTTTCCCTCGAGCGGTCCTTCAATAAGATTTCCAAAGAGCTGCGGGCTCAATACCTCGTCACCTACAAACCCATCAACGAACGGTACGATGGCAGCTTTCGTAAAATTGAAGTCAAGGTTGCTGAAGGGCGCGGAGATTTGAAGGTGAGAACCAAGCATGGGTACAAAGCAATCGCTGACAGCGTCAGGCCGTAGCAGGGCGAAGATGTCTAATCGAGCGTTAAGTAATTTGATATTGATGTTGGGGTTGGGGCTTTTGCTGGTTGGTAGTTCCGCGTTTTCGAGCAGGATGTTTGCGCAGACGCAGGATAACCCCGCCGAAAAATCTCGGAGCAGACGGGTAGGCAATTCGGAAATGCCGTCGCCGTCACCATCGCCGACCATTGTTCCGAAAGAAGAGATTCCCCAGGAGTCGGATGAAGTGGTTCGTGTGGATACGAGCCTCACGAGTATCTTTTTTACCGCGGCTGACAGCAACAAGCGCTTCATCAGCAATCTCAGAAAGGAAGACATTCTCGTACTCGAAGATGGACAGCCTCAGGAGATCTTCACCTTTCAGGGGAACGTTGACCTGCCGCTTTCAATAGCAATTCTCATTGACACCAGCCGTTCGGAAGAACGTACCCTGCCCGATGAGAAAGCTGCGGCGCGGGCTTTTCTTGAATCTGTAATGCGTCCGGAAAAGGATGAGGCGGCAGTTGTTTCATTTACCGGAGAGGTAACCTTGGAACAAGGATTTACTGGAAACCCTGAGCGCCTGCGGCGAGCGGTCGATCGCATTGAATTTGTGCCGCCGTCTGGTACCTATATTGGTGGCGGCGTTGTTGTTGGTGGTGGCAGACAGGGCACCCCTCCCATTTCCGATACTAACCAGACTTTGGCTGGAGCTACTGCCATCTGGGATGCGGTTTGGGCCACATCTAATGAGTTACTTTCCGACTCTGCCGAAAACACACGGCGCGCTGTAATTCTTCTGACGGATGGTTATGACACGATAAGTCAGGTGAAGATGCACGAGGCGATTGCGCGGGCTCAAAAAGCTGACGCTCTAGTCTATGCCGTTGGAATTGGCGACACCTACCAGGGTGGCGTAGATGGGGGGTCATTGCGAAAGATTACAGAACAAACGGGAGGACGCGCCTATTTCCCTCGCAACGAACGGGAACTGCGTGAAGCCTTTGTTCAGATTCAGCGCGATTTGCGCGAACAGTATCTCGTCGCCTATTCACCCTCAAACAAGGCTCGCGATGGTTCATACCGTCGGATACAGATTGAAGTGGTTGACCCCGAAATGCGCAAACAGAACCTCAAACTCAATTATCGTCCCGGCTATTTTGCCAAGACTTCCGAGCGCGACGCGTCCCCGAGACGCCGCGCGCAGCCTTGATCTTATTGGGAACGCCTCAAATCCTTAATTAATCAGGGGTTTTCTTCGGTTTATCGAATGACAAACCCTTGCCAACTTTGTTATACTGCCACCGCGGTTGATTGGGATTAACCTTCGGAGCCACTTCTCTACTAGCCATTTTCTGAATCAAAACCTCTACTCCCGGTTTTTCCTCTCATTCCCCGGAACGCTAGCGACGGAATAACGAGCACAGGCGCCACTGACCTCAAGACCGCCGAACAGATGATCAACACCCCCTCAGAAAAGTGTCGAATGCTGATCGTCGATGACGATCAGAAAGTTTCGCAGTTGCTCGTTGATCTACTTGAGCAGGCAGGCTACGAAGTAATGTCTGCCAGCAATGGTGAGAAGGCGCTCGAGCTGATTCCTTCCTTTCAGCCAGAAGTAGTCATTAGCGACGTGGTCATGCCCGTGATTGATGGCATCGAACTTTGTCGCCAGATCAAGCGCGGGCCCAGCACGACCCATATCCCCGTGCTGCTTATTAGCGGTCTGCGCGATACGTCTGCGGACAGTATGGAAGGCTTGACTGCCGGTGCCGACGATTATCTGGCGATTCCCTTTCGGAACGAGGAAATGCTGGTCAAGGTCGCCAGGCTCGCCGAACGGTGTCGTGTTGAGAAACACTATCGGGACATTGTAGAGCAGGCGGCCGACATCATCTACACGCGCGACATGCAGGGATACATCACCAGCATCAATGGTGCTGGCGCCAGGTTCTTCGGGAAATCACCGGCTGAGATTATTGGCAGCCATCTCAGCAAACTACTTGGAAGTGAAGCTGCTACTCGCGACATTGAAGAAACGCGACGAGCCGCCAACGATTCAGCGCTGCGCTCTACTTACTACGTCAAGGATACTGAGGACAACGGGAAATACCTCGAGGGCGTGATCACGATTGAACGGGATCGGCAAATGCGGCCCACCGGAATTCGCGGCGTTATCCGCGACATCACCGATCGTAAGCTCGCCGAGGAAGCACTAAAAGAAAGTGAAGAACGATATCGCCGGCTGGTGGAACTTTCGCCGGAAGCAATCATTGTCTTCAGTGAAGGCAAGCTTGTTTACGTAAACCCCGCGGCTGAACGTCTCTGGGGCGCCACCGGCGCGGAAGAGTTAATTGGCACGCCAATACTTGACCGGGTTCATCCGGACTATCGGGAGGTGGTTAGTGATCGCATTCGCCAGGTTCAAGAGCAAGGTTCCTCAACTGAGCTTAAAGAACAGAAACACATAAAGCTGAATGGCGACGTGATTGACGTGGAAGTTGCCGAAATGCCCTTCGTGTTTCGCGGTAAGACTGGGGTCCAGGCCGTGGTCCGTGACGTCACTGATCGCAAGCGCAGCCGGGAAGCTCTGCGGCAGACTGAGGAGCGACTGCGCACCGTCGTCAGTAGTGCTTCACTGATATTGTCTGCACTCGACCCGGATGGCGTCATCACGTTGTCGGAAGGAGAGGGACTAAAGGCACTCGGTTGGAAACCAGGTGAACTTGTCGGGCAGTCTGTCTTCGAGCTCTACCGTGACAATCCTGAGGTCATCGATAATGTGCGGCGCGCTCTCGCCGGGGAAGCCTTTTCGAGCACAATCGACCTTGGGGATGTGGCTCTGGAAGGTCGTTATTCGCCGCTTAGAGACGAGGGTGGAAACGTAGTTGGCGTGATTGGCGTTGCGACCGACATAACGGAGAATCGAAAAGCGCAACAGGCGTTGCAGGAAAACGAACACCGCTATCGTGAACTGTTCGAGAACGCTAACGACATCATTTATACGCACGACCTCGCCGGCAACTTCACCTCACTTAATAGAAGCGGGGAAAAAATCACGGGGTATACACGCGAAGAAGCCGCTCAAATGAACATTGGGGACGTAGTCGCACCCGAATACCTCGCTGTTGCCCGGCAAATGATTGCTCAGAAAAAAGACGACAAAGCCCCGACGATCTACGAACTCGAGATTATTACTAAAAGCCGGCGTCGCGTTCGCCTGGAAGTGAGCACGCGACTGATCTACCAGGATGGGAAGGCTGTGGGCGTGCAGGGCGTGGGTCGAGATCTAACAGACCGCAAGCGATCTGAGGAAGCCCTGGCACAGCAGTCTCAACGCGAGGCGATGAGCCATCGGATCTCCCAGGCGATTCGCTGCTCGTTGGATAGCTCAGAAATTTTCCGCACGGCTGTTCAAGAGCTGGGTTCTCATTTGAACGCAGATCGCTGCTCTCTTTTCATAAAAAACCAAACGGGAAATCGCGCCACCAACGTAGCTGAATATCATGCGGCCGGAATCTCGCCCGCTGGGGCCAACTTCGATCTCCAGGATTTGAGAGCGTTAATCGACTCTCTCAATGAAAAAGGCGTTCTTTGTTTCAATGACGCCGCCCACGACTTGCGGATAGCAGATGTGTATCACCGCATTCTGTCGAAGGCGGAAGTGCGCTCGATCATGTATGTGGCAATTAGGGTTGGTGACGAGGTTACGGCGGCTTTTGCACTGTCTACTACGCGACAACTTCGTCACTGGAGCGAATCGGATATTGCTCTCGCGAAAGCAGTCGCTGATCAAACAGGTATCGCGATCCGGCAGGCGGAGCTCTATCAGAGAGCCGAGGCCACTTCCAAACGCGAACTCCTGGTAAATCGCGTAACGATGGCCATACGTGCTTCCCTGAGTTTGGCCGAAGTGTTGAGCACGACCACGCGCGAACTTGGAATTGCGCTTGGCGCTTCCCGCGTGCACATCCACCTTTACGATCCCGAGAACTCCATTTCCCCTGTCAACGAATATGTGGCGCCTGGCTGCGAGAGTATCGGCTCGTTCCACGTCAGCTATGACGACCCGGTTGGTCGTAACTTTCTCTCCCGTTCGAAGCCACTTGTAATTGAGGATTCGTTAAACTACCGCGAAGGAACGCCGGAATTCAGCGCGGCTATCAGAGAACACGCCCAAACAGTCAACCTTCGGTCTCAGATTGATTACCCGCTAATCATCAAAGGATTTTTCCGCGGGGTGTTGTGTATTCAGCAAACAGATCGCGTCCGTTGCTGGAGTGAAGACGAGTTGTCTCTGGTCGATTCTGTTGCTGAGCGCCTGGCGATAGGCATAGCGCAGGCAGAGTTGTTTGAAATGGTGGCCAAGGGGAAATCAGAGTGGGAAACAACTTTCGATGCGATGTCTGACGGCATATTTATTTTTGATCGAGCGGGGCTACTAAAGCGAGTAAACCGCGCGGGCGCAGCGATGGAAGCAGAACATCCGCGTGCCCTGCTGGGCCGCCGGTGTTGCGAGATTCTTCGAACCACCTCTGAAGACTCGGCTTGCGTCGTGGAAACGGCTCTCGAGAAAGGCTGGAGCGTTACCATCGAGGTGACACCTGACTGGCTCAACAGACCTATTTTGGTCTCAATCGAACCCGTATTGGACAAAGCGGGTACGGTAACGGCGGTAGTCTGCACGGCGCGAGACCTGTCCGAGTTGCGCAAGGTGGAAGCTGTAGCCCGGGAGCATCAATCACTACTGACGAACATACTTGAAAGCGCTCGCGAGTCGATTTATGCGGTAGATATGGAGGGGCGTTTTAAGTGGTGTAACAGCGCTACGCTTCTGGCGCTCGGGCTGAAACGCGAAGAGTTAATTGGCCGTCATGTCTGCGAGCTCGTGTATGAGGCCGATCGTAAACTCGTCCGCGATAAGTTGCAAACAGCCATGAAGGGCCAGTCGCAAACTTATGAAATGCGTTATCTCTCCGGCGATGGCAAGCCGCGCTATGCGCGAGTTGATAATTCACCGCTCGTAGTCGAAGGGCGGACAACCGGTGGTCTTTGTATTGCCCGGGACATAACCGAACAGAAAGAAGAGCGCGAACGTGCCGCGCGGGCCGACAAGTTGGCCGCTCTGGGCCAACTGGCGTCAGGCGTGGCCCACGACTTTAATAATTCCCTGGCCGCAATTCTGGGCCGTGCTCAACTCCTGCGTCGCCAGACGCAGGATGAGGCCCTCGTGCGTAACCTGGAGATCATTCAAACAGCCGCTGAAGATGCCGCCGCGACCGTGCGTCGTATTCAAACTTTTGCGCGCAAATCGCCTGCCAGAGAGTTCGAGATGCTGGATGTCTCCAGCCTCCTTAATGACGCGGTTGAAATCACGCGTACGCGCTGGCAAAACGAAGCTCGGCTTCGGGGTCTCGATTATGAGGTAACGCTGAAGGCGGACTCCGGTCAGTACACCGTTGGCAGCGCTTCCGAACTGCGAGAGGTTTTTGTCAACTTGATTGTCAATGCCGTCGACGCAATGCCTGCGGGCGGAAAGTTGTCGATAGGCTGCGAGCGCGAGGGCTCTCGCCTGCGTCTGCAGTTTGCCGACACGGGCACGGGCATGCCGGAAGACGTGAGACAAAAGATCTTTGATCCGTTTTTTACAACCAAAGGCGCCCAAGGCACGGGCCTGGGACTATCCGTGAGTTACAGCATCATCGAGCGGCATGAAGGCTCGATAAGCGTGGTGTCCGAACTCGGGGCCGGCACTGTCTTCACAATAGATCTGCCGGCGGCTGAAGTCAGCGCAGAAGTTCCGGCTGCGCCGATTGACGACACGCAAGTGCGGTCGCTTTCGATACTTGTCATCGATGATGAACCCGCCGTAAGAGAGACGTTAGCTGAGATGCTTGAGGTGATGGGCCATCGCGTGCTGCTTGCTGAGAGTGGACAGAGTGCTTTGCAGACTTTGGCGGGAAATAATTGTGATCTGGTATTTACCGATCTCGCCATGCCCGAAATGGATGGGTGGGAGACTACTCGAGAGATTCGCAAGCGTTGGCCGGATATGAATGTCGTGCTTGTTACCGGTTATGGTACCGGGACCCTGGCTCCGGCGGGAGAAGATCGTTTAGTCAACGGGATTATCGGTAAACCTTTCGACTTTTCCCAGATCAGCCAAACGATTACAAGCGTTCTGGCGCAGCCTGTCCTGGAAAATGCCGGGACATGAGGCGTCGCGCGATGTTCGATCAATTCTTGTTATAGTTCATTATTCCGGCACTTGCCGTAAATCCCACCCCGAATCCAACCACTATCGCCGGACCATTCCAGTCGTCTTTTTCAGCCAGCATAAATCCGGTTGAGGCGCTCGAGAGGTTGCCGTAATTCTTCAAAACTTCGTAAGAACCCTGCACCTTCGTGGAGTCGGTTTCCAGATGCAGTTGTGAGCAGACGCCGTCGAGTATTTTCTTGCTGCCGGTATGAATGAGGCAATCGTCCACCTGACCCAGGTTTGAGACTGGTGAGTCAGGATGTTCGAGGACGTTCTTTACAGTGGTGACCGCATAGTGGGCTCCGCGGGTCGGCACGCTCGGCCGCATGAAATATTGTGGTCGTCCCTTCAGGAATTCGTGGGAGCTATTGCTATTCATTGTGAGAAGGTTGACGTCTTCAGTTTCTTCGTTAGTCAAATGAGAGATCGGACCAAAGCTTGGTTTTCCTTCTTCATTGCCTACCAGCAGAGCTACAGCGCCATCGCCGAAGAGCATTGATTGAATGACGAAGGTGGTATCCAACCTCTTCTGTTCAAACTGGGCTTCATCTAATTTTTGCTCCTTCCTCAAGCGTAAGATTTCTCGAAACCCGTAGTACTCGTTGCGCAAGAGCGGCGCAACGTAGGGAGTGTGAGCTTCGGCCATCAAGACCATGGCCAACTGCCCCGGGTTAGCGGCGAGATACCATTGAGCTACCTCAATAGATTTCAACAAGACCGAACAACCTTGAGCCTGCATGCTGACTGTGCGGATTGATCGGGATAAAAGTCCGTGAGTCTTTCCCATTATTTCGGAAGCCAGACAGGGAAGCATTTGGTCGGGAGTATTAGTAGCGGCAATCAGCAAACCAATTCGCGAGGGATCTCCCTGCCACTCCTCGATACAACGCTTCGTAGCGGCCACCCCGAGCTCGGTAGTAGAACTGGTTGCGTTCATGGGTTTGCCTGACAAGAAGTCGGGATAGTTATCCATCACCGAATACCTTTGGTCTACACCCAGGGAGTTAAGCGTGTTAATGAGTTCCGGCGAGAGCTTGTGCATAAGAGCATTAGCGAGTGACGTAGTCTGAAATGAATGCTTCGGAGTAGAGGTGGCTACTGATAGCAAGTTAACCATGATCGATTCTCACCTGGGTACTGAGTTCCTTTTAAAATCCGCTCGTCGGATCGGCGGTCGTTAATTCATCTGCGTTCGCCGGTTCTTAATCAATGCCTGTGCCACGATTGTCGCAGGGGCTTCTTTGCTTTAAACGCGAGAATAGCGAGACTTACAGCAACCGCCTCATTAAGCTTAGACACGAGCGATTTGGATACCGAGTATCCACCAATTTAGCAAAGTCTCATACAAGGCTTTTTGCTAGCCAATAGTGGGAAAAAGTAGGTTGTTAACCTGGTATACAGTTGTGTAGCTGGTATTCAGATATTCAGATATTCGGCTTTGCACAGAAAGTGCCTCTTGCACAAAAAGTCTGGAGTCTGCACAAAAAGCCTAACCGCTAGTCGCTAGTCACGCTTTTCTCCGAATAGCAGGATAAGCGCCCGGCAATCACCGAAACTATGAAACTATGAGTATCTGAAGCACGAGAACCTGCTGCCGTACCTCGTGTTTGGAAGAAAATTATACGAGCACCAGCCCCACATAGGGTGGACATGTGAGCATGACCTCGATCACTAGGTCTAGCATCAAGCAGCCTTAGTCCAAAACACCGGCTTGATGTCTAATTCAAACATGCTCTGAATAAGACAGCAGATGTTATGGCAGAGAATCTTGCAGAGGGCTTCGTTGACCTGCGCTGTCTTGGTCTTGCTCCGCAGAGAGTCTCCAAACTTCGCCTTGATCATGCTGTGAAGATATTCGCTTTCTTCCTCTCCTCTTCGGTCTCGCAAATGAGATTATAGGTTTGAGAATTCCAGTCAAGCTCTTTTACGTTATATGAGAATGAAAGTAGTGACTCCAAATCCTGAAAGTCCCTGATAACTGAATCGTACAACTCGTCATCCGTCTTCAACTCAAACGTTGCCTTACTATACTGGCCTGGTGTAGGCGTTATTTCTGAGTAGAACTTTTCCGGCTCTTTCACGTCAGCCGTAATCGAAATTTGCGATAGAAACTGTTCCTCGTTGATGTGGAATGTAAACGTCCTATTACTCCTTGCAACTTGAATTTCTTTCGGTAGTACCGTCTTTGATTTAACGTCGTATGTGATTTTTAGCTTCAACTCTTTTATCACCATCTATCGCGTCTACATAAAGCGAGCGGCGGAGAAAATTGGCTTACGGAAGCGCATTGGTTGGCACACCTTTCTTCATACGTTTGGGACGATCCTGAATGCCAATGGAGAAAACCCCAAAGTCATTCAGGAACTCCTGCGTCATGCCAATCTCAAGGTCACAATGGACACGTACGTCCAAGCTGTGACGGACGAAAAGGGAGAGGCGCAGAACAAGGTTGTGAAGATGATTCTTCCAGGTATTCGGAGGGCAGTGATTTAGTTAATGGACTTTTCTGGACTCGCGGCGAAATGATGGGATCCTGCAAGTTCTTTAGAATGTTGGCGTCCCAAATGATTCCGAATTGGAACCAAATCATTGTTTGGCTGCGCGAGATGCAAACCCTCCGCAAAGCGGCTGCATAGCCTCAAGACCGAAGTTTCTCCTCACAACTGCGATTAGGAAGACCATCCCCTAATTGATTGGAATCCCGACAATCGTCATTCACTTCGTCTTGTTAACGCCCGCTGATGTAGAATCCGACCGCGTAGTAGGGCCTCGCTTCAAACGCGTAACGCCAAAAGATTCTGGGCCACCTAATATGACAAATCCCGAGCGCCTCCTGCCTGAACACATGCAGCTATGACTATCGGTGCTGGCACAAAACTCGGTCGTTATGAAATCCGTTCGCACCTCGGTGCTGGTGGGATGGGTGAAGTGTATCTAGCGCAGGATACGAAACTTGACCGCAAAGTCGCGTTGAAGATTCTGCCTACCGAAGTTGCCGCCGATCGTGGTCGCATGAATCGCTTCGTGCAAGAAGCCAGAGCCGCTTCGGCGCTCAACCATCCCAACATCCTCACGATTTATGAGATCGAGCAGATCGATTCAATGAGCTTCATCGCCACCGAGTTCATCGACGGCGAAACGCTGCGCCAGCGGATGCGATATGCGCCGATGAAGCTCGCCGGGATGCTCGAGATCGCGATTCAAGCGGTCAGCGCACTTGTGGCCGCGCACGCCGCGGGCATAATCCACCGCGACATCAAGCCGGAGAACGTCATGCTCCGGAGGGACGGTATCGTGAAGGTACTCGATTTCGGGCTGGCGAAACTGACTGAGCGACGGTCGGCGGATTTGGTTGACACAAAGGCGCCGACACGCGCAGTCGTCAATACTGAACCAGGCGTCGTCATGGGCACTGCCGTCTACATGTCACCTGAGCAGGCGCGCGGAATCCCCGTAGACGCACGGACAGACATTTTCAGTATTTGTGTTTTGATTTACGAAATGGTCGCTGGGCGCTTGCCGTTCGAAGGCTCGAACACAAACGAAATCCTGGCGTCCATTCTGAGCGATAAAGAGCCGTTGCCTCTTGCGCGGTTTACGCGAGAAGTGCCGGCTGAGTTGGAGCGGATCGTAGACAAGGCGCTGCGCAAAGATCGTGAGGAGCGGTATCAGACTGCTAAGGATATGCTGCTTGATCTAAGGAGGCTAAAGCATAAGCTCGAGGTTGATGCCGAGATTGACCGCACTATCCCGCCTGAGTTGAGGGACGCTGCGGGTGAGACGAAATCTTCCAGCGACAAAGAGGTGGTCGCGCTCGCGCAAGCTCCAGCGCAGGCGGCAACAATCGAAAGCGCACACACGACATCGAGTGCCGAATACATCATCGCTGAGATCAAACGGCACAAGCGCGGCGTGGTCGTTGCTTTGGCAGCAACTATCCTTCTCTCAGCCGCGGGCATCATTCTCTACGTTAACTCCGCGCGTAGCAGCAACCACCAATCAGCTATTGATTCTATCGCCGTCTTGCCATTTGTGAACGCGAGTGATGATCCGAATATGGAGTATCTCTCGGACGGAATCTCCGAGTCGCTGATTAACAGTCTGACAGAGTTGCAGCAGTTGCGAGTCATCGCTCGAAGCACGGCTTTCCGTTACAAAGGAAAGGAGGTTGATCCGCAACAGGTCGGGCACGAGTTGAACGTGCGTGCGGTATTAACGGGACGCGTGCGCCAATTGGGAGATGCGCTGGACGTCCAGGTGGATTTGGTTGACGCCATCACAGGTGCGGAACTTTGGGGTAAGGAGTACGAGCGCAAAGTCTCGGACGTGCTTTCAGTCAAGCAAGCGATTGCGCGAGAGGTCACGGAGAAGCTGCGGTTGAGATTGTCAGGTGAAGAGCAGCAACAACTTGGCAAGCATGATTCGACGAACGCAGAAGCCTACCAGTTCTACTTAAGAGGGCGCTATCTTTGGAACAAGAGGACTGCGGAAGGGATAAAGAGGGCGATCGAGCAGTTCCAGCAGGCGATTGACCGCGACCCGAACTACGCCGCCGGCTATGTCGGACTGGCTGATTGCTATGGGTTGCTAGAGGAGTATGCTGGCGTTCCTACAAGTGAGACGCTGCCGAAGGCCAGAGCCGCCGCAGATCGCGCCCTCCAAATTGACGACTCGCTCTCCGAGGGACACACGTCCTCGGCATTCATATTTTGGCAGATGTGGCACTGGGCGGAATCTGAGGAAGAATACAAGCGTGCCATCAGCCTCAACCCGAATTACGCGACGGCGCACCACTGGTTTTCAATTAATTTCAGGGCAAAAGGGCAACTTGATGATTCGTTAAGAGAGATAAAGCGGGCTCAGGAACTTGACCCTCTTTCGCCAGTCATCAGCCAAAACGTCGCGGAGGTATATCTCCTCAAGAATGACCTCAACTCAGCCATTGCACAGTGCCAGAGGATCATCGAACTCGATCCGAACTTTCCGGGAGCACACGATGAGCTGGGTTTTGCGTACCTCAAACAGCGGCGCTACGAAGAGGCCATTGCAGAGTTTCAGAAGACGGTCGAATTATCCGGGGGCGCAAGCAGATATCAGGGCGACCTGGGCTACTGCTACGCAGTGACGGGAAGGCGTGCTGAGGCGCAGGCGATAGTGAAAGAACTCGAAGAGAAGTATGCCCGGCGCGAGGCTATCGGACAGTATCTAGCCGATGTGTATGCCGGTCTGGGTGATAGAGATCGGGTGTTTAGCTGGCTCGAAAGGGATTTCGAGCAGCACAGCGGCGGCCGGTTACCATTCATTAAATGGTGGTTCACTTTTGATGACCTCCGCGGCGACCCGCGTTATGTGGACCTCGTGCGCCGCATGGGACTAACGCCATAAGTCGCGCTGCATCTCTAGCCGTTAAGGATCACGGTTTAACCAGAGCCAAGGGCTAATAGGTCCGCTCGCACCAGCGTTGACCTCGGATCTGAGCGTGGCCGCTCGCTATAAGCACCTGAGTCCGGCGTTCCTAGCGGATGCCGTTGGCTCTTGGATGCAGTTGTCGTGGAGAGTCGTTACCAAGACGTTACTGCTCCAAAAGCTCTTGTCACAGCGACGGCTGTAAGTTGTTGAAGGTGCTTGGCGTCCCGTACGGGAGTCGAACCCGTGTCGCCGCCGTGAAAGGGCGAGTTGGGCGTTTCCGAAAAAGGGTTGTCGTTGGAGACGTGCGGCCGGCTGAGGCTCTTGGTCACCCCGAGATCGGCCAGCAGCAAGGCCACCGGTTTGGAAGTCATCGACGAGCCCCGATCAGAATGAATGGTAAGTTGGCCCAGCGCGATACCCTGCTTGAGACAACTTTCAGAGAGCAACTGCTTAGCCAGTTCCGCGGATTCACGGGTGGCCACCATCCAGCCGGTGACGTAGCGGCTGAAGATATTCAGCAGCACATAGAGGTAAAAGTCTGTCTCTTATACACATCTGACGCTGCTG
>DIYZ01000246.1:20285-20453 GCA_002427845.1 Chloracidobacterium sp. UBA6041 | reverse complement strand
TACACTTTCTTTGTACGCTACCCAATGCATCTCAATGGAGTTGGCTGACGGTCAAACTCCCAACGCCCAAAAACTCGTCGGCGAATCGAAACTGCCCGTGGCTGTGCTGGCCACGCCTGACGGAACGCCGGTCACCAAAGTTGAGAACAAAGACGGAAAGCTCAAAGT
>DIYZ01000246.1:0-20091 GCA_002427845.1 Chloracidobacterium sp. UBA6041 | reverse complement strand
AACAAAGACGGAAAGCTCAAAGTGGAGGCGGTGGAGAAAGTTGTCGAGGCAGAAGTAAAGACGCGCGAGAGCGCGCTAGACGAACACCTGAAGGAGGCCAAAGAAAAGGCCACGGCGGGAGAAAAAGACGGCGCTATCAAGCTCTATCAAAGTGTGCTTGAACAGAAGTGCATGTTTCCCAGGAAAGCGAAAGATGCCGCGAAGGAGCTGAAGAAACTTGGCGCGGATGTCGCCACGGTTAATGCGCCGGAGTTTCGCGCTCCCGTATTCGACGCTCGGCAAAGCGCACGGATTGACCAGGTAATGCGCCGCGGACTTATCGCGGAACTCAATGCGAGATATGTCGCGGCGGAAAAGTTTTACAACCAGGCGCACCAAATGGATCCGGCCGATCCCGCGCCGCTGCGTTACCTCGGTGAACTATATCGCCACCATATCGGTGACTGGGCCAGAGCGCGGACATCTTTTGAAGCGATACTTGCCATGCGCGCCGACCCCTTGTCGCGCGCGGTGGCCCTGCATGGCCTTGGCAAGATGACCATTCACGATGGCGAATTCAAAAAAGGGCTTGGGCTGATGGAACAGTCGGTCGAGGTATATCCACTCGCTCTCGCCTACCGCAACCTCGCGGTGTATTGGAACTCTGAAGGCGATCTGGCCAGGGGTAATGACTACACCCAGAAAGCGCTCGCACTCGATCCAAAAGATCCTTACAACCTGGTGTTTGCCGCGGTCTTTATGGCCGCATCCGGACATGGCGAGGAAGCCTTGAAGATTGCCCGCGCAAACGTGAAGCTGCTGCCGGCTTCCTACAACCTGGCGGCAATCTATGCGCAAAATGGCCAGCGCGAGAAAGCGCTTGCGTTTCTTAAACGGCATTTCTTCCAGTATGAGCGTTATCAGGCGGTGCGCGCGAAGGAGATGATGGAGGCGCGCGTTGATGCCGTCTTTGATTCGTTGCGCGAAGACCCTGCTTTCGTTGCGCTCACTCGCGATGCCGATGGCCGGCTGCGGATGCCGATGAAGCCGATGAGCTCGCAGCCAGTAACAAATAAGTGAGTGGCCAGGCAGGCCGTCAAACTCTTCGGCTGGGCCACCTGATGTGCGGAAGGTCTACGACCTTCCGGCAAGGTTCCTGTGTTCTTATTGGGGGCTGAATGCTGTCGTTCTCAGTCCCATGACGCACGTTGTCACGACACTTGCTTCGCGTCTCTTGACCTCGTAAATAGACCAGACGTAATCTCCAATCATGAACTATCAGGATTACATTACCATTGACCCCAACAAGCGTGGTGGAAAGCCTTGTGTCCGTGGGTTGCGTATTACGGTCTACGAGGTCTTGGAGTATCTGGCCTCCGAGATGACGGAGGAACAAATCCTGAGTGATTTTCCTGACCTCACGCGCGAAGACTTGAAGGCGTGCATCGCCTTCGCTGCTGACCGTGAGCGTAAGCTCATGACTGTGCCTGCCGCATGAAGCTGCTTTTTGACGAGAACTTATCGCACAAACTGGCGCGGCTTCTCGAAGATCTCTTTCCCCACTCTATCCACGTTCGGGATGTTGGCTTGAAAGCGGCTGACGATCCACTGGTATGGGAATACGCAAAGGACAACAATTTGAATTCTGATCTCAAAGGACGCGGACAACATGCATCAGCGCAGCTTCATGTTCGGCCCACCGCCTAAAGTTATCTGGGTACGTTTGGGCAATTGCTCAACCGCAGAAGTTGAAAAACTGGCACGAAGACACTTCGAAGCTATCAAAGCATTTCACGAAGATGTTTACGCGTCCTTCCTCAGTTTGTCGTAAGTTACAAATGGGCGTCGCTAAACTAACAGAACAGAACACGATCATTCCGGCGGCAAGCAAGTATGCGCGCCTGGAGCGCGAGCGGCGCTACTTGTTACAGGATTTGCCCGAGGGGATGACGCGGGCAAGCCCACACCTGCAAATAACCGACAATTACATAACCGGCACGCGGCTTCGTCTGCGGAAGGTGCGCGATCCGCAAACAAACAAGTGGACAGTGAAGTTTACGCAGAAGTTTGCTCCCAACCCGGCAGACTTTTCGCGTACGATAATTACCAATGTGTATCTCGACGCTTTGGAAGCAGAAACGCTTGGCGTGTTTGCGGCAAACGAGATTCGCAAAAATCGTTACCCGTTTGAGTTTGCCGGCCGAAAGTGTGCAGCAGACATGTTTCTGGGTGATTTGTTTGGACTGGCGTTGGCGGCGGTGAGTTTTGAGACGGATGAGGAGCTCGACAGTTTTCCGCTGCCGCCATTCGCCATTGCTGACGTCACGAATAATGAACTCTTCACGGGCGGCAAGCTTTGCGAGCTGACCTTTGAAGAAATTCGAGAAGAGATTAGGAAGAGTGGCATGGCCCGTTCAGGTTCAGCCGTTTAGCCCGGGTCCCATACAACCGCAAGGAGCGCAAAAGGATGCGCGAAGGCTCGCAAAGAATGATCGGACTCAGCTAGTTATGTATTCAGGCAAAAAGGTCTTCATTTTGTTCGCGTGCATCGCGTTCATTGCGCTCGTCAGCTTCGCGGCGTGTAAGAGAACTTCTGCGCCGGCGGAGCGGCCGGCTACAAACACGGGGACCGCGTCCGAATATCAGCACGCACAGGGCGGCACAACTCCGGCAGGCGAGACGAAATATTTCAAAGGTTCGATTGGCAGCACACTTGGTTTGCAGATGAAGCTGGTCCGGGACGGAGAAAAACTGAGCGGCTCGTATTTCTATCAAAAGGTCGGAACTCGCATTGATATCCGCGGCACAATAGACAAAGACGGCAATGTCCTCCTGGAAGAGTTTGACTCGAGCGGGAAACAAACCGGTGTCTTCAAGGGCACATGGAAACCCGATGAAGACGGGCTCATTGAAATTGCCGGCAACTGGATGAAGCCCAACAGCGAAAAGAAGACGGCATTTTCTCTGCACGAGGAACCGATCGAGTTTAGTGGCGGCGTAGAAATTGTAGCCCGCCAGATAAAGGAAAAAAACAAGAAGCTAAAGTATGAAATCGATGCCGAGTATCCGCAGTTGACCGGCTCGCTCGATCCTAACTTCGAAAAGTGTAATCAAATCGTCCGCAGTTTGGTGAACCGGCAGGTGGCCGAGTTTAAAAAAGATATGGCCCCGTCCGGGGATGAGGCTCAGGCGGAGTCGAATGAATCCGGTGACGCGATGGGAAGCGACATGGGAAGCGACATCGGCATTGGCTACACGGTAGTAATGGCGAAAGATGATCTGATCAGCGTTGAGTTTACGATTAGCAGTTATTATCAAAGGGCGGCACATCCAAACTCATTCACCGAGGTCGTTAATTTTGATTTGAAGAATGGGAAGTCGTTAAAGCTTGCCGAACTCTTCAAGCCGGGCGCGAAATACTTGCAGACCATTTCTACCTACTGCGTGCAGGCGCTGAAGAAACAAGCAAAGGAACATGGCGAAGACGCAATGCTGGATGCCGATTGGATTGAGCGGGGCGCTGGACCCGATGCGGCCAATTACAAGAGTTGGACCATTACCAAAAAGGGCCTGCGAATCAAATTCGATTCTTACCAGGTGGCGCCTTACGCCGCTGGTCCGCAGCAGGTCTTAGTGCCCCGTGCTGCGTTGAAGGACATCATCAAGCCGGACGGGCCCGTGGCACAATTTATAAAATAAGAATGTTTACACGCGTGGCCGTGGTACCCGTGAGCTGAGGCAGTGCCCACACCAGAAATGCCCAAATGAATCGCTCGATTGGAATACTGGTAATTGTTGGCGGCGTCGCGCTTGTGCTTGTCGGAGTATTGGTCTACTCAGGCGGGCTTAACTGGTTTGGCAAGTTGCCGGGTGATATTCACTACGAAAGCGAGCGAACGCAGGTTTACATTCCAATAGTTTCGATGTTGCTCGTCTCGCTGGCGCTTAGTTTGGTTTTCTATTTGCTGCGGCGATTTTTTTGAGTAGGACAGACATTCCTGCCTGTCCGCATAGTCACGTTTTCCATCAAAGAAACTGCCAAATTTTCCATTTCTCATTTTCCATTTCTCATTTTTCATTCAACTCGTTATCCCGACAACTCACTAGCCGACTTACTTCACTGGTCCCGGAACCAGAAGGCCAGTTACGACCGCTGACTGGTTCAAATGAAAAATGATAATTGGCGAATGATAAATGGAACATTTGTTCTGACGGACAGACAAGAATGTCTGTCCTACTTATGCGGGCTCTGCGACGCCCCCATCTGAATAATCCGCCGAATGGGCGCGCGCAAAATAAACTGCGAGCGCCAAAGCTAGACACATGATTGCCGAGCCGGCCCAAAAAGTAACGAACAACGAGTGGTCGCTCATGAAGTGTGTCTCGCCATCCGCGCCTCTATAGGCAATTGCGCTGTGAATCATAAACGCCGCTAACGCCGGGCCCACAGCTCTTGCCAAACTCGCGACCGACTGCGTCACTCCCAAAACGCTTCCTTGTTCGCTACGCCCCGCAGTCTTGGAAGCCAGGCTCGTCAAGGACGGTGCCGAAAGAGAGTTCCCAATTGAAAAAAGTCCGCCGCCAATTAACAGCGCCAGCAGTCCACCTTTTTCCGGGCCAACGAAAGGAACGGCAAAAAGGCTTCCGGCAAATAACAGCGCGCCGACGATGACCAGAGGCAGTTCTCCAAAGCGTTTCACCAGATGGCCAATCAATCCTCCCTGAATGATGACCGCGAGAATGCCGACGTAGGCGAAGAGATAGCCCGTATGCTGCGCGTCGTAGCCAAAGCGAAACATCGTGAAAAGCGAAAACGATGTAGTCATTATTGAGAAGGCGACAATAAACAGAAAGTAGATGGTGAGTACAAAGCCGAGCCGCGGGTCTTTAAGCGATTTGATCAACTGCGCAAAGCCTCGCCCACCCGCCGCCGACAC
Source organism: Chloracidobacterium sp. UBA6041 (assembly GCA_002427845.1). Classification (GTDB taxonomy): domain Bacteria; phylum Acidobacteriota; class Blastocatellia; order Pyrinomonadales; family Pyrinomonadaceae; genus PSRF01. Next base: position 15,175 of record DIYZ01000246.1, on the reverse strand, counting down.
ACGTGCCGGGTGATCGCGCGTGACGGTTTCAGGAAGAGTGAAGTAAAGCAGCACTGCGTTGGCGAAGCAAAGAACCGCGGCAAACAGAAATGGTACTGCAACGCCCCAGCGACTAAGTATGCCGCCGATGGCTGGTCCAAAAACAAAGCCCAGACCAAACGCGGCCCCAATTAAACCCATTCCTTTCGCACGCTCTTCTTTCGTGGTGATGTCGGCAATGTACGCCTGGGCCGTAGAGATGTTGCCCCCGGTAATGCCGTCGAGAATACGACCTGCGAAAAGCATCCAGAGAGTTGTCGCAAACCCCAAAATCAGAAACCCTATGCCGGTGCCGATGATTGAAACAAGAAGCACCGGGCGCCTGCCATACTTGTCGGAGAGGCGTCCAAGCACGGGAGCGAAAATCAATTGCATGACCGAATATGAGGCGAACAGTAGTCCGACGGTGCGGGGAGTAGCATTAAACCGTGTACCCTCGGCATAAAAAGGGAGCACTGGAATAACAATACCGAAGCCAACCAGATCGATGAAGACTGTCGTGAAAATTACGACGAGCGGAGAGCGTTTCATAGGTAGTGTGTCGTGAACCGTGAATCGTGAATCGTGAATTGTGGAATGGGAAGTTGATAACGAATCGTAAATCGTAAACTGCAGTAAAGCTGCAACGGTAACGCCTGACTATTTACGATTTACGATTCACGGTTGACGAGTTTACCTTCTGCGTCCACCCGCAAGGGCGTGATCGACCGATGCCACGCCGCCTCCGGAGATCAAAAGCGCAAGACACACTGCCAGCAACGACAGCGGGTATTCAAATCCACCCGGAGCGAAGAAGCCCGCCTGCCAGGTAACACCGACGATGGCGGTCAGCATGACGCAGGCAATCAGGAAGGCCCCGACCCGTGTAAGGAATCCCAGCAGTAGCAGTGCGCCTCCTATTAACTCGGCAAACGCGGCGGCGCCCATCCATAACCATGCCGGACGCATGAAGGAAAATGGCGCGGGAAAACTCGTGAATTTCGCGAAGCCCGGGCCATTAAAGCTGCCCAGCACTTTCTGCGCACCGTGGGCGATAAAGACGCAGGCCAAAGCCAGCCGCAGCGGCAGCGGCGTCCATGACGCGGACGTGGAGATTATTCTTCTAAACATCGCGGGAAGATCCTTTCACCGATCGGAACCTGAGAGACCGCTGAAGATATTAAGAAACGGACGAGGAAAGGGCAAAGGGGAAAGGGGAAAAGGGGGCAAAGGGGAAAGGATAAGGGGGAAAGGGCAAAAGACAAGTGGCGGCAACGCAGTTGTTTTTAACCCGTTACCCTTTTCCCCTGTCTTAAGCTGCGTGGACCAGCAGTCGAGCGGCGATGGCTGGTTTCGGTTGCGCGCCGATAAGCCGGTCAACCAGCTTTCCGTCTTTGAAGATGAGCATCGTGGGAATGCTCTGGATTTGAAACTGCGCGGCGGTGCGCTGGTTGTCATCCACATTCAGCTTTGCGATGCGATAGCGTCCGTTTGATTCGGCGGCTAGCTGCTCCATGATTGGCCCAACCATCCGGCAGGGTCCGCACCAGGGAGCCCAGCAGTCAAGCAATACAAGTCCGCGGGCATTTAAGACGTCGCGCTGGAACGTGTCATCAGTCACCACCAACGGTTTGTCCGGCGCTGTCTCACCGGCCGCCGCGGGCAGCGGAAGCGGCGTACCACACTTCCCGCATTTCGCGATGTGTCCGTCTGCACTGTCAGGATCAACACGATTTTTAGTGCCACAGTTATTACAAGCTACAACAGGCATACTTCTGCCTCCCTCTTAACGTTACATAACATTCAAGCAACATCGATTGTCAGCGGGATCAGCAAGATAGTCTGACCGGGGCAGGCAAGTCCAGCCTACATCGATACAGAGAGCGGTACCGACCGGATGCCAGCCAACTGGCTGGCGTGCGTTACGGAACCGCTCGCGGGTAGCGAGCGGATACTGGCATCCGAGTGCCCCGGATACGGCAGTCTTTCATCATCGCTAATTTCCAAGTTGCGTCCTGCATCCGCTCGCATCCACCACCCCAAGCGGGCTGCCCGCTTGGGGACCCCGGTCCGCGAGCGGTTCTGTATCGGGCGTTTCAATCTTGCCTTCTGCGAAGCAGGTGGCAGGTGTTTCATCATCGCTAATTTCCCAAGTTGCGTCTTGCAGCCGGTCGGTACGCAGCAAGCGTGCATTTAGACTGCTCCAACAGCTTCGTAGTAACATGCCTGTTATTGAAATCGATGTCGGGTGACAAATGAGAAGCGAAAATGGCTAGACGATATGTGGTGTTGAAAATCAAACGTAGTGCCGATGCACAACTTCCGAAGGAAGAAGTGCTGGTAATGCCGGTGTGGACCCCCGGTTCTTACCTGATTCGCGAATTCGAACGTAACGTGCAGGACTTTGCCGCGGCTGACGGGTCCGGTCAATCACTCAAATGGGAAAAGGTTAATAAGGATTCATGGCGTGTGTTTACAAATGGCCCTCGGGATTGGCAGGCCAGTTATCGCGTCTACGCCAACGAGCTTTCCGTTAGAGTAAGATAAAGCCGAGTTGTCAGACAATTTTCGAATGGCGCAGCGCGTATGAGTAAGTAGTCGTTTTCGTGATGCCGGATAATTATCAGCACATCAGATTTAAGATCGAAGATCGCGTTGCGCGCATTACCTTTGCCCGGCCGCCCGTCAACATTTTTAATATCGCAATGATGCGGGAGATAAATGACGCGCTTAACCAATGTTCTCATGAGCGTGAATTGGTAGCGGTTGTTTTCGCTGCCGCGGAGGACTGCCACGCGTTTAGCGCGGGAGTCGCCGTGGAAGAACATGCTGAAGAGACAATCTTTCAAATGCTCGACTCGTTTCACGCCATCTTCCGAACTATGGAACAAATGGCACGACCAACTGTAGCGGTGGTTGACGGGGCCGCGCTCGGTGGTGGCTGCGAGTTGGTGGCCGCGTGTGATCTGGCGATCGCGAGCGAGCGGGCACGTTTTGGTCAACCGGAAATAAAACTGGGAGTGTTTCCTCCCGTAGCGGCCGTTCTCCTGCCACAGATTATCGGTGACAAAAGAGCCCGCGAGTTAATGTTGACCGGGGAGCTTATCGATGCCCAGGAAGCGGCGCGTCTCGGACTGGTCAACTACGTGGTGCCGGTCAACCAACTTGAGCCAAAGCTCGTCGAGCTGCTCTTCAAGTTTCGCGAGCTTTCGTCAGCCGCATTGGAACACACCAAACGCGCGATTGACCTGGGCCGCGGGCGCACACTCGATGCAGCGCTCAAAGAAGTAGAGGATATGTATCTTCATGAACTGATGAAAACCCACGATGCTACCGAAGGTATCAACGCGTTCATAGAAAAACGTAAGCCGGTTTGGCGTAATCGATGAAGGTCTAAGAGATAACTGCGTAGACCAGTTGCTGACCTTTAGACGACGGCGAGTAGCGAAAATGATCGGAAGGCGAAATCGAGTTAAATACCGCTTTATCGTGGGCGCGACCCTCGCCGTGATTCTTGCCCTGACCCTGACTAATAACGATCTCGGTACTTTCGCCCAGAATAAGCGGAGCGATAACGGATCACTGAAAAGTCATCCGCGCGCCGGGTTGTCTCCCGAAGCGCGCGAGATGGTCGACCTGGCAAGCGCCGCGATTTGCAAAGAAAGAATGACAGATCCCAAAGGCAGCGTTCCGATAGACGATATGCAGGCGCGGCCGTCCCAGCCGGTGGGAAGCCCGGAGGCTGTGGCCGGTGCCCAGAGGGCACAACGCTTGTTACCGATCGCCAAAAGTCTCGTCGTCGCTGCGCTGCGACGCCTGGCCAACGATTACCGGTTTCACAACTCGAGAGGCTACGATTTTCGAATTAGACGCGCGATCGCTCGTGTAGAAGCGGTCAGCACTATCCAGCCGGATGTGGATTCTCGCGACAATGCCTCGGTGATTCTGAAAAGTCCTCACACGATCATTTTCGGTACGATTTTCCTCTCGGGCTTACCTTCGGACGAAGGAATAATCAGCGTGCTGGCCCACGAGCTGGTGCATATCGGCGATGGAAATGAGGACAGCTTGCGCTTATTGTTCCAGGCGGTGGGGAATCGCGCGACGCAACTTACGGGGATTAAGATTTCCGGCCAGAAGGCTGAAGAGTTAACGTGCGATCTGGTGGGAACGTTAGCGGCTCGCGCCTATGTTGCCAACACGCCTAGCTATGAGCCCCTGCAAAGAAGAATATCGCGCGCGCTCGAACACAATTGTGTGGCCCAGGATGACGGCGATGACGATCATCTTTCGCCCCGCAGCACGATCCGCGCTCTGCTCTCCTTAAACCCGACGCTTTCGCGCGAACTTGTGTACGGCCGCTAAGACGACGCAAAACTCTGCGATTCATAGCCACTCCATTGACTTAACATTGGCGGATTTCTATCATCCCCGCCAACAAGCAACCACGAGGCCCTAATCGAATTGACGGAATCCGAGACGACGAAAGAATCTGCTGCACATTCTGCGGCATGTGAGCAGCATAAGCACCAAAACAGTTTCTGCTGCTCTTATTTCCTCAAATTTCGTGAACACAAGAAAACGTCGTTACTAATAACCACAATTCTGGCTACTGTGATCGCCGCGGTTGGCGCGTGCAAGTCCATTACTGACCGGCAGGATGTGCGGCCACTTGTTTTGCGTGATGTGCCGGCGCAACGGCTGGCTTACAGGTTGGAGCTGGACGTAACCGTGCCCGCCGAAATTAAGTCTGAAGAGACGGACGACAAGATTGAGGCGATCCAACTCGATTTCAACACCCGCAGGCAAGACGATGCGCTACTGAGGATCGTTCGCTCACCCGACGGACAGCGGGCGCTTGTGCTTTATGGAACTCAGGACGAACCCAGCCAGGCGTTTCACCTTGATCTTTATTCATCCGATGGCAAGTTTTTGCGCAACCTCACGCCGCCGGAGCTCTCCTGCGTATTCCCGGAAACTGTTTCCTGGTCGCCGGACGGAAACTTCCTCACCTTCATTGCGCATAAAGGAGTGAAGGCGACGCCAACACCGACACCGCCAGGCGCCAGCCCCCCGGAAACGGAAGCTTCTCCCTTGCCTTCGATTGCGCCTGCTTTTGCCCCCGTCGCACTTTTCAACACCGAACAGATCTACATCTGCAATCGCGATGGGTATGACCTCAAACCGCTGACCTCGCGCGAAGGTTTGATCTACTTCTACTCCGCTTGGGCGCCTGATAATCACGCTCTGGTGGCGCTGGCTTGTAAAGAAAGCGAATGGGACGTGCGCGAGAAAGAATATAAGTTGCCGACCGGACGTCCGCGTTTGCTTACGCTGGACGGCAAGGAACATTTGCTGGATGACGAGCTGACTGAGGCGTTGCCGGTTTGGTCGCCCGACTCTGCAAAAGTGGCGACTGCGTTTGACACGGACGTCGGTGTTTACGACGCGGCCACAAATAAGCCAACGCAGGCGCGCATCAATTTGCGCGACGCGCTGCTAGCTGCTTCACGGAATTACGACGAAAAGAATTCCGGCGGCAAAAAGAAGAATGACAACAATGCGAGCCAGCCGGCGCAGACAAGTGCCGGCGCGTCTATACCGGTATCATTCAATCCAATTGTTCGTTTGGAATGGACCAGTCCGGAAAAACTCTATCTTCAGACAGCCTATGTGCGACTTATTCCCAACGAGCCAATTAGCACCTTCCAACGCTGGCACCGGTTGCTGCTGAGCCCTCAAGCAGCCGTGCTGAAATAATCTTGAAAGCGAATTTACGCATGGAATCCAAAATTGCGAAGTTTACGAACGCCTCAGCCTCGCGAATATCAACCTTCTAACATCGGGTTGTGATCCAAAATCTCCAAGAGACTTCAAAATTATGGACTAAAAACCAACAATTCTCGGCGATTCGATAAATTGATAAAGTAACCTCCAATACTTGACTTTGCTCTACTAATGAAGCTCCTGGTAACGGCCAGGATGCTGATGCAATCGGAGGAAATTTAGATCGTCCGATTTTCAATCCAACCGGTCCGGCGGGTGTTCGTGCGGTTCCCGCAGTGGCCACGGCAACCAGTAATCCATGTAGTGTCGCCGTCGGAGCAACCTTTTACACAAACCCTGAAGCTGGAGGCGCGTGCATTAGCCCTTCAGCGGCGCGGTACATTGGCGTTCTCGCTGGGACCGGTCTTGGCAATTTAGGCCGGAACACACTGCGCACTAGCGGGACCAACAACTGGAACATGAATATTCTGAAGCGTGTGCGGTTGACCGAGAATACGCGAATAGAGTTCCGAACGGAGTTCTATAACATTTTCAATCACCCGCAATACGGTCAGGGAAGCGTGAGTCCGTTTTCGCCGGGAAGCACGGGTGTTTCAGCAAGCGTAATCACATCGACTGCCGGACGCTTTCTCCACCCTGAGTTCGCCGATGGCGGTGGACGGGTGATTCGCTATCAACTCAAGTTCATCTTCTAATGTCGAGACGATAACTTTCGACATTGGAGAATGAGCGTAGCCGGAGTGGCCCGTAAGCATAAAGCTGGCGGGCCATTTCTTTCGTCAAATTTTTGTGCTGACGGTAGAAGACTTCAGCATTTGCGGCTCTCGACGAGCTTAGTCGACAGTTCTCTCAATTACCTTCCAACGCAGGCACCCGCTGCTGAGCCCTTGGGCGGTCGTGCTGAAGTGACAAACTCGTTCTCAACCGACATTTGCCTCGAACCGCCCTCTGACTATCAGACGTTTCTAAGTCAAATGAAATTAGTGCAGTAATACCAATTCACTGCCGCTCGGGGCTGCCAAAGCGCGCCGAGAGTGCGATCTGGCCTCAATCTTGCAATATAATTGTTGTCATAATTGTCCTTGCTTCTGTTGCAGTAGCCTGGAGACCGCTCCAGACCGTAATCTTTTGAAAAGGAGTCACTAATTACATGGAAAGAATATTGGCTTGTTTCCTGGTAGCCGCCCTACTCGGCGTAGCTCAGGCTCAAGTTTCGCCATCAGCTCAACAGCCTAATCAGGAGGTTGCGCCGGAAGACATCATTCGCATAACAACAGGATTGGTGCAAACCGATGTAGTGGTTACAGACAAGAATGATCAGGTCATCTCGGATTTGACTCTCGCGGATTTCAAAGTCTTTGAGAATGGCAAACGGCAGGACCTAAAGTTTATAGAATTTGTAAGCGGAGATGCGGGCCCGCGTATTGAGGGCAGCATCAACATCGCGGGAAATAGCGTGGAGCCGGATGTGGCCCGCAATCTTTCGGCGCGCGATTTACGGCGCGTATTCGCCTTTGTCGTCGATGATCTGACTATCCCCTTCGCGGATGTGATCAGCGTCCGCAACCTGCTCTCGGATTTCGTAAACAACCAGATGCACGAGGGCGATCTGGTGGCCATCGTGCGCGTAGTCGGAGGGCGCGGTCTGTTACAGCAGTTCACTTCGGACAAGCAATTGCTTCGACGCGCCATTGCCGAAATTAGACCCACGCTTAACCCTTACTCAGCTTTCAATAACCCGCCCGCAAAAGAAGGCAACAATCCCCAGCCTCAGCAAGCCGCAGCGGGCGATGGCGGCATTGCCATGCCGGAGATAGCCGGTATTCCCGATATTGATGCTACCGACGAAGGCATTACCAGGGGCTTGCGTTCGTTGATTACCCTCGAGATGACTGGCGAGGTAGTCAACAGCATGAAGACGTTGCCTGGTCGCAAAAGTCTCGTGTTAATCTCGGGCGGTTTGCCACTCTACGAAACAAACCAGAATCAGGTCACCATAAACGGCATTCCGACCTCAGTTGCAGAGGTTAGCACCTACATCTCAAACGTTTCCTACTTACTTAATCAACTTACCGACAGAGCCAGCCGCGCCGGCGTGGTTATTAACACCTTGGACATCCGCGGGTTGAAGGCGAGTCGCGGCGTGTCTCTCTTCACTGATCCGGGTAATGAAGGCCGAAGTGCTTTGTTTGGCGGAGGAGGTAGCGATCCCAACTTCGGGCGGGCGGCGAACATGGGGCAGTTCGACAATAAGGCGCTCGATACATTATCCGGCCATCTCGGCCTACAAGCGCTTTCCAATGCAACCGGCGGCGTGGCTGTAATCAATACTAGTAATTTTGGCGAGGGACTTAACCGGATATTAAATAGGAGCAATTACTACCTGCTCGCTTATAGGCCGACCGAGCCGTTCGACAATAAGTTCCGTAAGTTAGAAGTTAAGGTCGACCGCCCCGGCGCCAAGGTTTACACGCGCGCGGGCTATATTGCCAAGGCGGATACGCCAGCGGGCCAGCCAAAAACCAAAGAGGAAGCTATCCTCAAGGCGGCTATGTCACCTCTGGCGAAGCGAGACGTGGATGTCACTGGTTTGCTCCAGTATCGATTCCTACCAGACAATCGCGCGGATATTGACATCAACATGCTAATAAACGCGAACAACCTAAACTTTAAGCAAGAGACGAACGGTAATTACCACACCACGTTTGATATCGTAGGCTTTCTCGTCAACAGCGTGGGCAAGTCACAGGGTGGATTTAGCCAGACGGTCAACCTAAATCTATCACCCGAAGATTACAAACGCGCTCTGACTTACGGGATCAGTTACACGGGCCATGCCTCGTTACCTCCGGGTGAATACCAGTTGCGTGCCGTTGTTCGCGAGAATGATTCGGGGTTGGTCGGCTCCATGTCTCAGTTTTTGGAGGTGCCCGATTTATCCAAGAAGCGTCTAACGGCGAGCAGCCTTTTCCTGTACGCCGTCGATCCGACGCAGGGTATTAAGGCTACTCCCCAACCGCTTACAGGTCTGCGCCAACTCTCGCGCAAGCAAGACCTGCGCTATGCCGCGATCATCTACAACCCGAAAACCGGTGATGGTAAGACGCAGCTGCAATCCCATATAGTCATTAGCCGAGGCGGTAAAGTGTTGTTTACCGAACCGGACCAGCCCCTGACTGTGGCAGTGCAGAACGGGCAGGTGGCAAAGATTGGTCAATTCGGCCTGGGAAAAGTACAGCCCGGCCGACTCGTTCTGACGCTGGTGATTACAGATTCTCAGGGAGACAAGCAGGAGCACACTGTGGTGCGGAGTATTGACTTTATCCTCGTGGATTAACCAGCAACCGACCACAAAGAGGCTCCGTTTTCTCGCCGCTGATGCAAGGGAGCTTACTTGTATTAAGCGCCAAGGGCGCGAAATGTAAAAGCCTGGGGCAACCGCCCCAGGATGAGATTGACGTGGAATCCTGCAAGCGCTGAAGGCGCGGAATAAAACGTGGTCGTCAACAAACCTTAGTTTCAGACTAAAGCCAACAGTTTATTTCGCGCCTTCAGCGCTCAAAGAAACCCTTTATCTTCCCATTCCTGGCCCGTTGAGCCAGGCTGTTGCATTTCGCGCCTTTGGCGCTTAGGAACCACAGCCGGATCAGGAAACCGCCCATACAACATCATCATCCGCATCGAGCCGAACATTCTCACTCGGGGCTGTGGTTGCCGCTATCAATGCTTTTGGCGACCGACCCTACGCCTGGGCAATATCGTGGGAGTCAACACTAGTTCTCCAGCGAGGCAGTGCTGACACTACGAAAACTTGCGCTTGCTAAATCTCACGGATTGAACCTGGCCCAAAAAAAGGCTGTCAGCAATTTCATTGTCATAGCTCATTAATTGGAACGCCATCCGCTGTTGTCTCTCTCCGAATATTTGAGCAGCTTAAATTGACAAGACCTTCCATCAAAAAAAGGGAGAGCCGTAAACGGCTCTCCCTGCAAATACTTTCCAGCTAAAGTTCCTGGCTAGAAAGTGATTCGAACGCCGAACTGGACGACGCGTCGGGCAAATTCAATTTCCTGATTATTGGCGAAAGTCGAGCCTGCATCTTCGGTAAAGAAGTCAGGCAGGTAGCCAGCTCCATTTACCCCATAACCCGGATTCGGATGGTTCAGCACGTTGAAGGCCTCAGCACGGATTTGCACGCCCAGCCTCTCGCCTACCTTGATGTTCTTGAACAGGCCCATGTTCAACTGGTTCAGCTTGGGCCCTCGCAACGAGTTGCGCGTCGCCGACCCGAACGGCGTGTTAAAGATCTTCGCCGCGCCGGGAAGGTTGAGAATGAAGCGCACATCATTGGGTGTGACAGACACCGCATTGCCCGTCGTGTTCAGGGCGTTCAAGGAGAGGAAGCCGTTCGGGTTGTTTATATCCGTGCCGTAGAAGATGGCGGCGTCGATCTCGCTAATGCCCACCAACTGCGGGTTGGCCTTCGGATTGCCGACAAACGGACGGTCGCCGCTAGTCAGGTAAGTGTTGCCCAGACCGAGGAGACCGTTAAAGAATTGCCCCGGAGTGTAAGGCTCGCCGCTGGTTAGCACATAAACTCCGTTGAGCTGCCATCCGCCGAGCAAGTGACCTACCACGCCGCGCTGCTCTTTCCAGTACGGAACATCATAGATGAAGTTTGTGGAGAAAGCATGCGGCCGGTCGATCTGCGACAGGCTCCGCTCGCACGAGCCAAGGCAGAAAGGATTTTGCGCGTTGGGCGAGGCGATATCGAAGCCGAAGATTTCGCTGGCGTTGTCAATGGTCTTGCTCCATGTATAGGTCGCACCGAGCGACAGCGAATCATTCAACAGCCGGCCGTTATAGCGCGCTTGCATCGAGTGATAGATCGAGGAGGCAGAGTTGGAGCGAGTGGTAATGCTGGCTTGCCGCAGAATGCGACCGTTGCAAGCATCTTCTCTGATAGTAAGAGTGGTGGGATCGTCCGTGCAAACTTGCGGGGTGATGCCCGACGGGATGAACTGACGGAACGACGGGGTGCTGATACCCGTACCGAAGTAATTCGCAATGCCATTGTACATCGGCCCGACAACGAAGTTGGCGTTGACATTCTGGAACAGCCCGACGCCGTGCGTACCAACATAGCGGACTTCAGCCACCTGATTGCGCCCGAATTGGTGCTGCACGCCCAAAGAGAACTGCTCGGAGTAAGGCGAGTGGAAGTCCGGCGTAACTTGAGTTTGAGCAAGGTAGCGCGGATCCAATTTGCCAAGGGGCGTCGCACCGGAAGCGACGGCCTGTGCTCTGATGACATCGCCCGTCGGATTGGCCGGAATTGCGAAGGGCGAATTCGTCACGTTTGGCAACAGGGTGTTGCCCGTCAGCGAGAAAGCGGCCGAGACGGGCGCCTGGTTTTGCACGTTGAGCAGAATGTTGTAGAAGGCCGGATCGTAAGCGATAGAGAAACCACCACGAATGACCGTCGCATCTTCCCCGAAGATACTCTTCCAGAAGTGTGGCGTGTAAGCGAAGCCGACGCGCGGCGCGAAATTGTTTTTGTCCGGCGGAATGAACGGCACCGTGCGGACGCTCAGCGGCAGTGCCGGGTTGAAGAACGCACTCGAGGCATTGCTCTCGCGGTTTACCGTGAGGTCGTGCAGGAGGTTAATGGGTTGTCCGGTGTACTCGTAGCGCACACCGAGGTTCAACGTCAGGTTGGGCCGGATTTTGAAGTCATCCTGGATGAAGTAGTACTGGTCATTCTCTTTAAAAGCCAGGGTCGGATCACCTGCAGTGATCCCGACTGTCGAGGGCGCGTTGTTCGCGATGCGGGATGTCGAGTTGAACGCGAACGCACCATTGTAATTCGGCAGGAAGGGCGAGACTTCCGTCAAGTGTTTAAACTCGGCTCCAAAAATGAATGAGTGTTTCGCACGGCTCCACGTCAGGTTGTCGGCGAACTGGTAAACTTTGCCGACGCGCCCCTGCGGGAGATTTGTTGCGGGTCCGACGGTATCCAGGACCAGCGATCTATTGCTGACGCCAACCGCCGGGAACGTAATGTTCGCGAGGGCGGAGCCGATCTCTAGCGGGCCGGGGATGCAGCCCGGTGTTGACGCACTGCAACCGCCACCGAACTCCACACCGATCTTATTATAATTGGCGCGGAATTCGTTGACCATCGTGTTTGAGATCTGCCGGGTCCAGCTCCCGCCGAAGTTCTTACTGGTCGCCGGTATGTCGCCATTAAAGCCTCTCGGCGAGCTGGTCAAAGAGTGGGCGAAGACCTGCTTCTGATTGAGATAGCGCACCCAGACATTATTCCGTTCCGTCGCCTTCACGTCGAAGCGGAAGTCATAGTAGGTCTCCGTAAAGGGTTCGGGGTCGTTGCGCTCGGCCTTGGCCGCCTGGAAGAGTTGGCCATTGATATTGGCGACGTCGTAGGGACCACCAACGAGAAATGGGCCAGAATAGGTGCCACATCCTGCGGCTGGTGCCGTTCCCACAGCAATGACTCTGGCGCACCCAGTGGGCGCATTGGGATTAACTAATGAAGAAGCGCCTGCGCCCAGGTCGCTACGGGGCTGAGCGCCCGGAATGGCGAACGTGCTGTAGCGGGTGTAGGCTTGAATCAACCCATCACCCGGAAAGCTCGTCAGCAAGCGCGGAAATTCTGAGCCCAGAATGGCAAGGTTACTGGTCCGCAACGTGGTGGTGAAAGGGTTGCGAATGCCCTGATAGTCAAAGTGGAAGAAGTAACGGTCTTTGCCGCTAATGATCGACTTCCCACCCTCGCCAAACCGCGGGAGATACAGCGGCCCGCCGATCTGTCCACCGAACAGGTTGTACAGATTCTGATTTGGCTTGAGTTGTCCGCCGCGCTTTTCAATGTTGTCTAAGCTGTCGAAGTTCTTGTTGTCCCGGTGGAACTCGAAAAGGCTGCCATGGAACTGGTTCGTGCCGCCTTTGGTCACGTAGTTGACAATCGCGCCCTGATTGCGCCCGTACTGCGCGGAGAAGTTGTTGGTGATGATCTGAACTTCCCCCACCGCGTCCTGGGCATCAATAAACAGTGCGGGCCCGGAAACACTCAAGTCGTTGTTGTCGGAACCGTCAATTTGAAAGTTGTTCGACCGGGCGCGATTGCCGTTGACCGAAAAACCCGTGCCGTTTGTGTTCACGCCACCGCTATTGTTGGCGATCACGCCGGGGGCCAACAGGGCCAATGTGTCTAGACCGCCACCCGCCCCGTTTGAGGGCAGGTCCTGGATTTTCCGCGTCTCAATCGTGGTTGAGATCTGCGATTGCTCGCGCTGCACGATCTCCTCTGTGCCTCCGGTGACAGTGACCGTTTCACTAACATTACCCGCCTCGAGCTTCACGTCGAGCGGGTTAATAATACCGATTCTCACTATCACGCCGGTGCTGACTGAGCGCTTGAAATTGGGAGCCTCGACAGTTACCGCATAGGTACCAGGCGGCAAGTTCGGCACTTCATAATTACCTTCGCTGCTGGTCGTGGTTTGCGACACCGCTCCGGTGGCCTCATTTTTAACACTTACACCAGCACCCGCAACGGCGGCGCCAGCGGTGTCCATGACTACACCTCTCAGATTGCCTGTCGTCGCCTGGGCCATGGCCGCTATGGCTGAGAGGAGCAGAATTGATGTCAAAAGAAACATCCGACTGGTAAACATTGCAAGGGCTTTCACCTCTTCACAACTTCTCATTACTTGTCTCCCTCCTAAGATGGGCGTTAGGGTTAATGATAAGGCTGACAAAACTTGCCTCAGTTTGTCGAGCCGTTCTCTTTAGTGCATTAGCGCAGCATGCCGATCAATTTTTCAACTTGAGCAGCGTTTGCTGCATGCGGCGATTCGCGTAAATACGACTCGAATGATTTCAGGGCCATCTCACGATCGCCCCTTTTCATGTACAGCTGACCGAGATCGAGTAGCGCAATGGCGTAAGGAGAGCCGCCAAGATCATGCGCGGCCTTAAACTCTCTTTCGCCTCGATCGCCCTGGTTGATCCCGACGGCAGCCATTCCGGCGTAGAGGTGCGCAGCCGGAGACGCCGGCTCAAGCGAAAGAGCTTTTTCCAGGACCTCCCGCGCCTCCTGGAAGTTCTTCTGTCGAACAAGAACGATACCCAGATTAAGTTGCGGGTTGAACGCCCTGGGATCGATTTTGATTGCGGCACGCAACTCTACCGCCGCCTCTTCGAATTGCTCCTGTTCCAGTAGTTGTGCGCCGAGGTCGTTGTGAGCTATCAAAAAATCTGGATAGATAGCGATAGCCCGTCTGAGTGCTTCGATCGACTCGAGCGACTTGCCTTCGCCAGAAAGACGGCTCGCCCTGTCGAACTCTCGCTTCGCGGCCGAAGGGACCTTTTGATCGAGCATAGCAAGCGAAATGGTTTTGTCTGACGCTCTCGTCTGTCCTTCACTCTGTTTCTCTTTCAAGTAGATAGTGACGAGGGTCGGACCGCCTCCGCGCCGAACCAGAACTTTCTCGCTTGCAAACTCAAAACGACCATCGCGATCGGCATCAATTTCGACGGTGTACTGCCCGGCGGAGAGGTTGTTAAGCTCGAACTGCCCCTGTTGATCCGTGTAAGTAATAGCCTGATCGCCGCGCAAGACTTTGAGATTCACTTTCACTGCCTCTGCCAGGGGAGTACCGTTGGGAAGTACAACGTGACCACGAATGCTTCCCGGAGCATCTGTAGGCGGCCTACCTGGGAGCGAGGAACTGCCCGTCTGGGCATAGACAAACCCGGGAAAAATCAACAACAGGGCCAGAATTACTCTTGGATCAAAGCTCATCCTTTTTTAACACTCCCGCCCGGATCCCGTCGGGGAACAGGACTTCATTTCGAAGTTGCGAGAATGGCCTTTGCGGAAGGTCTTTTCACTTGCAAAAAACGGCTCAGACGGATCGGATTTACAATATTTGCTGCCTGGAAGAGAACAACAACGGCCAGCGTAGGAGCAAGGACTATGCCATGTCAGCGACGCCCACTAAGTCTCCATTTGATCGCAGATAAGCCTTCCCAAGCACGGCCAGGAGTTCGGAAATTCGGATTTTAATCCGATTTTCTGAATGCGGCGACAGGTTATGAAATGGATCAACCTAGCCTTTTGAAAGCTATTTAGGGTAATAATATACTTGACAACTCCACTTGTTTCTGCTAGATTAGGAGCATGAAACGCGAACCAAAAACCCTTCAAGAAGCAATCCTATTCTTTTCGAATCCTGACAACTGTCGCGAGTATCTTGTTGCCCGTCGCTGGCCGGAAGGCGTGGTATGTCCGCGTTGCGGCGGCAAGAACGTCGTGTTCTCTGCGAAGCATAACCGCTGGCAGTGC
>DIYZ01000135.1:2789-5386 GCA_002427845.1 Chloracidobacterium sp. UBA6041 | reverse complement strand
GCCCCTAGAAAGTAGATCTAAGCAGAAGCTGCGGTTCACATGCGTTATGGTGTTTCGGATTCGTCATCGTTGTCTTTCGAGTCGGTATCGCCCCCCGAGTCGACCGACTTGCGTTTGTAGATTTCGTAGTTATCCAGGCTCTCCACGGATTCGAAATCTTGAAGCAACAGTTTCATCAGCTCGTCTTTCTTCTCCAATGGCTCCTCTTCCAACTGCAACTCGTTTTTCACTATCAACCA
The DNA here is from genome assembly GCA_002427845.1 of Chloracidobacterium sp. UBA6041. Lineage (GTDB taxonomy): Bacteria > Acidobacteriota > Blastocatellia > Pyrinomonadales > Pyrinomonadaceae > PSRF01. The sequence goes on along the minus strand of DIYZ01000135.1, from coordinate 5,147 downwards.
TTGAATGTTCCGTGCGCGCGCGAGGTCGACGATTTCCTGTGGCCAGTAGGGATTGACTGTCTGATCAAACATCAAGACCGGAAAGCGCGGACGTCTGCCCGTGGTGTAATAAAAAAGGTCCTCGCCAGGTAGACACAAGATTCCCTCGTCGCGCGGGATCTCTTTCTCGGTGTATGCGATAAGCTCTTCGAAGTCAGCAATCCATGAACCGCGCATGGAGAGTCCTTTTAGCGCTGGGAGCTTTGAATGGGTTAACTCGCCGTCGTCGAGATTGGCGTAGTCGAGGCGTTCGTGAGAGCGAAGATAGAAGAAGCCGGAGACGATCAGGCTAAGAGATAAGAGGAAAGCTAAGATTGTGGGCCACGACAACTCGGCGGAGGCAAGCCGGCCTTCCTGACTCCGAGACGACTGATGTTGAGTGGGGCCAACGTTGGTTGAAGTGTTTTCCGGGCGCTTCGTTATCAGATCAATCAAGGCCGTAATAACCGTGGCAACGAGGATCATGAAAAGCGGCCAGAGCGCGTAGGTCGATCCCCAAAGCTGCTGAGACAGAAACGCACCATGAACCACTCCAATCACGATCAAAGGCAGGACAATCTCAATTCCCGAGCGACGGCGAATGGTCAGGAGCATCGCCACGATAGAAACAACCAACACGAGCGGCCACAGACCGACGAGACGTTCGGCACGTTCCGACGAGTCAGTGTCTAAAAACAGGTAGATTACCGACCACACGAATGGCGCGGCCATCATGATCACAGAGAGCCAAACCAGCAATCGCCTTCCCCGACCAAACCACACGACTAGTGTGCTAACCAGAAAAAGTGCCAGCCAGCCCTTCAGAAGAGGATCTCGATAGATGCCAATCATATCTCCGAGCGCAGGCGTGCGACGCTCGGCGGCGAATCTGACGGTCCAGCGTATGTAGTTTCCCAAGCCTGCCGTCAGGTGAATCAACGAGAGGGCCAAACCGAAACCAACTATCACACCCGCACACAGCCAGATGTATTTGCGCACCATTCGCCGTCGCCACACATCAACTGCGAACAACAAGAGCAGTGATGCTACGGCGTTCGCGATGAAGGCGAGGCCTGTGTTCTGTTTTACGAACACAGGAACGACGAGGGCTATCCCGGTCATGAAGCCGAGGAGGGATGTTGGCTTGCGATCCCAATGCAGCAACAGGAGTAAGCACGCGAGAACGGCAAACGTGCAGTCGGGATCGTAAAACGGATGCGGGAAGATTGCGTAGATACCTAAGATGACGAGTGGCGCGGTGAGAACCAGAGCCAGCAAACGGCCATGCGGCACTTCTCGCAAAATTTTCAACAAGATACGCCACGACAGCAGCGTGCTTAGCCCACCCAGTACTGCACAGTAAATAACATGATGAAAGAAGACACGGCCGGCGAGTTTGATTAGAGCGGCCTGGGTGAGGAACGTTATTGGCGCATAGGGAAAAGGAAAATCACGATAAGGAATGTCGCCGAGAGAGATGCGATACGAGTTTTCTAGTATGTAGCTGAGATCCCAGAGTACGGCGAGCCGAGAGTTCTGCCAAAACACTACGCCGGAGCTGGCAATGGCAAGCGACAGAGCGATAACCCAGTCGAGCCACTTGCGGGATTTGTTTGGTGCACCCATCACAGTCATGGAGCGAAAGAAAGAACCACAGATTAGCGCGGATCACACGGAGCAAGTAGCCGAGCCGCTGCTGTAGTGTCGGGCCGAAGGACGCGAGTTTCGGCCGTATCCACAGTCTGGGAGAACGAGAACTTCAACTTGCCCGTGCTCGCACCGCCAGTGCTGCTGTCTTTGACCACAGCCCTGCCGTCCGCGCGGCAGAAGGTGACCCCGCGTCGTCCAGTCGCGGCGCGGTGGCCTGTGGGCAACGTTTCATTGTTAGGAATGAAATGCTGAGGTCTAACCTACTCCGCGCTTTGGATAAGGGAATCCAGGGGTCATAGGAAGATCCGGATTGACATGCCTTCGCATCGCAGCATCGGAGACTGCATATCCCCAATTGATGAGCTTCTCCTGATCTACGGAGTTAATACGGCCTAAGCGTGTTGCAATGTTGGCGAGCAAGAGTGTCTTTTCAAAGGGACAATTTAAGGCTGTACCCAAATGATAGTCCGCGATGTTCGTTCGTATACCCCAGTAGGTACCCTTCCGTAGACCTTGTTTGAATGAGTCAATCACCTGTCGCTTGCGTAAGCTTCGGACTTGGTTGTCTATAACATTAAGCACCCGCACAGAGTGGCGAATCCAATCGCGCTTTGGTTTGGGCTCAGGCGCCATCCTTCCCCCAGCATCACTCACGAGGACCGTAGCCGTCTGTTTCCATACACTCTCCAG
>DIYZ01000135.1:2274-2594 GCA_002427845.1 Chloracidobacterium sp. UBA6041 | reverse complement strand
ATGGTCCAACTGGAGCTTGAGAGGCGAAAGCACGGGAGGAAAGGCAGAGGAAGCGGCGACCGCAGCGGCCAGTTTCACAGTGGGGGCCTTAACTTCACCTACACGATAGTCCCTCATGTAGGGTTTTGAAAATCGCCACAAAACACCTGACTGAAGATTTGTAGCGTTGATGACAAAACGTGGTCTATCAGGAAGATCCTGCAGGCTGCTAGTGCTGAAGAGATGTCGGCTATATGACTTTGCTACCCAGTCGCCGATGCTGCCTGGGCCAAGAATCCCCCCAAGGATGGCCCATACATCCACAGTCTTGCTACCGAAAT
>DIYZ01000135.1:0-1995 GCA_002427845.1 Chloracidobacterium sp. UBA6041 | reverse complement strand
AAGATAACCAAGCTCATTGAGCCGCCACAGAGCGCCTAAATGAAACAACATGGCCCGATATCCACCACCTGACATGCAGAGGCCGATACCAGACAAAGGAGGACCTGGTGTTTGGATGGTCGCACATTCCTCGGGGGAAGGAGTGACTGGAGGTAGATGATCTAATACTTCGTTCATCAGGCTCACTCTCCTTAAAAAAAAGGGCGTCACCGTCCTCACCCCGGCAACGCCCGACTCATATCTTTTGGGGATATGAGGTCCGCCAGTGGTAATCGATTCAAAACTGGCGGCGTGGCGAGCACATTCAGCGCACGCCTAATTAGTCACGGCTTATAGTTCAACTTCCACTGAAAGGCAAGCCTTACTATCCCGCGTGTCGTTAGCACATGATGTGTCCGGTGTAATTAACACATGAAGTGTCCGCTTTGAGCGGCGGGGGTCAGAGCTACATGACAGGATGCTGTTATGAAGCAAATGACAGAGGCCGCAGTGGAGCGGGCGATGAAACTACAGGACGTAATGTTACGGGCAATGGCAAAGCGGATCACCTGGTATCAGGCAGCGGAGATCCTGGGGATCAGCTGCCGGCAGATGCAGCGCTGGCACACTCGGTTTGAGCATGAAGGATATGAGGGTTTGTTTGATCGCCGGCGAGGGGTGCCGTCGCCGAAGCGGGTGCCGTTGGCCACGGTGGAGGAAGTGCTGCGGTTGTACCAGGAGCAGTACTTCGACTTCAACGTGCGTCACTTTCACGAAAAGCTGTGCGAGGAGCACAGGATCAGGTTGAGTTACACCTGGGTGAAGAAGGCCTTGCAGGGAGCGGGGCTGGTCAAGCCGAGCCGGAAGCGTGGGGTGCATCGCAAGCGGCGACCGCGGCGACCATTGCCGGGGATGTTGTTGCACATCGATGCCAGTCAGCACCAGTGGTTCTGTGACCATCGCTGGTATGACTTACTGGTGATCATGGATGACGCCACCAGCGAGATCTATTACGCGCAGTTGGTAGAGGAGGAATCAACCCGCACGGTGCTGGCCGGTTTGCGCGAGGTGATTGAGCAGCAAGGCGTGTTTTGTGCGCTTTACAGCGATAGAGCCAGCCATTTCTTTCTCACGCCGAAGGCTGATGAGCCAGTGGACCATACTCGTCTGACGCAGGTGGGCAGAGCGTTGCGAGAGTTGGGGATTCAGATGATTCCGGCGTATTCGCCGCAAGCCCGCGGTCGCAGTGAACGAGGCTTTGGCACCTGGCAGGGGCGCTTGCCTCCAGAACTGCGGCTGCGAAAGATCACCACGGCGACCGCCGCTAACCGTTTTCTGCGCGATGAATATGTGAAGGAGTTCAACCGCCGGTTCAGTGTGAAAGCCAGCGAACGCGGGACGGCGTTTGTGCCGGTGCGGCGGAAAGAGCTTGACTTAGTTTTCTCCCTGCAACATGAGCGCGTGGTAGCCCGAGATAACACGGTCAGCTTTGCCAACAGAGTGTGGCAGTTGGAACGCTCCAAACTACGAGCGACGCTGGCGGGCTGCAGAGTCACAGTGCATGAACATTTGGACCAGACGCTCTCGATCACCTTTGGTCCACATCTGGTTGGCCGCTACACAGCTGACGGCCAGCCAGCTATGGAAATGACGCCGCCGCGGAAAGCGACAAAACCCGTCGCTTCCCACCGCGGCTTGGAAAAGTCAGGCCAAAAAGCCGCCTGACTTTCCCACATTCCCACAGCTACTACTGCTGGTTAACGAAATGGCGAAACCGGACACTTCACTTGCTAATAACACCGGACATTTTAATTTGCTAATAACAGCCTTACTATCCCGCGAAGAGCAGCAAAGTGATGCAAGAATTCTTTTATCGCTACTGTTCCAAAGCCTTCCAATTGGCGTCACTGTCCGCTGTGCATGTCTTGCCCTTCGGGCAATATTCCATACCCAAGACTGGGTGAATCTCCCAGTTGTTATGTCTCTTTAGATGGCCTCCAAGGGAATGCTCTGAAT
>DIYZ01000034.1:6802-7059 GCA_002427845.1 Chloracidobacterium sp. UBA6041 | reverse complement strand
GTGGTACGCCGGGCTAAATTACCGAACGCCTTCGGCGTATTTGATGCTCAGACCAGTTTTGACACAGGCTCGTAAGCCCGGGGTTCCCGCATCCCGACCGAACAAAGCCCGCGAAGCGCGCGACAGAATACAAGAAGGGTAAAGGGGAATGGGTAAAACGCTCGTTTCCTTTCTGTTTCTGGCTTTCTCTTTCTTTGGCACTCCTTTGCGGAATTTTCGTTTGTTCTCTGTGCCGTCTGCTGCTTCCCTATTTGTGT
>DIYZ01000034.1:6060-6489 GCA_002427845.1 Chloracidobacterium sp. UBA6041 | reverse complement strand
GCACGATCAACGTCCACCACTCCAGCAATGGCGACCATCCTTGTTGTCGAAGATTACACCGACACACGCGAGTTACTCTCGGCGTTACTTCGCAAGCAAGGTTACAACGTGATCGAAGCAGAGGACGGCATCGAAGGTGTGTTGAAGGCGAGTGCAACCTATCCCGATCTGATCCTGATGGACTTGTCTTTGCCGGAGATGGACGGAGTGGAAGCCGCGCGCCGCATCCACGCGCAACCAAAACTTTCCCACATACCAATCTTCGTGGTGAGCGCGTATTTGACTGAGGCCGTCAAAGGCGACGTCCGCGCCGCCGGCTGCGTTGAAGTCTTCCCCAAACCCTTCGACGCCATCGCCCTCCTCGAAAAAATCGACACCACTCTCAGCGACCGGCGCTGGAGATGAATCCGCGGCCTTGCTGATTGCTGA
>DIYZ01000034.1:443-5834 GCA_002427845.1 Chloracidobacterium sp. UBA6041 | reverse complement strand
TTGCTGATTGCTGACTGCTCACCGCTCACTGCTGCGTGGAGCCCTCATAATCTCTTTCACCGGCGCAGAATTCATGAATGTTTCCCGCAGTTCTGTTTCAGCAACGTTCGCTGCGATTGTGTTGACGATCTCCGCAGCTTGAGCAAACGCCGCGCGCGCCGAGGAAGAGTCGCCCAACTGCAACTTAAGGCGACCCAGTTCCGCATAAGTTTTCCAGCCGGTGAGCGGTGCCGGATACTTTTGCAACTCCTGAAACGCCCCATCGAATTGCTTTTGCGCTTCTGCGAAATCTCCACTGGCGATTTCCACCTCAGCCATCAGCTTGTGAGCGACGCAGATATACTTGTGTGCCTCATACTCGGTCGCGGTTTCTTGCAGTCGCAATGCAAACTCGCGCGCCTTTTCCAAATCTCCCAGGAGCAGCCAGTGCTCAGCGGTCGCGGCCTGCAAGCGAATGTTATAGCGCCAGCGAAACCACGCATCGCGCGCAAATATATCTTCCACCTCATGAAACGCTGAGACCGTTTTTTCCACGTCGCCCGCGTGCGTGTAATCGAGGCCGAGGTTGATCAGCGAGTTCGCTTCTGCTTCCAGTACGTGATGTTCGCGCGCAACTTCAACTCCCTCCTGATCGTATTTGCGCGCGCCTTCGAAGTCTTGCAGCTCCCGATGGAGCCACCCAATACAGTTGGGCATACGCGGATACCAAAAGAGATCCCCATTGCGGCGCGCTTTGTCGATTGCTTCATGAAGAGTTGCGAGCGCTGCCGACATTCTGCCCAGATTTCCGCGCGCCAGACCGAGGAAGAAAAGCGAGGTCAACAACAGAAAACCATCGCGCAACTCCGACGCCAAACGGTTAGCTTCCGTTTCGAGCTCTATCGCGGCTTCATATTCGGATTGGAAAAAGTGGAGACAGCCACGCCACGTCAGCCCACTCGAGAGCGCAGGAGTGTGATTGAGCGCTCTAGCGGTAGTTATAACGTCGTCCAAAACCGTCTTGGCTTCTTTTAACTCACCGTAGCAGAGATGCTTTAGCCCAACCAGGCACATTGTCTCAACGCGTAGCTTTTCGCTGCCGGCACGCTCGGCTACATCCAGGGCCTCTGCGGCACGCGCGGCGGTTTCCTCAAGGCGGTGCGAGAAAAAGAGAGTCAGTGTCAGCGCGTTCAGCGCGGCGGATTGAAGTTCCAAAGCGTTCAGTGCACGCGCCTGCTCGAGCATCTTTGTGAAATCGCTAACAGCCGGAGGAAAACGGCTTAGCATGTGATTAGCCGTCCCTCGCTTTTGATAGAGCGTCAAAAGGTTCTCGGTCTGCTCCCCACTGGGAAGTTTCTCTACCAGACTTAGAGCGTGGGTATAGAGCTTTTCAGCTTCTGCATAAGCGTAAAGTTTTGTCGCGTTATCTCCGGCGTGAATCAGATATTCAACCGCCCGTCCAAAATTGCGCCCACGTTCGAAGTGCATGGCGAGCTGGGTCGCAATCTGCGGCGCACGCTTGCCGTAGTGCTGGACCAACTGCTCTCCGGCCTGCAGGTGAAGCATGATACGGCGTTTGTTTACCATATTCCCGTACAATTGATTCTGGTAGAGCGCATGCGCAAAACGATAACGTGTCGCTAGCGCGCCGTCTGGCAACTCCTCTTCGCCGCGGGTCTCGATCAAGCGATGAGTTTTCTCCAGGTGGGCCAATTGTTCCTCAAGGTCAATCTCGTCAACACCCAGCAGGCTGGCGATCACGGTCGAAAGAAATTCCGCACCTTCAATGCTGGCATACTCGAGCGCCCGCCGCTCCGCTTCTTCCAGCGCGTCAATCTTCTTGCTGATCATGCTGCGCACGCTCTCGGGAGCCTCGAGCTCCATCTCCGAAAGCGGGCGGGCGAGTGACCAGTGTGTGTTGACCTTCGCTATGTCTCCGCGTTCGCTCAGGTATTGCAGCAGGCTGGTAGCAAACAGCGGATGTCCTTCGGTCTTGTCATGAACCAGGGAAGTTAGCTCCGGCGGAAAATCGTTGGGCGCAAAAGTGGCGTCGAGATATGCGGCAATGTGCTCGCGACTCAACGAACCGAGCGCCACTTCTTCACAAAGCTTGTGTGCCTGCATCTCTGCTTTGTAACTCTTCAACGGGTGATTGCTGAGCTCAATGTCTTCCGGCCGGAAGGTGCCGGCAATTAATAGCCGCTGATTGCCGATGCGCTGACAGAGGTGGCGCAGCAGATCGAGACTTGATGGATCGGCCCAGTGCAGATCCTCCAAAAGCAGGGCAATGGGCGAGTTGGTCGCCAGCATGCCGAGCGCGTCGCCCAGTTCGCGCATCATGCGTTCTTTGGTGGCGCCGATTGTTTCCTGCTGTAAACGTTCGAGCGACCCAGCGGTTACAAATGCCGTTGGCAATTCCATGCACCAGGTGGGAGCGTAAGTGCGCATCACAGCCGCAATCCGTTCACGACCCGGAGCGCTTAGCAGACCGGACATGGCATCGAGAAACGGCAGATAAGCCTCGCCCGTGCCGTATTGCTCGACGCAGCGGCCGCGAGAAACCAGCAGACCCGGATATTGCTTGCGCGCGCGGCGCAGGAATTCGTCCGATAGCGACGTCTTTCCAATTCCTGGTTCGCCCGTAATAAACACGACACGGCCCGTGCCTGCAATTGTCTGTCGCAGGAAGCCGTCAAGCTTCATCATCTCCGGCTCACGCCCAACAAACGACGGGCCGCCCTGTTCCAGCAAATCTGCGTCGTACACGATCGGGAAGCCGGCCCAGCTTCCGGTCATGGTTGAACGCAAACTGCGCAGCGCGTCACCCATCTCCGCGGCCGAGTCATAGCGCTGTTGTTTGTCTTTTGCCAGGGCGCGTTCAAGAATCAGATCAAACTCGCGCGGCAATTCGGGCCTTACCCGGCTGGGCGGCGGCGGATCAGTTGCCGCGATCGCGTGCATGATTGCCAGCATGCTTGGGCCACTGAAAGGCACTGTCCTCGTTGCTGCTTCGTAGAGCACAGAGCCGAGGGAAAAAATCTCAGAACGCAGATCCAGAGACTCGCCGCGGGTTTGCTCGGGCGACATGTATGCGACTGTCCCTAGTATGGCGCCGGCGTCGGTGAGTTCGACGAGAGTCGGCGCTTCGAAGTCTACTTCGTTGGTGGCAGGGCGGACCATCTTCGCAAGACCGAAGTCGGCAACTTTGGCCTGCCCGCGCGGTGTAATCAGGATGTTTGCCGGCTTGATGTCGCGATGAATGAGACCGATTGCATGCGCTGCGTCGAGCGCATCGGTCACCTGGATCCCAATGTCGAGGAGGGTTGTTAGCGGCAATGCGCCGCTGCGCTCGATGTATGCCTTCAACGTCTCTCCCTCGACGTATTCCATCACGATGAAGTCGAGGCCGTCGGCTTCTTCAATCGCATGAATGGTAACAATGTTGGGATGGTTGAGTGCGGAAGCTGACTGCGCTTCTTTCAGCAGCCGGCGTCTGGCCATGGTGTCTTCGGTAGCCTCGGCGGTGAGAAGTTTGAGGGCTACGTGGCGGCCAAGCTTTGTATCCTCAGCCTTATAAACCTGGCCCATCCCGCCCTGGCCGATTTTGCTGATGATGCGGTAATGCAGGAGCGCACGTTTCGGGTCAACCGAGCTCATTACGCCTCCGAATCATGAATGCTCTCCGAGCTATGGATGGCCTGCCAAATTATCAATGGCGGCCGCGTTATGAATGCCGGGCCTCGTAATAAGTGCCTAAATACTCACTGCTTACTGCGCACTGCTTACAGCTCATTGCATACTGCTTGCTGTTTGCTCCCTATGATACTCCTCGACATTGATTCCGCCATAAATTTCGGCCCTCACCGCTCACGTCTGCCCGGTTTCCGGTTTCCGGTTCCCGGCCCTCTGCTCCCCGCTCCCCTGCCACCGCGCGCAAACCTCCTCCACGCGATCTCTAACTCGCGCTCTCGCCTCTCCCCTGTACAAACCTTTTCCCAGCAGTTCATCGTAATTTGTCTCGCGATGCCTGATGTGCGCTCTCACAGCCAGTTGTATCGCCTCTTCGTCCAGGCTCTTTGCCGCCGCCGAACGTCCCACCCGGCCACTATATTTGCGGCAGGCATGCTCGGCGATCTGCTGCTCACGCCCTGGCGGACAATTGGCAAAGAGTTCTCTCACGCGTTTGGCAAATTCCTGGACGTACCGTGAATCCACTTCCGCACGCCGCTCCTCTTCACGCTCGCGTCGGCGTGCCCTGGCGTCGCTGTCTGCCAGGCATTCAGCTTCCGCCTGCTCTAACGCCTCATCTTCGACGAGGAGTCCTTGCCGCTCATAGCGTCTGCGTGCCCGGCTAAATTTCAAAACCACGGCTGAGAGCGCTGAATGTTTTCGCGCGCGCCGCGTGAGTGCGGCATCGCCGGCAGGAAGAAACGTCAGCTGATCGAGATCAGCGCACGAGAGGCACAACGCGCCTTTATCTCGCTCCAAAGTAATCCACGCCTTCCTTCCCAACTCTTCGCCACACTCATCACACTTCGACTCGCGATTCGAGATGAAGACCTTAATTTCCTCACTCCCGGTAGTTGCAGAATTTTCCATTGTCATTAGAAAACCCCTCGTAAATATTTCAGACTTCAAACCGATAGTTTGCCGCAGCCTCTTTGATTAGCGACGAGGTCGACGAACTAAGGGAAGCTCGGAACAAGGTTCCCGAGCACGAAGCTCTGCCTTCAGATGGCCTTCTTCCGACTTAATCAGAGGTGCTTACATTTTGCCGTCGTGTAACCATTTGCCCAGCGACTTTGTGGCTTCGTCAATGCCTGGCAATTCCTCGGAATAGCGGAGTTGAATCTTTAGTTCCTTAGCGACAGCCTCGAGCAGAGTGAGTAATAGATGTGAACGAAGAACGAGATGTTTTGGCAATACCTTGCTTTGCAAAAGTAATCTGCAAACCGCTTCCGGAACTCTTCCATACATCGCGGCCAATGACTTTTCCGCTGTGAGGGCCTCAAACCCGTAAATGAATCCGCTCCGGCGATCGGCAATCATCAGCCCATAGACGGTCAGTGGCCTTTCTCCACGCTTCCCAATCTTTCCTGGTGCAATGAATAGATCAGTTTCGAGTTGCAGAGTGCCGGGACGAACCAGTTTGAGTTGGCTCAGTATCGAGTTATCAATACTGACGCAGATATCGTCAGGTTCCGGACGTGGAATGCGTTTGATCTGATCCTCCCAAACCAGCTCCGATTCCTCTTTGCGCGCGACGCGAACCAGGAACGCATTCTTGCCTGCGCCTTGCGGCGGTTGCAGGCTATCCGGCTCGGCAGCGACCCTTGTCGCCACATTCAGGGTTTGCGATAAAGCGTGAACGAGTAGACGCGCTTCTGCGCGCGTGATGAACCATGGCAGATA
>DIYZ01000034.1:0-252 GCA_002427845.1 Chloracidobacterium sp. UBA6041 | reverse complement strand
CTTGCTTCAGCAGATCGCGATCGCGTTTCTCGAGAAACTTTCGTTCATTAAATGAAAGTTGCAGCTGAGGGATCTCAATCAATCGATCGAGACTTGCCGCTGGATCGGATTGAAAATCAATGAAGGCATACAAACCTTCAGCGCCTCGATAGACGGCAACGGCTTCGTATTCTCCAACGTTGCCCATGATGCTGACGAATCCAAGCTCGTCCGTGTGAGGATCCTGAACGCCAAACACGTCCGTTTCTTCCA
>DIYZ01000271.1 GCA_002427845.1 Chloracidobacterium sp. UBA6041 | reverse complement strand
CCCGATAGGCGGATTCAGAGTCCGCAGTCCTACCGTTAGACGACCTCCCAGTAAGAGGAATTTCAATGTAAGTGCAGAGGCTTTTCTTTGTCAACCAGCCTGCTAGTTAATGGTAAATGGTGAATGGTAAATAGTGAATGCGAATGGGCCATTAATATCTTCGGCGACCATGCTTACTACGAATCTCGCGCACGCAGGCCCCCTGCGTCAGTTTCTCCTATTCACTATTTACCACCTACTATTCACCATATTTATCATTAAAACTATTTACTATTCAGTACGATCGAGGCACAATAAGCACGCAGCAGCCGCATTAAAGACACTTACACGTTTGTGCTCCCACACATTTGAAAACTTTGTTTCGGGGGTGGGAGTGACATGACCAAACCTGACAGACAGGCTGCGGCGATCAGTTCACAAGTTGATTCAGCCGAGAATAATTCAACACAAATTGATGTCGAAGAACTGCGCGCGCTCGTAGTGGATTACGAAGCACGAATAGACGAAGTGGCGAAGTTGATTGCTCGCGTGAGGCATGAGATCAATAATCCGCTTGCCGGAGTCCTGGGCCAGGCCCAGTTGCTGCTCCGCGAGGAGCTCAACGAGAAAGCGCGCAAGCGCGCCCAAACGATCGAGGAACTTGCCATCCGCCTGCGCGATATTGTGGGCCAACTGCGCCAGGTGCAACGACAATCGAAAGGTTCCCAAACCTAACGAGAGCCTTGAGGTCATTTAACTAAAGCCGGGCCGGGCCTTCCAGGCGAGTTTGCTTCAACAAAAAGTGTGTACCGCTTGCCAGCCGGGATGTAGGCGTTTTCACCTCTTTTGAATCCGTGCAAGAGCGCAACCGGAGCGATAAGAGGCATCAGTGCGCCGGTAATGATCATCGCCGTAGCCACTTTTGCTCCTTTGCTGTCTCCTCTAAGACGCACCGAAGTTGCTCTGAGGGGGACTTGTGATCCATCTACTGCAGTTACTGTCTGCATAGTCCAAACAAAGAGCCCTGCCTTGCCCCAGTGGCCGCCCCTCTTCGCCTGCTCAACGCGTCCCGTCACGGTCGCTCCCTGCTCGATAACGGTAACTCCGTCGATCTTAACCGGGTCAACTACGCGAAAACTAATCTTATCGTTAGGCTTGAAATCCATTGAGCTGAATGTGTAAGGCGCTTCGATCTCAAGAGGCGTGCCGTCTGGAATTTTGATGTCCGATGTCTTCGTTTGAGCAGGTAGCGAAGGTCCAGTCGATTGCGACTGTTGGATGGTTTTTATTGCCCCGGCTAGCGAAGCCGGACTCTGCGCTAATAGCGTGGAGTCGAATACAAATACAGCCAATAATAATAATAGTACGCTTTTCATTTGCAGGTCTCCGACTTTGGTCTATTCGTTAAGTCGCAAACGTGCAAGCGCAGTGCCGTGAAGATAAAGGAACTCGCTTAGGCAATAAAAAATGCGTGGCGCCTGCCACGCATTGATTAACGAGTCCGGCGTTGAACAGCCGCCTACAGTAGATTAGTACACAACTATGGAACTTTCTCTAAGGTTGCATCGACCGTAACGCTACCGCTGTTAGTTACGCTGAGCGTGCGCTGCCAGGATTTGAACCCGGGCTTATCGATGATGACGGTATGTTCTCCGGGCGCTAGTTTCACTGTAGAAGGTGTGCTGCCGATGAACTTACCATCGATTGTAACTTCCGCAGCATCTGGACTCGACTTAACAATAACAGTGGAATGTTCGGTGGCATCAACCGACGCCGCTGATTGTGGCTGATGCACGGAAGACGAATTCGCCGGCGCCGCACTTGTGAACTTCAACGGATCGAGGGGCGTATCGGCCGCAGTGTACGCTGTAATCTCAGTACCCTTTGGAATCGTGATGTCTTTGCCATGCATAAACAGAAAAAAGGGTGCGGCTGGGAAAAAGACAATGCTGGTGGCAACAATCGCTCCGGTCATTGCCCCGGTGTGATTTCCACCACTGCCTCCTTTGACGGCGCGAAGGGGCACTTTCTCACCGGAAACCAACTGCACATAGTCAATGTTCATATTCAGTTTTCCGGCGCGACCCATTCTGCGTTTATGTTGAGCTTCGGTCACGGTCGCGATCGCCATTGCCCCATGCTGAATGACAACTACATCGCCGACCTTGACGTCCTCAAGCACTTCAAAATCTACCTTTTCATTTAAGGTGGCATCTTGGGAAGACATCGTGCGCGTTAGCTTCATCCGTACAGGCGTGTCCTCGGAAAGACCAAACGCCAAGGGTGCCTTTGGCGCATTTGCGACTGTTGCTGAGGTCTGGGTTTGTTCGGGCGCCTTCTCATTGCCGTTTGATGTTTTCTGTTGAGCGAACCCTGATAAAGCAAGAGCGAGATAAAATCCAACGAATAGAGCAATTCGGCTCTTGGATTCCATGATTTTCCTTTCGATTGAGCGAGGAAAGAAGCGAACGACTTACCAACCTGCAAAGGTCGGCAGCATTCATGAAAGATCGTTACTTGTTCAACAGATACTAGACAGAAACGGATTCTTCTTCGTGCTCTTGAACCAGGTAAGGCGAAACAACCACGGGCTTCTCATCCGAGTCTTCGGCGAGGACGGCCTGAATGATTGGCAGGCTAAGCGAATGCTTCTTGGAAATTCCCGGAACGTCGTGACCCGCGGCGTAAACGGCATGGCGTCCATGCTCTTCATACCATTCGCCCAGGTTTGCGGTCTTGTGCATGTTCTCGATAATTTGCCGCCAGCCCACGCCGGTGTTGTAGGCGCAGAAGGAGATTTCCCCTTCCTGCGTGCCGTAAGGAATCACGCACATCTCGGTGCGGCGAAAATCATAGTTGAAGAGATCCTGAAACCACATGCCTTCGACGCAGAGCACGCGCCAGATGTCGTTAGGATCTTCGGCCTTGTCGGCCTTCATCCGATCGTTGCGGTCTGAGCTGGAGTTTGTCGACGAGGGTTTGAAGAGATTCAAGATCTGTGAGATCGGAAATCCCTCAGGCGCCTGCTCGGCGTTGAAGTTTCGCAGGATCGCCATACCGAGCTGAGCGTAGGAGAGTTTCTTGCCGCGCGCCGTGTCCGTGATGGTGGCAACGTCTTTCATGAACTGCTCGTAATCGAAAAACTCAAACAGCGATTTAAACTCGCCGGTCTTCCGGTTGACGACCATCAAGGTGAAGATGCCGCAGTTAGGGTGGCAATTGCACGACGACCAGCCCCAGGGCGCGTCAGCGCCTTGCAGCATGTCCATCACGCTCGTGAATGCCGAATAAGACGAGAGCGGGAACCAGTCGCGCAACGGTCGCAGTTGTCCGCCAAGCTGATCATTCAGATCGTGAGTCATGCCGGCCAGGGTGTAACGCTGCTTGATGCGCAAGGCGTCGGAAATGTCTTCGTCGCGGCCGGTGAATGAAACCGGCTGGAACGCGATCGTTTGCACCTTATCGATGTTCTTCGCCGCGAACTCGACAATCTGGCCGATGCCATCGTTGTTGATTGTGTTGACGATGGTCGTAACCAGCGTGACCTTAATCCCGACGCTGGCGAGATTTTCAATCGCCTGCTGCTTCACATCAAACAAGTTGCCCACGCCGCGGTGTCTGTTTTTCTCTTCGCTGACGCCGTCAAACTGAAGATACACGCCGTGTTGTCCGGCAGCCTTGGCCGCTTTGCAAAACTCAATGTCTTCGGCGAAGCGTATGCCGTTGGTGGCGGCCAGGATTCTGTAGAATCCGACTTTCTTCGCATAAGCGACGGCCTCGAGATAGTAAGGCGAAAGCGTCGGCTCGCCACCGGAGAAGAGAATGATGATCTGGCGTTTTGGTTTGAATGACACAGCGCGATCGAGAATCGCTTTCGTGTCTTCGTATGTCGGCTCGTGAACGTAACCAACCTGATTTGCATCCATGAAGCACGGATTGCACATCATGTTGCAGCGATTGGTAAGATCCACGGTCAAGACAGCGCCACGACCAAACTTGATGTTTGACGTGCCATGACGATGCACGTGGGAATCTTCAGCAGCGCGAAAGTCGCGCCCGAAGAAGAGCGATTCGATCCGCTCGAGGAACGCGGGGTCAGTTGCCATCACGTCAACAAACTCGCCGTGCTTCGGGCAGGTCTTGCGCATGACCACCTGTCCGTTCTCTTCCACTATCTGAGCTTTGATTTCGCCCGGATGCTCGTTCATCAACGATTCGAGCGTGGTTTCGCCGCTGATGACGGCGTCGCGAACTTCTTTGACACAACGGGGACAAAGACTGTCGGTCTCGCGTGGGAAGCCGAGCGGCGGCGAGGTGCGCTCGTAAGACTTCAGCAGCGGCCCAGGCGCCCAATTCGGGCGGATCGCTTCGCCTTCGGGCAGCCGCTTATTGACTGACTGAAAAGCCTTCCAGGCAACGCCGGAAAGATTCGAGAGCAACTTGGAGCTCTTCACTCCAGCGAGTTTGCTTTTTTCCGATTCCCCTCGACGAAATTGATCGCTAAACAATGAAACCTTCTCCTCACGGCGCCCGAGTTACCAAACGCCTGAAACATCAATGAAAACGAGTCTATTTCTAAATAGCTGCCGGGCTCGACACAAAATAATATCGGCAATTTCCAACCGCGTCATGATAGTGGGTCTGTTGTGGCATGGCAAGGCGAAAAGGCAATAGCCGCTCGAGTCTCCAGGGCTACCTTGGTCCCGCCGCAGACACTTTAAGGCCCTTGACTATTGGTGAGAAAGTATAATATCACCTCGCCACTGGCCGGAATGCCCAGCCACGCTTTATTCTGAGTGTTAATCCATGTCTGAGACGAAATCATTGACTATATCTGAACTAGCAGAGCACGTCGCCGGCAGCCTCGTTGGTGACGGGAATATTCGAATAGAGCGGGTCGCCAATCTTGATTCGGCCGGGGCGGGCGACATTGCTTACGTTGAGGACGAGAAGTTTTTTGAAGCCGGAAGATCGAGTCGAGCAGCGTGCCTGATTGTGCCGAAGGATTTCCTCTCGTCCGGCAATGGCCCGGCAACAGAACAAGCTTTGGAGCCGGCGCTTATTGAAGTTTCAAAACCCAAACTGGCGTTCGCCTTGGTTGCCGGGCTTTTGCACCCGCAAAAACGTCGTGAACCATTCGTCCACCCTTCAGCGGTGATTGCGGAAAGCGCGGACATCGATCTGACGGTTTTCATCGGCCCGCATGTTGCTATAGGCGAAGGCACCCGAATCGGATCTGGCACGCGCATTGAAGCCGGCGTTGTCATTGGCGACCACGTCACCGTTGGCCGCGACTGTGTGCTCCATCCGGGCGTCATTCTCTACGACGATGTGACGATTGGCGATCGCGTGATTCTACATGCGGGCGTTTGCATCGGCGCCGATGGGTTTGGCTATGTACGCGATGACACGGGCTATCACAAGTTTCCGCAGCGGGGAACGGTTGTCATTGAAGACGATGTCGAGTTGGGAGCCCACACTTGTGTTGATCGAGCCGCGCTGGGACAAACCCGAATTGGTCGCGGGACAAAGATTGATAATCTCGTCCACGTGGGCCACAACTGCGATATCGGGGCACGAGTTGTAATCGCCGCGCAAACCGGAATAAGCGGCAGCGTAATTATCGAAGACGACGTGGTGATTGGCGGACAGGTTGGATTTGGCGATCACATACGCGTGCAAAGCGGCGCGGTGATTGGTTCAAAAGCAGGAATCCTGCCGGGCAAAATTGTGCGGCCGGGTGTTTGGTGGGGCATTCCGATTCAGCCGCTCGATGAATACAAGCGCCTGAACGCTCACCTGGGTCGTCTGCCACAAATGCGAGAGGAGATTAAGGAACTGAGAAGGCAGTTAGAAGAACTCAAGAAAAGCCAGAGTGATTAGTGACCTACTCACACCAGCTCTAAAAACTTCTGATGGTTTTCGTGGCTGTGCCACCTGATGTGCGGTGGTGGCTTCGCCCCACCGAAAAAGCTGCTTATGAAATTCAGGGGGCTGCGCCCCAACTGGGCGTAGCCCAAGAAAAGAAGTGAAGCGTCTCGGAGGGTCAGAGACCTTCCGCACATCAGGCGGCAAAGCCGCATTCTTATTGGAGCGCAGCGAGGATGTGCTCGGCGGCCCGCTCGGATGCGCCGCCCTCACCAAGCTGATTGGCTACCTCGCGCAAACGTTGACGCGCATTCTCGTTTCTTTTCTCATCGAGTAGCGAGAGCAACTCGTTCGCTAACCTCTCGCCGTTTAACTCATCCTGCATTAGTTCAGTCGCCACGCGTTCGCCTGCTACCAAATTCACCAGGCCGTAGTGGTCGGTGGTGATCAAACTTCCCAGCGTGTGCCAGTTGATCGCCGACTCCTTGTAGACAATCACCATCGGCGTGCCGAGTAATGCGGCTTCCAATGTTGCAGTGCCACTCGCAACCGCCGCCACGTCTGAAGCCGCCAGAGCTTCGCGTGATTCGCCGGAGACAATGTGCAGGCACGATGGTAGTGGCAGAGGCGTAGCGCGTTGCGCACGAACAATGTCTCTTATTTCATCCGAGGAGCGGCCGGGCGCGACCACAACAACGAATTGAACGTCGGGGCGGCGGTCAGAAATGAGTGCGGCGGCCTCGAGCATCGCCGGCAGAATGCGTTCCACTTCCTTGCGACGGCTGCCTGGGAGAAGCGAGATAATAGGTAATCTGGAATCGAGCTTCATCTGCCGGCAAAACTCCGCGCGATCGTAACGAGCGCGCACTTCGCCGGCGAGCGGATGACCTACAAACTCGACGTTATTGATGCCGCGCTCGGCGTACCAATTCTTTTCGAAGGGGAGAATTGAAATCAGGAGATCGACGTCGCGGCGAATGCTGCGGGCGCGATACGAACGCCAGGCCCATAGTTGCGGGCTAATGTAGTAGATGATTTTCAGGCCGCGACGATGAAGCGCGTGCGCCAGTCGCAAATTGAAATCGGGCCAGTCAACCAGAATCACCGCGTCCGGTTGTCTTGTAAGCGCCGCCTGCTTTAGTAATTTAAAGGCCCGCCAAAATTTTGGCAGGGTCCTGCCAATTTCCAACAATCCCACGATTGAAAGACTGTCTGTGTGGACAATCGAGTCTACGCCGGCTGCTCTTAGTAATGCTCCGGTGGCGCCGAAGAATTCAAACTGCGCACCGGAGTCGGCAGCTCGCAGGGCATTAACAAGCGCCGCCGCGTGCGCATCGCCAGAGGCCTCGCCGGCGACGATCATGATGCGCGTTGCTTCTTTCACTGGACGAATCATAACAGAAGAGAAGTGAGCGGTGAGCGATGGGTAGTGGGCAGGAGGCCGGAGCAGGAGGCCGGAGCAGGAAGAACGATTTTCCATTTGTCATTTATCAGAATTTATCAGTTGTCATTTGGCATTTCGGACTGGAGGACGTTCACCAATGGAAAATGACCATTGATGAATGAGAAATGGAAAATCTTATCTTCTGCCGTCTGCCTCCTGCTTACTGCGTCCTGCTTTTTCGTGTTAGCATCGGACTCGTTCTAATAAAATAGGCGCGCGCTTTTGCCGGATACAGTGCTCGCCAGCTCCGTTCCGGGAGGTCTTCACTTTCTTTTGCGCGTTGCTTTTCCTTCAAGCAGTAATTCTGCCCTCGTTCGGTTTGCGTTTTTGATCGCACTCCTAAATGTTGCTTCACACGTCGCCGTTCGCGCGCAACAAACCAATCCCGTCGATCGCAAAGTCACAAACCCGATGACGGACACGCCAAACGTCAATCCGTTAACTCAAGATCAACCGGTCAGGCCCCGAGTTCGCGCCAAACAAGGGGCAGCAACTGAAGCGGGTGACTTGCTCAAGGTCGATGCCGGAACGCAGACTGTTTCCGGACCGCAAGACGCGCGCGTTTTTGTGTACGAAGGAAACGTCGACGCGCGCATCGGTACTTACCGTTTGCAGGCTGACAAGGTTACGGTCTACGAAGCGACGAACAAAGTAGTCGCGGAAGGCAACGTTGTATTCGATCAGGGCGATCAGCAACGAATCACCGGCTCGAGCGCCGAATGGAACTATCGAACGAAGACCGGATTCTTTGTTAACTCCACCGGTTTCACAAATCAAACGCAAGACGGCACGCGCGTATATTTCACTGCCGACCGCGTGGAGAAAGTCAGCCTGGATACGATTATCGCCACCAACGTGCAAATTACTGCGTGTGATGAAGACGTGCCGAAATGGAGCTTTCACGCCAAGCGCGCAAAGATAAAGACAGGCGACCGCGTGCGCGTCTATTCGCCAAACCTGCGCGTTAAGGGGGTGCCGATTTTTTATCTTCCTTATGCTTCGGTTTCCATCAAGCCGCGCGACCGCGCTTCAGGATTTCTGACGCCAACCTTCGGCGGTTCCGGCAAGAAAGGCTTTCGATTATCCAGCGGCTACTACCAAACGCTTGGGCGATCAGCCGACGTTACGCTGCGAAATGATATCTACACTTCGCGGGGCATCGGTTTTGGAGCCGACTTGCGCACGCGCGCTAATTCGCGGTCATTTTTCAACGCCGGGTTTTATATCGTTAAGGATCGGGTGCTGGGACACAAGGCCGATGCGAATCATCCGGATCAGGGTGGCTCGAGTTTATACGTGGAGGGCGTTCACTATTTTCCGAACGGATTCATCGCGGCGGCCGACGTAAACGTCACGTCCAACCTGTCCTACCGCCAGGTTTTTTCCGACAGTATCCAGCAGGCGATTTCGCCGGAAGAACGTTCGCAGGTTTTCGTCAACAAGGATTACGGCGACTACAGTTTTAACTTTCTGGCGCGCTCGCAGGTGACGAGTTTGCCAAACTCACGAATTCGCATTCGCGAACTACCCAGCGTGACTTTGGAAAAGCGGGCGTCGCCGCTGAATTTTCTGAAGCAACTGCCGGTATATTTTTCCTTTGAAGGCGGCGCTGAAGGCGTCAGCAGAAAGGAAACTGTTGACGATCTGATTGCCTTCAGACGCGACGTGGGTGGCGATCCGATAGTCTCGCCTTCGATGGTCCAGCGTCTCGATTTCCACCCTCGTATCCAGATCCCCCTCTATTTTTACGGCGTGTCGATTACCGCGACGGCGGGGGGCCGCGCGACCTTCTATTCGAACTCCATCGACCCCACCAATCGAGCGATACTCAGTCGCGACATAACCAGAGGATATGGAGAGTTTGAGCTGGACATTCGGCCACCGCCTCTGGCAAAAGACTTTCATCACAGCGATGGGAGTTTCTTCTTTCGTCATCTAATCGAGCCCTACATTACTTATCGCCGCATTGCGGGCGTGAATAATTTCGATCGCATTATTCGCTTTGATTACGTTGACGCAGTTGCCGACACAAACGAGATCGAGTTTGGGATTTCCAATCGCTTTTTCACGCGACGCTCAACCGAGAATGTCAGCAGCGCCGCCGATAAAGCGACCAGAACCAGACAGAAGGTTCCGATCTCAGCGCAGCCTTACGAGGCATTGACGATCACAGTGCGCGGTAAATATTTCTTCGATCGCTTTTTTGGCGGCGCTCTGGTCCCCGGACAGCGAAATCAGTTTTATCCAATCAATACGCTTTCGGGTTTCAGCTACGGCGGAGTCCCCAGGGCTTTCTCGCCGCTCAACATTGAAGCGCGTTACCGTCCGCGTGCCGACATTTTTGTCGACCTCCGTAGCGACCTGGACACGCGCGGCGGTGGCATCCGCGCGCTATCGACAACCTTTGGCATCAATCGACCTTTGATACAAGCGTTCCAAAGTTTTTACTACACGCGCGCGGTTGAGCTTGTCCCCGGGCTTTCTCAATTCGCTGACGCGCGCGGCAAGGAGCCAGGAACGCTGCGCGGCTCGCAATGGAGCCCTTCGATCTTTTTAGGCGATCGCGAACGCGGACTGTTTGGCGGCGCGTCTTTCTTCTTCGATTTTCAAACGCGCCCGGGGACCAATGGCCGCTCCCTCATCAGCTCCACGGTGACGGTCGGCTACAGTTGGGACTGCTGCGCGGTGACGGCGCAGAACTACACTTTTAATGTGGGTGTCAGACAGGAAAACCGCATGGTATTCAGCTTCCGACTCAACGGCATCGGCACCTTCGGCACCGAGCAAATCGGGCAACGCTTTCGGTGATTGAACACCTACCTGATTGTGTGACGCGCTCAGAATTTCCATCAATCATCAAGCTCACGGAAAAGGTCAAAGAGTTGACCCGGACTCCGACTCGTAACGCAACTGTTAGTTGCCAGCCTTTACTCCGTGGATGATTCCTACCCTCCCTTACAGGAAGCCGCTGCAAGAGGCCAGGCAGACGCCGCGCGGC
The DNA here is from genome assembly GCA_002427845.1 of Chloracidobacterium sp. UBA6041. GTDB lineage: Bacteria > Acidobacteriota > Blastocatellia > Pyrinomonadales > Pyrinomonadaceae > PSRF01. The sequence continues at coordinate 7,995 of DIYZ01000271.1, read as the reverse complement.
TGCTATTGGACAACGGAGCGCAAGTAAATCACGTAGCAGACTTTGAGAACACCCCATTGAATACGGCGGCTTCCTACGGACACATGGATGTCGTTCGAATCTTACTGGAACGAGGGGCCGACGTTTGCTATGGAAGACCAGGCGGCACAGCGGGAGACATTGCTCGGGCAAGGGGCTATAAGGAACTTGCTGAACTTTTGAAAACCGCAGAAGCCACAAAGTGCAAATAAGGTAGTTGTCTCACGCAGCGGAGGACCAGCGCTTAGCTTCGTGCTTGAGGATCATTCCTTCCAGCAACGCCTTGATAACTTTCTTTTCTTCAGCGGCAAACTTCGAGATGGCTTCGAACTGCAGGCGGAGATCGCCGTCCGGGCCGCGCTCATCCGCGCCGAAGATCAACACATCTGCGCTCACTTGCAGAGCGACCGCGAGCCGTCTAAAACTGCAGCTCCAAAGCGCAGGCTTGAACCACAAGGCTTGGTTATAATGCGGTGAGTGACTTCTCAGCAGCTCTGAGCCGAAGCTAGTACTTGTCGCTTCGAGCCGCCGCTTTTCTCTTAGCTGCTGACGGTTCTTTGACAACTTGCTCTCGCGCGGATGCGGGCGCGTGGTTCAACTACACGTTCTTAACCCGCAAAGAAACGGGATAATGAAACCGGGCTCGATTACTTCGGCGCCAGATACCTCTCATCGATTCAAGGGAGATTCACTAGCGCTGACACTTTCGGTGGATCAAAACTCAATCCTCAGAGTTTAAATCGATATGCGTACGTAGTTGGCAATCCGCTTCGATTAGTTGATCCCAGGTCGCTGATCAACTCGGCACGCCGCGGATGATTGTGAACCAGAGCGGCAGCTTGGCCGCTGACGGCTGTAAGCCGGAAGGAAATTGTTATATATTTACCCGCGGCGTCGCCATAGTTACTGTGGTTATTCGTTTAAAAACGCCATCTTGGGATGTCTTACCCGAGCATTGCACTCCCCAATCCGACTCCGAGCAATAGATTTACTTTCATACCAGGAGAATTACCTCATGCCGCGTTCGTTTTTCGCAGCCAAGTCGGCACGTACACGTCTGGCTATCGCCTTTTCTTTCGTAATTATTCTTTGTCTTCTTTTCGTGGCGCCCTTGCCGTCAACGTCGAGCGCGACCCAGGGAGAGATTCAGCCGAACGAAAAGGGGAAACAGTCGCGACCTGAAGCAGTGCCCGGCGAAGTGCTGGTGCGATACCGAAGCGAGCTGCAAGCCAGGCGGCAGACGCGCGCGACCACGCTAAGCGCGGAGGGTAGACAGCTTTCGATTCAGGTTGAACGCTTTGAAGGGGCGGATATTGTTCCCGGCTTACGCAAGGCCTATGTTAATCCCGAAGATACCCACGCCGCTATTGCAGCACTGAAACAGCAGCCGGATGTTCTTTATGCCGAGCCGAACTATTTGTTGTATCCGGCTGTCACACCAAATGACCCGCTGTTCCTGAGTAACGAGCTTTTCGGTTTGTCGATAATCGGCGCACCGCAGGCATGGAACACTACCACGGGCAGCAACTCCATTGTCGTCGGCGTTATAGACGAAGGCATGGATATTAATCATCCCGATTTGCAGGCCAACGTTTGGACGAACCCGGGCGAGATACCGGGAAATGGAATTGACGATGATGGGAACGGATTCATCGACGATGTCCATGGCTACAACTTCGCTGTAAACACCGGCACGATTCCCGCCGAGAGCCACGCGACACACGTCGCCGGAACGATCGGCGCGGTTGGCAACAATAACACGGGCGTGGTGGGTGTTAACTGGCAAGTCGGGTTGATGTCCCTGAAGTTCATAGACGGGAACAATGGCGCCAACTCCGATGCTATTCGCGCTTGCGCGTATGCCAAACTCATGCGCGACCGCTGGGTCAGCTCAGGAGGAACGCAAGGCGCCAATGTCAGAGTGCTTAATAACAGCTACGGCGGCGGGCAATTTGAGCAATCCTTTTCTGACACGATCAATGCACTGAATCAATCGGGTATTCTCTTCGTAGCGGCAGCGGGAAATGATGGTACCGCGCTTGAGCACGATAACGAGCTCGTCCCTTTCTATCCTTCGAGCTATGGATCACCTAACGTTGTCGGCGTGGCGGCCACCGACTCGAGCGACAATCTCGCCTCTTTCTCACACTTTGGCCTGCAGACCGTGCAGCTTGGCGCTCCTGGAGTTGGAATCCTGAGCACCGAGCCAAATAATACTTATGGGGTTTTGAGCGGCACTTCGATGGCTTCGCCTCACGTCGCCGGCGCTGCCGCTTTGCTGCTCGCCGCAAATCCGAATCTCACAGTGCAACAGCTCAAAGGTCTCCTGACGTTTAATGGTGACCTGGTGTCATCGCTATCCGGCAAAACATTAACCGGACGACGGCTCAACATCGGCAAGAGCTTTCAGGCGCTTGCGGAAAACGATACGACGCCTCCCGGGACAGTAACCAATTTTCATCTCAACACGCAGAATGGCCGATCGCTCAATGTTGGCTGGACCGCCTCAGGCGATGATGGAACGTCGGGGCAGGCATCGCTTTATAGCGTCAGCTTCACCGACTCAACAACGGGCGCGATTATTCCTCTGAAGAGCATCGTTGCCGCGGCGCCCGGGGTTACGCAGGCTATTGACGTAAAGCTCCCTTATCGGCACACGGCAGGGACACTAACGCTTCGTGAGTTTGACAACGTCGGAAACGAAGGCGTGCCGGCAACCTTTAGTGTGTCTGTTCCTCTGGTCGAGGGCGATCCTTATCTGACTTCAACCGGGAACCCGGTGGCGCTTTCAACGGGCGGTACGCCCCTTGGGCTCATCGCTGACGACGGCCTCAAATCAAATTTCGCCCTTCCTTTTACGTTCCCCTTCTTCGGTGAAAACTTTAGCACCATCACCATCTCAACTAATGGCAATCTCTTCTTCTCTCCGCCGCCGACGCGCCCCAATGGCGATGCCGACGATGTGCCGAGCTCTTCAGTCGGACTAGCGACGTTCAAGATGATCTCGGGTCTTTGGGATGACTTGCGCACTGACAGGCGCAGCGGCGATGACGTTTATGTTGTCACTCCGGATTCAAACCGGATTATCTTCCGCTGGCAAACGGTGACGTTTGGAGATGGAACCGCCGCCACGGAGTTACCGGTAAGTTTTGAGATTGAATTGCGCCAGGATGGAACAATTCTGACACGCTACGGCGCCGGCCAACAAAGCCCCTTCGCCGATATTATTTCCCGTGTCGTCGGCATTGGCGGTGGCGAACCTGACGCCTATGTCATCGACACGCATACTTCGGAGGGCGCTCTCATTGATCTTACTAATGCGCGAGAAGTGACTTTCCTGCCAAGAGCAATTGGGATTAATAGCACTGTTCAATTCTCTGTTCCCCAATTCAACGTCGTCGAGTCGGCGGGAGTGGCGACAGTCAACGTGACACGCATTGGCGACACGTCTACCCAGGCGTCTATTGATTACGCCACGCAGGACGGCAGCGCGACGCAAAAAGGCGATTACATATTTACTTCCGGCACGCTCAATTTTGCGGCGGGAGAAACAACGAAATCCTTTCCGGTCCTGGTCGTTGACGACAATTTTCAGGAGGGAACTGAAACCTTCAGCGTCTCGCTGAGTAATCCCGTGAATACGGTGGTGGGCGCCAGAAGCATCGCCTCAGTGGCGATCTTTGACGACGACCTCGCGCCGCCGACCTCGAATCCGCTTGATAACGCCGACGCGCGTTTCTTTGTGCGGCAGCATTACCTCGACTTCCTTAACCGCGAGCCTGACTCCCCTGGTCTATCCTTCTGGAGCGATCAGATTACTTCCTGCGGAACCAACCAGGAATGCCTTGAAGTCAGGCGCATCAACGTCTCCGCTGCATTCTTTCTATCAATCGAGTTTCAGGAGACTGGCTACCTTGTTTATAGGATGTATAAGGCGGCCTACGGGAATATCCCGAATGAGCCCGTTCCCGTCAGGTACACGGAGTTTCTGCCAGACAGCCAGCAGATTGCTCTCGGCGTCGTTGTCGGTGTCGGCGACTGGCAGACGACGTTAGAGAATAACAAGCAAGCCTTCGCTTTGAATTTCGTTTCGCGCTCACGTTTCGCCACGGCCTACCCGACAACCTTAATCCCGGACCAGTTTGTTGATGCGCTGTACGCGAACGCCGGCGTCGTGCCCTCAGCCGCAGAGCGGACCTCAATCATCGGTGAGTTTGGTACGGCACTAAATACGTCAAGCATTCCGGCGCGCGCGCGCGCTTTACGGCGCGTGGCTGAAAACCAGGCTCTGAATCAGCAGGAGCTGAACAATGCATTCGTGTTGATGGAATACTTCGGGTATCTCCGACGTAATCCAAGCGATCCGCCAGACACCGATTTCGGTGGTTACAATTTCTGGTTGGGTAAATTGAATCAGTTTAATGGGAACTTCATAACGGCGGAGATGGTGAAATCGTTCATCGTCTCAGGTGAATACCGCCAACGATTTGGACCCTGATGATCCTGCTTCAATCGTACAACAGATTTTTTTCGGATCAGTTCCCCCAGCCAAAGGAAACGGCGATCCAGTGCTCGCGAGTTCCGACTTCCACGCTTCTTCCGTGGCAGCCAACCCCGCTCCGAAGATCGTTTTTGGCAGTGTACGTAACAGTGGTAACCATGACATCTGGTAGAACGTCTCTACAAAGTGGCTTACGGCAGCGCTATCGGCACTTCCACTCTTGGCGGCGCGCATCCGCTTTCGGTGCCCATCGTCCGCCTCAATGAGTTTGTGCCTGACACTCAGCAGATCGGCCGGGGAGTGATCATTAGTCAGCCTGGTGCGGATCAGTTATTGGAAAACAATAAGCAGACCTTGATCGCGGAGTTTGTGCAGCGTTCACGCTTCCTGACGGTCTTCCCAATCTCGATGACGGCGGCGCAGTTCGTCGACACGTTGAACGCCAATGCCGGCGGCGCGTTGTCGCAGTCAGAGCGCGATCAATTGGTCAGCGATCTCACTTCGGGGGCCAAGACGCGAGCGCAAGTCTTGCGAGCGGTCGCGGAAGATCCGGACTTGTTTGCGGCTGAAAGCAACCGCGCGTTTGTGCTGACACAATACTTCGGCTATCTGCGGCGCAATCCGAATGACGCGCCGGACTCAGACTACACTGGTTATGGCTTCTGGCTGGGCAAGCTCAATCAGTTTAAACGGCAACTTTGTTAACGCCGAGATGGTCAAAGCCTTCATCATCTCGGGCGAGTACAGACAAAGATTTGGCCCCTAGCAGGCTGTCGAATCGCCAGGGATGTTTCCAGAATTAACGGACAAGCAAAATTTGGTAGTGGTGTAATTCTGTGGCGTTGATCCATCTAACTTAACTGGAAAGGCAAAAAGATAAAGCGAGGCGCGGTCGGGGAAATGCCTAACGGCAAGTCTCCAAGGACCTTTACCTCGCTTCATCGCCAATCTTCAGTCTTGCGACCGATTGCGGGCAAACGGATTCTATTCCTCCACCACGCTGGGATTATTGCTAGAATGTTGTAACTCTCTTGCATTATTGCTATAAGCCGGTTGCTCTCTCCCACTTCCCACTAGGATTCTTCAACCAGCGCCGGCGGCTTCGACGGTTACGAAATTCTCCCTACGTCACCGCAACATGGCACGCACGACGCGTGGAATGGTTTCGATGGTGGTGGGCCAATGGAGTTTCGGATGTACCAGGACATCGCGATTCCCAGCGGAGTCTTGCTCAGTCTTTCCTGGAGGGATCGCGCGCAATGGAATTTCTGCTGCGGCCCAACAAAAGCAAGGACCTACAACGTCCAACTTCGTGATCCGTCGACCAACGCTGTACTGTCGACACTTTACTCGTTCTCAACCGACATCGAAACGCTTAACGCAACGACAAGGGTCGATCTGGTCGTCACCCGCACCGGTACTACGACTGCCGAGGCTACTGTCGATTACGTTAGTTCGGACGGAACAGCCAGCGAGCGTTCAGACTATCTGGAAGCTCTGGGTACCTTGCATTTCGCCGCCAATGAAACCTCGAAGACGATCACAGCCTTCATCGTCGATGACCGTCTCGGCGAGGGCGCGGAGACCTTTAACATAACCCTGGGCAACCCCGTAGGTTGCACACTCGGCTCTCCGGCAGCGGTCGTCGTCACCATTAACAGCAACGAAGCAGTGAACGGACTTAACCCGGTCCAGGAGCCCAGTTTCAATACCGACTTCTTCGTGCGCCAGCATTACATCGACTTTTCCAACCGCGAGGCCGACGCGTCGGGGCTGGCCTTCTGGAAAAACCAGATTGACGAATGTACGACGCCGGAATGCCGCGAGATTCGCAAGATCAACGTTAGTGCGGCCTTCTTCCTTTCGATCGAGTTTCAACAGACTGGCTATCTCGTCTACAAGGCGAATCAGGCGTCGTTAACTCGCACGAGTTTTTGAAGCTGCGAGACTTTTTGTCGGACACTCAGGAGATTGGACGAGGTGTCGTGATAGGCCAGCCCGGCGCCGACGCACAGTTGGAAGCTAACAAACAGAAGTTTTTCCTGGACTTCGTGCTCGGCCCAAGTTCCGGAATGCAGCCGCCTTTCCAACCTCGATGACGGCGGAGCAGTTTGTCGACAAGCTGAACGCGAACACGTTTGATCCCAGCGCTTCTTTGTCGGGGGGCTCGCTTACTTCGGTCGAACGTAATGCACTGGTCAGCCAGTTGTTGCCAAATCCTGCGTCACCCACGTTGCGCGCCCAGGTGTTGCGCTCACTGTCGGAGAATGCGCTCTTTAGCAACCGGCAATTCAATAGAGCGTTCGTCTTGATGCAGTATTTCGGCTACCTCAGGCGCAACCCTAACGATCCGCCGGAACCGCTGCTCGACTTCGCCGGCTACAATTTTTGGTTGAATAAACTGAATCAGTTCAACGGCGACTTCGTTAACGCGGAGATGGTTAAGGCGTTCATTATCTCCGGTGAGTACGGACAAAGATTCGGGCCCTGATTAGTAAGGGGTGAGCAGTTAGCAGTTGTCAGAACCACTTGGGTTAGCGGGTGGGTCTTAACGCCGCGGGCGTGAATGACAGTAGCCGGTGGTCGCAGCGTAAGCGAAGACCACCGGAACGCGGTCAAATAATAATCAGCACCCTGAAAGGGTGCGAGAAGAATGCCTCTGGCACCCCTCCAGGGTGCAGTTATCCACTCACGACTTACCGGAGGTCTACGCTCGCGCTCCGACCTCCGGCTACTTTCGCGCCAACCCTACGGGTTGCAATCCACAACTTTTAGGTGTTGGCATAACTTGAAGGGTGATTTGATAACGAGGTGTAAGCGGAACCGTATAATGCCACCAAATCCGTACTTGCACCGCAGATCCGCCGTATAATACGTCGTTAGGCGGCCTTCTATAACTCGCGACAGCCTCGAGGTGAACAGTCATGTCTTGGTACTGGTACATCCTAATACCTGTCATTCTCGCCGCAACGTTTGTTGGTGTGCCCTCAATGTTAATTGGCATTGCCAACACTCCCGCTGTGCTAATCGGCGCAAACGGGATCTTTCGCGGTACCGGCCGCTACAAACTCGCGATGCTCGTTGCGTTTCTTTTGCAATCGATCGTCGCGGTTACGCTATCCGCTCTAATCATTACTTACACCGGATACATGACCTCTCGTAACTACGGCTACATCTTTGCCTGGTTGGTTGGTGTCATCGCGGCAATATATCCAATGTGGCAAACACGCTCACGCGCCCGACATGAACGACTTAACGAACCGGATGGTTACGTAGCGAAAGAGGCAACGCACGCAGCGATTCCCTTCGCGCTGGCGGTTACTGTCGGTGTCACTCTGCTTTTTGTGTTCCGCCCTGTCATACTCGACGCGCTATTTTATTGGCTTTTGGTACTGTCAGGACTCGTATATCTTTTCAGCATTGTTTGTATCGTTGTAATCGCTCGGCGGCAATACTAACTCAGAGGGCCGTCGAAC
>DIYZ01000123.1:30326-30544 GCA_002427845.1 Chloracidobacterium sp. UBA6041 | reverse complement strand
TGTGGTGCATTCCAGACAGTGCTCCGCTCGCGGAAAAACATCACAATGATTAATCGCAGGTAGTAGTAAGCGGAGATGGCCGTGTTTAGTACGCCAATCACGACAAGCAGGTAGTAGCCCTGATCGAGAGCGGCGCGAAAGACCATTACCTTACCGATGAAGCCGGCCGTCAGCGGCATCCCGAGCAGACTCAGCAAGAACAACGACAGACAGAACGC
>DIYZ01000123.1:28912-30109 GCA_002427845.1 Chloracidobacterium sp. UBA6041 | reverse complement strand
CGCGCGATCAGTTGCACAACCGCAAACGCGCCGACATTCATCACCGCGTAAGTCAGAAGATAAAAAATAACCGCGCTGACGGCGGCGTTTCGTTGTGCGGAATCGGAAGCGCTGCCCGCGGCGACAAATCCAACGAGGGCATAGCCTGCGTGCGCAATCGAAGAATAGGCCAGCATTCGCTTAACGTTGTTCTGCGCAATCGCGACGACATTGCCGACCGTCATCGTGAGTATGGCCAGCACCACGAGCGCAGTCAGCCACGCAAGATGAATCTGACCGCCGATAGAGGCCGTGCCCGCTGTCACTACGAATGGAAATCCGAAAAGAAAAACGCGCAGAAACGAAGCGAAGCCCGCGGCCTTAGGACCCGCGGCCATGAAAGCGGTGACGGGAGTAGGCGCGCCTTCGTAAACGTCCGGCGTCCAAACGTGGAAAGGGGCGGTGGCGATCTTGAAGCCAAAGCCAACGAGCATCATGGCGGCGCCCGCGAAGAGTAGCAGCGGATATTGCGCGTCGGGCAAACGTCTGGCGATCATGGCAATGTTTGTCGTGCCCGGCAGTCCCGCGGCGGTCGAGGTTGCTCCGTAAGTAAGGGCAATGCCGTAAAGCAGGAAGGCAGATGAAAACGAGCCAAGAATGAAATACTTCATCGACGATTCATTCGAGCGAATGTCCGTGCGGCGAAATCCGCACATTACGTAAGTGGCAATGGAGAGGATCTCCAATCCCAGAAAGACCATTACCAGATCACCGGCTGAAGCCATCAGCATCATTCCCGCCGTCGCAAACATAAGGAGCGAATGAAACTCGCCAGCCGGCAGCCGTTCATTCTCTACCCAAACCATTGAGACCAGAATAGTGAGTGCGGAAACAACCAGAAATACGAAGGTGAACCCGAGGCGCAGTTGGTCAAGGACAATCATGCCGTTGAACGCTTCGGTCACGCCTTGCCACGACAGCCATAGCCATCCGGAACTAATGCCGGCGGCGATCAATCCCGCCAGGGAGATGCCGCCGGTCACCCAACGCTGCGTCGGTTTCGCAAAGGCGTCAACAAGCATGACGACGACGGCGACTACGCAAATGATCAGCTCAGGCATGAGCAGAGCGAAGTTAAGGTCCGGCATCGCGAATTGCAGGGCAAAAAAATTCATTTAAGTCAGTCGATTCAACTCTCTGGGCGTTCTCAGTGTCCTC
>DIYZ01000123.1:20544-28772 GCA_002427845.1 Chloracidobacterium sp. UBA6041 | reverse complement strand
CCTCCGCCAGGCTTGAGCGAAGCAAACGAGCCTCCTGCCGGCGGCGCGGCGACGCGGCTGCGCACTTCTTCAACGCTCGCTTGCGACCGATCGAGAAATACGCGCGGGTAAACACCCATGAAAAGCATCAAACCAAGCAACGGTATAAGCAGACCAATCTCACGTGCGTTTAGATCCCGCAGTTTGGCATTCTCCGGATTCGTAACTTTGCCAAACACAACCCGCTGCAGCATCCAGAGCATGTAGACCGCCGCCCAAATCACACCAGTTGAAGCCAGCATGGTTGCAATCCACGCGTGCTGGATTGCGTTTGAAGTCCAACTGCCAATCATGATCAGAAACTCGCCAACAAAGCCGTTGAGAAACGGAAGGCCAATCGATGAAAGGGATGCGATCACAAAGAGCGTTGAAAACCAGGGCATCGGCGTGGCCAGCCCGCCAAATTCGCTGATCATCCGCGTGTGCCGGCGCTCGTAGATGAACCCTACGAACAGAAACAGCGCGCCTGTCGAAACGCCGTGACTGAGCATTTGGTAGAGTGCGCCCTGCATTCCCATTTCGGTAAAAGAGAACAGCCCGAGCACGACGAACCCCATGTGACTAACTGATGAATAGGCGACCAAGCGCTTCACATCCGGCTGCACCATCGCCACCAGCGCGCCATAAATGATCCCAATGATCGCGAGTGTAATCACCACCGGCGCAAACTTGCGTGACACCTCCGGGAAAAGCCCCAGATTAAAACGCAGCAGGCCATACGTGCCCATTTTCAGAAGTACGCCGGCGAGAATCACGGATCCGGCAGTGGGCGCTTCCGTGTGCGCGTCTGGCAGCCACGTATGAAACGGGAATAGCGGAACCTTGATGCAGAAGGCGAGCGCGAAGGCCAGGAACAGCCAGAATTGAGTGGTTGTGGCTTGACCGCTGCTGTCGTTCAGAGTTATCCGTCCTTGCTTGAGAGCGTCCATGATCGTTACGTAATCGAACGTCCCAGCACCATGCGTCTGAGTGGCGTAAATGTAGTAGAGCGCGATGATACCAACGAGCATCAGCAGACTACCGACCGCCGTGTAGATAAAGAATTTTACCGCCGCGTAAATCCTTCGATCGCCGCCCCAGATGCCAATCAAAAAGAACATCGGCACCAGTGACGCTTCAAAAAATAGATAAAACAGAAGCAGGTCCAGGGAAACGAAGACGCCAATCATTGCGCCCGCAAGTAGCAGCAGAAAAACGTAGTAGGATAATTGACGTTTTTGAATTGCCGTCCAACTGGACAGTATCGCGATCGGCATTAGCAGCGTCGTCAATAACACCAGCCAGAGACTGATGCCGTCGACGCCAAGGTGATAGTGGGCGCCGATTGAACCAATCCAAAGCACGTCCTCGACGAAGCGAAAGTCTTTGGCGCCGGCTTCAACTCCGCGAACGAGCAGCAGCGACAGCGCGAAATCCAGGACGCTGAAAAATAGTGCGATCCATTTATAGTTCGACTCCCGCTTGCTCGGAAGCAGACTGTAAGCCACCGTCGCCAGCGCGCCGAAAACTGGGAGGATAATGATCGTGGTTAGTAAGTGCTGCTGCATAAACTATTGAACCAGCCGTAGCGCATGAACGCCGAAATAGGCAAAGAAGCCGATAACCGCCAAAGCCCCGAGCAGGATAATTGCTGCGTAACCGCGTACGAAGCCGGCTTGCATGTGGCGCACGAGCCGTCCCGCTTCTGTCACCACTTCGCCAACGGCGTGCAGAAAACCATCGATCACGCCGACGTCGAATAGTTTCCACAGTCCTTCGCGTGAACCCACCTTAATGGGATTAATAATCGCTGCGTCGTAGATCTCGTCAACGTAATACTTGTTTTCCAATATGCGCGGCATCTGCAGCAGTGGACGCTTTTGAAAGATCACCCAGCCTGCGGCAATACCGGTAGCCGCAATCAACACGGACAGCAACGCAAGCAATCGCTCGGCGCGAATTTCTTCCGGCGAGTGTGTGACTTCACCCGCCCCGCGAGACTCGCCCAGAAAAGAAAACGCCGGCGGTCCATCGACGGGCTGTGGCGGCGGCGATAGCCAAATCGGTTCGGCGCCCGGCTCGCCGGCGGCATGGTCGCCCGGCGCCGTCGCGATCACCGGCTCGAGTGTTTGTTCTATATAATTTTGCGGATGACCGCCAATAAGTGAGCTGAGCGCATAGGGTACGCCAATGAGACCGCCAATGGTTGAAAGGATTGCCAACACAACCAGCGGCGCCGTCATCAACCAGGGCGACTCATGCGGCTCGTGCACGCCGTGATCGCCGTGATGGGCATCATCATGAAGGCCGGCTGCATCGCCAGGCGCATCAGCGTGGTCCATATGTTTCTCGCGAAAACGTTCCGTTCCCCAGAACGTCATCACCATCATGCGCGTCATGTAAACCGCCGTCAGTAATGCGGTCACTGCGCCGACAAGCCAAAGCGCTTTTGACCATACCGGGTTCGGCAAACTAAAAGCACCGGCGCTCCAGGTTTTCCAAAGTATTTCATCCTTTGAAAAGAAGCCGGCGAAGATGGGTATCCCCGAGATGGCCAGCCAACCAGTGAGCATCGTGGCAAACGTAATGGGCAGGTACTTCTTGAGCCCACCCATGCGCCGCATGTCCTGTTCGTGATGCATGCCGTGGATTACCGAGCCGGAACCGAGGAAGAGAAGCGCTTTGAAGAATGAGTGAGTGATCACGTGAAAGATTGCCGCAGTAAACGCGCCGACCCCGCAGGCCAGAAACATGTAGCCAAGCTGCGAGATGGTTGAGTAAGCAAGGACCTTCTTGATGTCGTTTTGCGCCAGTCCGATGGTGGCGGCAAATAACGCGGTGGCCGCGCCAATGATGGCAACGATAAACATCGCTGTTGGCGCGTGTGTATAGATGGCCGAGCAGCGCACGATCATATAAACGCCGGCAGTCACCATCGTCGCCGCATGGATCAAAGCGGAGACGGGCGTGGGGCCGGCCATGGCGTCGGGCAGCCAGACGTAAAGTGGAATTTGCGCGCTCTTGCCGGCCGCGCCAATGAATAGCAGCACGGCAATTGAGGTGACGCCGCCGGCGAAGATCGCGTGCCAGGTAAACGGATCTGCCATAGGCAGGGCCGCGATTGTTTGCAGCGCGCTGGCAACGCCCTGTACGGGTTTATCAAAGAAACTGATCGAGCCGGTAAGAAAAAACGTCAGCATGATTCCCAGCACGAATCCCCAATCGCCGACGCGGTTCGTAATAAAAGCTTTCTTGGCGGCGTCTCCCGCTTCTTTCCGATCGATGTAAAACCCAATCAGCAGATATGAGCAGAGTCCGACACCTTCCCAACCAACGAACATCAGCAGGAAATTGTCCGCCAGCACGAGGGTCAGCATCGAAAACATGAAGAGGTTCAAAAACGCAAAGAAGCGATAGAATCCGCTGTCTTCGTGCATATATCCCACGGCGAACACATGTATGAGAAACCCGACGAAAGTAACGAAAAGCGCGTATGTGCCGCTCAGCCGGTCCATAGCCAGACCGAAGTCAGCGTGGAACTTGCCGACCTGAATCCAGGTCCAGAGGTGATCGAAAATGGGTTCAGTAGAACGGAGCGCCCCACCCGACTTGAACGCTAAATAGAAAGCGACAAGCGTGGAGAGACCGACAGATGCGCAGGCAATGAAGCCAATGAACTTTTCATTCCGCACACGCCGGCCGACGAACCAGTTAATGGCCGCGCCCGCCAGCGGAGCAAAGATGATCAGACTTAAAAGATTATTTTCCACTAAATGTTTGTCAGGTAGTCAGTAGTGGTCAGTAGTCAGTAACCAGGTTACTTGTCGTGGCTCTGCCACCTGATGTGCGGAAGGCCTATGGCCTTCCGACGCATTCAATTTTTCCGCGAGGCTACGCCTCGTATGAGGAGGCACAGCCTCCGCTATCAAAAGGTAACAAGGCCGGAAAGGCAGAGCCTTTCCGCACATCAGGCGGCAAAGCCGCAAACAGCAGGACTAAAGCTTCAAAATACTTGCATCATCCACGTCGAGCGATTCGCGATTGCGGAAGATAGTGATGATAATGCCAAGTCCAACCGCCGCTTCCGCCGCCGCTACGGTCATCACTATGAAAACAAAAAGCTGACCGGTGACATCCTGAAAGTAACTGGAGAAAGCAACAAACGTGAGATTCACGGCGTTGAGCATCAACTCAATGCACATGAACAGCGCGATCACGTTGCGCTTGATGATTACGCCGGCCGCGCCAATCGTAAAAAGAATGGCGGAGAGAGCGAGATACCAGGAAAGTTGTGGGCCCATAACGGTAATCAGATCGTGGTGACGGACTTTGGCTTCCGCTAGCTTCCTTTGTTGACACACTGCCCAGGCGCACGACCAGGGCGCGCCTGCTTAACGATTTATTCGCGCTCCGTCGGCTCGCTTTGAAACTCGACACCCAGCAGACGAGCAGCCTCGGCCGTGGTGTCCGTCTCGACGGCTCTCAGATCACCCACAGCGCGCGGGTTAACAATGTCCATCGCCAGCACCTGCGCGCCAGGAACTACGCGCGCATTAGCAGTTAATACGCCGGTCCGGCGCGCCAGAGACATTGCCCCGACGATAGCCATCAACAGCAGGATCGAGGTGATCTCAAAGGGCAGGAGATATTTCGTAAAAAGTCCCACGCCAATGGACTGCGTCAGTCCGACATTCGAGACGTTTCCAGCAAGCCGGTTTTCCGAACCTTGAACTGAATAAAGAATAAACGCCGTTTCGCCGATCAAAATTGCGGCCATGCCAATCGCGACCGGCAGGAGAAACCTGAGCCGCTTGCGACCAGGCTCGGAGTGCTCGACGTTGAGCAACATGATCACAAATATGACCAGGACCATGATCGCACCGGCATAAACAATCACCTGCACGGCCGCGATGAATGGCGCGCCCAGAGTCACATAAAGCGACGCGAGCGCTATGAAAACACCGATCAGCGAGATTGCGCTGTAAAGCGGATTGCTCTGCGAGACCATCGCGATAGCGCTACCGATAGCCAGACCGGCGAAGATAATGAAGAGAAATGTGGTCATCTAATCTTCAGTTTCGGGTTTCGAGTTTAGCGTTTCGAGTTTGTTCGTTGCCAACTCGAAACTCGGAACTCGAAACTTACGGCTTTCTCAACTAGTTGTCAGGAACACGATAGTCGCAGTCAGAATAATGTTTAGAATCGCCGCCGGCATTAGAAACTTCCAGCCAAAGTTCATCAGTTGATCAAAGCGAAAGCGTGGCAAGGTGCCGCGCAGCCAGATGTACAAAAACAGAAAGAACAAGATCTTCGCGAAGAAATAGAACACTCCCAGCACAGGAAACTGCGCCACGCCCGGCCCGTTCCAGCCCCCGAGAAACAACGTCGTTGCCAGCATCGATACCGTAATCATGTTGATGTATTCGGCATTAAAGAACAGCAAAAACTTTATCGAGCTGTATTCCGTGTGAAAGCCGGCCACCAACTCCGTTTCTGCTTCCGGCAAGTCGAAGGGCACGCGATTAGTCTCCGCGATGGCGGCGATCAGGTAAAGAATGAATCCCAGCGGCTGATAAAAGATGTTCCATTGCAGCCCATACCAGCCCGACTGTTGTTCCACGATGTTGTAGATGTCGAGTGTGCCGCAAATTAGAATCACGCCGATGAGCGAGAGGCCCAATGCCAGTTCGTAGGAAATCATTTGCGCGGAGGAGCGCAGACCGCCCATCAGGCTGTATTTGTTGTTTGACGACCAGCCGGCAAGGGCGATCCCATAGACGCCCACAGAAGTCACACCCAACACATAAAGCAGGGCCACATCGAAGCGAGCGATAACAAGTGGGAACGTCCAGTGGAGAAACGGAATCGTAATTGTTGGTCCAAAGGGATAGACGATGATGGCCATGATCGCGGTGACAATGGCAATCATCGGCGCCAGCAGGAAAACAAATCTGGTCGACTGATCGGGAACCAAATCCTCCTTCATCATCGTCTTGATGAAGTCGGCAAAAGGTTGCAACACGCCGCCATATCCAACTCGATTTGGTCCTACGCGTCCCTGGATGAAGGCCAGCACGCGGCGTTCCGCTAGCACGGTAAACGCCACGAGCAACATGATTGTCAGAAACGCCACCGTGATCCCGACGAGCAGCATCACTGAATGAATGTAAGGGTTGTTCCAGTCCATGAATCATGTAGTTGAGAGTCCAAGCTTTAGCTTGTCCGCATTCGGCAGCAGCAACCTAAAGGTTGTACTCTAAACTTCTTCAGTCTCGCGCTACAGCCACCTCGTCGCGCAGGCTCGCATCCACCGTTATCTGATAAAGCGGTGAAACTCTGACGGTATCGGGACGAGGATTGCCGGCTGCCAGCAAATGAAACTGCGGCACTTTGTCGGTCAACGTTCCTATCTTGAAAAGTTCATGGCCGACTTTTGGCGTTTGCGTTATTTTGTCGCCATCGTCGGGCAACGCTTCCACTGCCTGGCGAATAGTATTTATCTCTGGCGCCAGATCGCGCTGCTCCGCAATCTTATGTTTTGCCTGCACCGGATTGGATTCATCCTTCAATACGGGATACCGCAGGCCCGCGTACGCCGGCACGCGTTCGGCAATCTCGCGGAAGACAGCACTCGCCGACATTTCGAAACCAAAATTCATGCCCAGCTCCGCAGCCAGTTGCGCAGTAATCATCCAATCGGCTTTCGCCTGGTTCGTCGGCGGGATCGACTGGCGAACGCGCTGCACAAAACCGTCGTTGTTGGTAAACGTTCCATCAACCTCTGCAAAGGAAGCAGCAGGCAAAACGACATCGGCGAAGGCCGTGGTGTCGGATTCAAAAAGTTCCTGAACGACCAGGAAATCGAGTTTACTCAAAGCTTCTTCGCGGCCTTGCAACTGCGCCGGCAGGAAACTTCCGGCAAGATACATTGAGCGGATCCCACTTCCTGCTGCGTTGAGCATTTGCGTCGCAGTCATGGCGCCATTCAATCCCATGTCATGCGCGCCAACGCTGTTGTTGTAGAGCGGAAGCGGATGCAGCAAGAGGCGCCGGCCTTCGCCCCGCAGCAGGTAAGGCAACTGCGCCGCAACAGCCTGGGCCGCCGGACTCAATTCATCCGTAAACATGATCACCACGTCGCCCTGAGTGGCGGTGATGGTCTGGCGCAGAGTCTGAAACTCATCTGCGGCGACACCTAACTTACGCGCTGACAGCGCCACATTCGCGTCATCCGCCAGCGCCAGCACCGCCGCGTCTTCGGTGCCCGGGCGAATATGAATGAACTGCGCTGCCTGCTCGGTCAATCTAATCGGGACGCTATTAATAACAATTAGTTTGGCCCCGCCGTTTCGCACTGCCTGGCGCATCTGCTTCCCGGTCAGCGGCTGCAGCTCTTCCGGTTCGCCGCCGATTAACAAAATTGTTTTTGCGTAACGAATATCGCGGTGTGTCGCCAGCGGCCCGCCGAGATTGTCGAAGAAAGGTTTGAAACTGTGAACGTCGGTGCTGGTGTAATTGCTGGTTCCGACGAGCTCCGTGGCAAACTTGTAGAGCAGGTAGTTAGCTTCGTTTGTGATGCGTGGACTACCGATAACAGCGAGTGCATTTGGTCCCTGCTCATCGACAACGGCGTCAAGTTTCTGTGCGACATGACGAATCGCTTCGTCCCAGATCGCGGGAATGAGTTTCCCGCCCTTCTTGTAGCGAATCAGCGGCGTGCGTATGCGGGCTTCGTGGTTGACAAACGGATGGCCGAAGCGGCCTTTGA
The DNA here is from genome assembly GCA_002427845.1 of Chloracidobacterium sp. UBA6041. Taxonomy (GTDB): domain Bacteria; phylum Acidobacteriota; class Blastocatellia; order Pyrinomonadales; family Pyrinomonadaceae; genus PSRF01. The sequence continues at coordinate 20,986 of DIYZ01000123.1, read as the reverse complement.
TGCACAGGAATTCGCCGTTCAAACCGTTGACATAACGATCGCGCGCAACGATGCGCATCAATTCGCCGCCGCGCGACCCGAGCGACATCTGGCAGCCGTCGGAACAATAGGTGCAGGTTGAAATTGTTTGGGCCAGCTCCCAGGGGCGCGCCTGGTGGCGGTAGGTTGCGTCAAGCAGGGTGCCCGTCGGGCAAACTTCGATGCAGTTGCCACACTGCGAACAGTCGAGCCAGCCGCCGTAGGTGCCGATGACCGTGTTCGCGCCGCGTCCGCCCGCTTCAATCGCGTCTTCGCCCATCCATTCGTCGCAGACGCGCGTGCAGCGTTTGCAGAGAATGCAGCGCTGCGGGTCGTTTGCCACTATCGGCGAAAGATATCTTTCCGGATAGTAGTTTTTCTTCTCGGTAAAGCGCTCTTCAAGCCCGCCCCAGTCGAAGGTCAT
>DIYZ01000123.1:19724-20385 GCA_002427845.1 Chloracidobacterium sp. UBA6041 | reverse complement strand
AGCAGAAACTCGAGCATCGAGCGTTGCGCCTTTTCAATCTCATCGCTCTGGGTAGTGACTACCATGCCGTCAGTGCAGATGATCGTGCAGGAAGTTTGCAGCTTGGGCATTTTCTCGATGCGCACGAGACACATGCGACACGATGCCTGCAACGCGAGATCGGAGTAATAACAGAAAGACGGGATGTCGAAAGCCTTGTCGCGGCAGACGTCGATCAGCCGCGCGCCTTTCGGCACCTCAAACTCCTGGCCGTTGATGGTGACTTTGATTACTTCAGTTGACATTTTTCAATAAGACTACAGTTTGTTTAGACGGCGCACTTGTGCGCCGGCCATTTCCGTTTAGTCAGCGCACTTGTGCGCAAACGACGGGGGCACAAGGGCCCTTTCTAAACATCGACCACCTGCGGCTTTCCATTCGTTCCCACCAGATGCTTCTTGAAATCTTCCGGAAATCTTTTAATCGCCGACTGAATGGGCCATGCCGCGGCATCACCCAGCGGACAAAACGACTTGCCTTCGATGTTGTCGCAGAGGTCCAGCATTAGTTGCGCGTCTTCCGGCCGGCCGCCGCCATTCGCGACGCGCTCAAAAACTTTGACCAACCAATCGGTTCCTTCGCGGCAGGGTGTGCACCAACCGCACGACTCGTGTTTGTAGAA
>DIYZ01000123.1:9999-19550 GCA_002427845.1 Chloracidobacterium sp. UBA6041 | reverse complement strand
GAGCCGCCGGCCACCAGGCCTTCATAGTCCATGCGCACATCTTTGCCGATAATTTGATCGGCACGCATGATGTAAACCGACGAACCGCCGGGAATCACCGCCTTCAGTTGCTTGCCATTCAGCATCCCGCCGCAGTCTTCCAGGATGAACTTTTCCATGTCGTCGTAGCCCATCGGCAGTTCATATACGCCGGGACGATTGACATGACCCGAAACCGACCAAAGCTTGGTGCCGCCGCTTTTCTCCGTGCCGAGTTTTTGATACGCCTCGCCGCCCATCTTGATAATATCGGGCACGGCGGTCAGCGTCTCGACGTTGTTAACGACCGTCGGGCTCGCGTACAAACCAGAAACAGCAGGGAAGGGCGGCTTCATACGCGGCTGGCCGCGCAAACCCTCCAGTGAACTCAACAGGGCCGTCTCTTCGCCGCAGATATAAGCGCCTGCGCCCGTGTGCGTATAGATCTCGCAAGAGAAGTTTGAATCAAGAATGGATTCGCCCAGCAGTCCGGCGCCGCGTGCTTCTTCAAGCGCGCGGTCCATAATGTCGATCAGATACCTGTACTCGCCGCGCGTATAGATGTAATTCGTCTTTGCGCCCAGCGCGTAGGCAGCGATCAGGATGCCTTCAATCAGCATGTGCGGATCGCGTTCCATCAGGTAACGATCCTTGAAGGTGCCCGGCTCGGATTCGTCGGCGTTGCAGACGACGTACTTCGGCTTTGGCGAATCCTTGGGAACGAAGCTCCATTTCATGCCGGTGGGAAATCCGGCGCCGCCGCGTCCGCGCAAAGCGGACTTCTTAACCTCGTTGATAACGTCATCGGGCGACATTCCGGACAGCACCTTCTTGAGTGCCTCGTAACCGCCATGCTTACGATACACGTCCAGGGACGTCGAATTCTCGAGCTGAACTCGCGCGAGTTGAAGTGGTTCACATCCGATGGCGCCAATAAACATGAGCTATTCGTGCGCGGCTTAGCCGCTCGATGTGCGGAAAGGCTTCGCCTTTCCGGCAGACTATTCTCAACGTGGAGGCTATGCCTCCGATTAGCGAGGCGCAGCCTCGCCAGTTATTAACCTTTAACGGAAAGGCGGAGCCTTTCCGCACATCAAGCGGCCGAGCCGCGACTATCCCAAAGCATCCAGAATCTGATCAACTTTCTCCGGCGTCAGGCTCTCGTGATAGTCAAAATTGATCTGAAACATCGGCGCAGTGCCGCATGAGCCGAGGCATTCAACTTCAGAAATCGTAAAGCGACCGTCACGAGTTGTCTCGCCCGGTTTTATTCCCAGCTTTTGTGAACAATGCTCCGTAATTTTTCCGGCACCCATAATCTTGCACGACAGCGTGCGGCAAATCTGAATGTGATATTTGCCAACCGGCTTCGTGTGAAGCATGGAATAAAAAGTCGCCACTTCCCAGATGTCGGTAATACGCAAACTCAAACGCTTTGCGAGATAAGCAACTCCCGGCGGGTCCAGGTAACCGCGTTCGCGCTGCACGATGAACATGAGCGGCAAAATCGACGAACGCTTCACCGGATACTTCGCCAGGTGCCGATCGATCTCCGCCTCAACCTCGGGAGAAAACGAGGCAATCTCGTCGCCGATATCCACCGGCTGCGAAAGTGGCTGAATTTGTATTGGTTGAGTGCTCATTATCGTTCTGGTCTTAGGTCTTTGGACTTTGGTCTTTGAAGGCTTTCGCTGAAAGCAATTCAGCGGCTTAGCGCTCAAAGACCTAGAACCTAAGACCAAAGTCCGATTTAGCGATCAATCTCCCCTAAAACGATATCCAACGATCCGATAATCGCCACGATGTCTGCGACCATCGCACCTTCCGACATATGCGGCAGCGCGGAAAGGTTTACAAAACTCGGCCCGCGGAAATGGACGCGTGACGGTTTTGGCCCGCCATCCGATTTCACATAAACACCGAGTTCGCCCTTCGACGCTTCGATCGGGTGATAGACTTCGCCCGCCGGCACATCAAAACCTTCGGCAACGATCAGGAAGTGATGAATTAATGCATCCATGTGCGTCTTCATCGCTTCGCGATCCGGCAAAACAACCTTCGGCGCATCGGCCTTTACCGGCCCGGGCCGCAAACGGGAGAGCGCCTGGGTAACAATCTTGTGCGACTCCTTCATCTCGCGCATACGCACCATGTAACGCGCCCAGACGTCGCAATCCTGCTCAACCGGCACTTCGAAGTCGTAAGTTTCGTAGCCGGTGTAGGGATTTGCGCGACGAATGTCGAGATTGACGCCGCTGCCACGCAGGCATGGCCCCGATAAGCCCCAGTCGATCGCATCTTCGGCAGTAATGCGGCCCACGTCCTGCGTGCGCTTTTGAAATATTCGGTTGCCCGTCAAGAGGGTATGAAACTCGTCAACGGACTTGAGAAAACCATCCTGAAACTGCTGCACGCGACGTTCAAAACCAGCAGGCAAATCCATCATCAATCCGCCGATGCGGAAATACGACGGCGTCAATCGTCCGCCTGACGCGGCTTCGATGAGGTTCAAAATCTTTTCGCGCTCGCGGAAGCAGTAAAAGAAAACGGTCATCGCGCCGATGTCGAGCGCGTGCGTGCCCAGCCAAACGAGGTGTGATGCGATGCGTTGTAGTTCGCAGGTCAACACCCTAATCGTCTGCGCCCGTTCGGGAATCTCCAACTCGAGAAGCTTCTCAACCGCCATCACATACGCAAGGTTATTCCCGAGCGGATTCAGATAGTCCATGCGGTCGGTGATGACGATGCCCTGCTGATACTTCTTATACTCAAAGAGCTTCTCCATGCCCGTATGGAGATAACCGATGTCCGGCGTGGCCTTGACTACCATTTCACCGTCCAGTACCAACTCGAGGCGCAACACACCGTGCGTCGACGGGTGTTGCGGACCCATCGAGATCGTCATCTGCGTGTCCAGCGGACGATCGACAATCTCAAACTGCGGCGGAATGTTTACGGTGGTACTCATAAAACTCGTCAATCGTAAATCGTAAATAGTCAGGCCGTTCTTTCTATTTACGATTTACTAATCACGATTTACTACTTCAAGCTATACGGTTCGTAGCCACGCAAAGGAAAATCCTTCCTTAACGCGTGGCCTTGCCAGTCATCGGGCAAAAGTATTCTTCGCAAATCCGGATGGCCGTCAAAGACAATCCCAAACAGATCGAAAGTTTCGCGCTCGTGCCAGTTCGCCGTACGCCAAACTCCGGTCACTGTAGGCACGTGCGCGTCAGCTTCGTGCAATTCAACCTTCAATCGCAGTCGATGGTGTTTCGTCGTCGAAAACAGGTGGTAATTGACTTCGAAGCGCGGCTCCTCTTCCACCCCGCGATCTGCGCCACAAATGTCCGCGAGGAAATCGAACTTCGTATCCACGCCGGATTTCAGGTCAACGCACACGTCGACAATGTGCAGCCGCGGCACGACTGCGGTGACTTCGCCATAGGCTTCGATGACCTCAGTCACCCAGTGCGCGTGTTCACGCTGCAACGCCGTCACCAATTGGGACGGCGTTGATTTTTGATCGAGATTTGTGGCCGGTTCTGACAAGTTGCCTTCGTTGTTTGCCCCTGTGGTCATCGAACAATTACGCCGGACGTCTTACTTTATGAAGAGCGGCGGCGCTCGTGTCGCGAAGCAATGGAATAAGGTCGCGCTGCGGGCAGAACATTCTGCGCGATGGTTGATCCGTCGGTAATGGGCAGTGTACCGGGAACAAAAGCGCCGCGCGCCTCATCTTCAGGGATGTCCCTGCGGTCGCGCACCGATTCTTTCATGACCTTATCCTGCAACATCATTACCGCGTGAATCAGCATCTCGGGACGTGGGGGGCAGCCAGGAATGTAGACATCCACCGGCACAATCTTGTCTACGCCCTGGACAATAGCGTAATTATCAAAAACGCCGCCGGAAGTTGCACAGGCACCCATGGAGATGACCCACTTCGGCTCCGGCATTTGATCGTAAATGCGGCGGAGCACCGGCGCCATCTTCCTTGAAACACGGCCGGAGACGATCATAACGTCTGCCTGACGCGGGCTGGCGCGAAATACTTCCGAGCCGAAACGGGCCAGGTCATTGCGTGAAGACGTCGCGTTCATCATCTCGATCGCGCAACAGGCTAGTCCAAACGTTGCCGGCCACAACGAAGATTTACGCGCCCAGTTGATGAGCGAATCAAGCCGCGTCGTCAGCACTTCCGGTAGAGCTTCGGCAATAATGTTTTCCAGTCCCATGCTAAATTCCTAAGCAGCGGTCCGCTTGTTCCGGAGGTTTCGTTGTTCCATGTCCGAAATCAGCCGGCCTTCGGCCTCCGCTTCGCGGCGCGCGGTTTCGCTCCAGTCGAACGCGCCCTTCTTAATCACATACACATAGCCTGCGAGCAGGAGAGCCACAAACACCATCATTTCGACGTACACCAGTTTTCGCAAACCATATGCAGGCCCGGCAAGAGTCTTGAACACTACCGCCCAGGGCACCAGAAAAATAACTTCAATGTCAAACAGGATGAAGATCATCGCTATGAGATAAAACTTCACCGAAAACCGCTCGCGTGCAGTGCCCACGGGATCCTTGCCGCATTCATAGGGCATTAATTTTGTTCGCGTTCGCTTTCGTTGGCCGAGGAACTGCGAAAGCACAATGTTACCGACGGCGAATCCTCCAGCGACTATGAACATCAGGAGAATAGGAAGATAATCGTTAAGATGAAACGTCATTATGCAGTTACGATCCTACGGCAATCAGATCAATGCGCGTCTGCCGCGCTTCCTGCGACAGCAGACGACGTTAGCTAGATTGAGAATCATTGTACAAGCCGAATCGTAGTCGAAGTGATCTGGGGTGTCAAGCACGTCGTCTGGCGATAATGGAGTGAAGAAATTGGTAATTGACCCCGCAAAAATGGCTGTGTTAACTTCGATTGAGCTTCACGGCTTCCGCGCGCTTTTTGTTGGCTCACGGGCTTGGCAAATCATCTAACAACTACAGAAACAAAATCGTGATCACAGGCTTCAACACCGATATAGAACATGATGGCGTCGTGTATCACGTGCAGACGGAAGACAAGGGACTCGACTCGCCTTTGATCCTTTCACTTGTTTACGCCGGCGGCGCGATCCTGGCGAGCAAACGTTCCCCTTACGAGGATCTGATCGCTACCGGGTTCAACGAGGAGGCGCTTGCCGAACGCCTGAAGCGGCAGCATCGATTGATCTGCGCCGCTATCAACGCCGGCCGTATCGAAGATTTGAAGCGCATGGGACGGCGCGGCGAAGGCACGCGAGCGCAGTCAGCTACGCCGGATGCTGAGACGAAAGAGCCAGATATTGCGGATGTAATCGCGACCGTTGCTGAGGCACCAACCAACGCGGAAATCTTGGCAAGTAATGAAGTCGTTGGCGAGACAACGATGGAGATTCCATCGCGCGACGCAGTTGCTCAAGACGGTGCTCCTCCTTCAGACGAAGCGCCGAAGCCGGCGAAAAAGTCGGCTTATACCGTTTACGACTCCAGGCGAAAGTCACCGCTGGGTGAAGTTGTGGAGAAAGAAAGCAGGCTGACCCTGACCATCCTGAACGAGCAGCAGTTTGGAGCCGGTCAGTCGGTAAGGATTCAAGTGCTGGTGCAAAAGAGATCGGATAATAAGGAGAAGCCGCTTGAGGGCGTTCCGCTTTCAGTGAAAATACTAGGGACCACTTTCAGACCGCTCATTTATTCGGTTAAGTCCGAGCGCGACGGCGTTGCCGTCGTTTCCGCGCAGATTCCACGGTTTACTTCAGGCCGGGCCGCAATTCTAATTCGTGCGGTCGCCGAGGGCCACTCGACGGAAGTGCGCCGCGTGATTCATCCTGCCATTTGAGGTTGTCCAAACACTTGCACATTCAGGTTAATGGTGAACCTCGGGAGGTGGACGATAATCTAACTCTTCCCGGGCTGCTCGTAGGTCTAAATTTGCAGGCTGAGCAGGTTGCCGTAGAACTCAATCAAAGAGTTGTCCGGCGCGCGGAGTGGCCGGCGACAATCCTGCGCGACGGTGACAATGTAGAGATCGTACATTTCGTTGGCGGTGGGAACCAGTGGCAGCAGGCCGGAGCAGTATGCAGGAACTGTGAATCGGAGACAGTAGCGATAGGCAGATAACCCTCTTCAGAATATAATTCGTTTATGTCAACAGCAGCAGTAGCTTCAACGGATCGTTTTGAAATTGGCGGTCGCACTTTTAGTTCGCGGCTAATCATCGGTACCGGCAAGTATCGAACGTTTGAGGAGATGAAAGCCGCGCACCGCGCTTCCGGCGCCGAGATCGTTACGGTTGCCGTCAGACGCGTACCGCTCGATCGCAGTAGTGAATCGTTTCTGGATCATCTTGATCCGGCTCTGCAAGTACTTCCGAACACCGCCGGTTGCTACACGGCCGCGGAAGCGATTCGCACGGCGCGCCTCGCCCGCGAAGCTCTCGGAACCAATCTAATCAAGCTGGAAGTCATCGGAGATCAGACAACACTCTTTCCCGATAACGAACAGACGCTTGAGGCGGCGCGCGTGCTGGCGCAGGAAGGCTTTGTTGTTTTGCCTTACTTCACTGACGATCTGATCATGGCGAGGAAACTTCTGGATGCCGGTTGCCCGGCGGTCATGCCGTTGGCCGCGCCCATTGGCTCGGGACTTGGTATTCAGAATCCAGCGAACCTGCGAATCATGCGCGAACAACTGCCCGACGCGACGATCATTGTTGACGCGGGAGTGGGTACCGCGAGCGACGCAGCGATAGCGATGGAGCTGGGCGCCGATGCGGTGCTGATGAACACGGCAATCGCCGAAGCGCGTGATCCTGCCAGGATGGCCCGGGCGATGAAGCTCGGGATTGAAGCGGGACGGCTCGCCTACGTTGCCGGACGCATGGAGAAACGTTTATACGCGAGCGCGTCGAGCCCCGCCACCGGCGTCGTGCGTTAGCCCACGCGGCTCTGCCTGAGTAGGACAGACATTCTTGTCTGTCCTTTTCTATACTAAAAAATTGACAGGCAGGAATGCCTGTCCTACCTAAGATCACTTCGCAGCCTTCGCCAAGCTGTTTTGGGCGACAACAAAACGAATCATGTTATAGGTGATGCTCTCGGGTAGAAGTTCGTGAATGGCTTTGAGTTTCTCTGTGCCGTGTTCGGCGATAGCCTTTTCGATTTGAGCTCGAGCGGAATTCGAAACTAGTTTTGATATATCGACTGTTAGCCCCGCAGCCATACACTCGATTAAATGACCTTCAATCGTTTTTGTTACCAGGTTTCGCTGCCTGGCAATTTCTTCAACAGAGTGGCCGTTACGAAAAAGAGTGTAAGTTTGTAAGGCCGTGTTCGGCAGTAATGGTTTCTCGTCATCCTGCTCGCGGTTTTCAGTCAGCGCTAATTCAATTCGCTCTTGCTCGCGCATCACACGGTCACCGAATTCGGTGATCGAAATCGTCGGGTACTCGCCTGGGCTGACGCGCAAACAACGCGCGGCGCACAACGTCTCTATGTAAAGCAGGATGTCGTCTTGCCGCAGGTCTTTCAACAGACCGTAGGTTGACAGCTCGTTCAAATGTGCCTGCATCACGTTCCTGGCCGCCGAGCCGCGCAACGCGGCCGCGAGCATGTTTTTTCCAAACCGACCCTTCATACGTGTGGCGCAGGCCAGAATCTTTCGCACGCGCAGATTCTCGTCGTCGGTCAGCGCGCGAGGAGCGGAGAGGGTAGCGGTCGCTGTGGGGTCTTTGCGATTGCGGGCGGGAGTGCGTTTGTCGCTCAGCATCTCCGCGCTGGTAAGGGGAGTTCTGGCGGCGGTATGCGGCGCGCAGTTTCCGCAGGTGCCGCATTGGCGCGCGTGATGGCGATCGCCGAAGTAGTCAAGTATGTGGGCGCGATAACAATATTCGGTGTAACAAAACTCGATCATCTCGCGCAGCTTGCGCCGCTCCAGGGCGGCGCGGCGTTCGACATCGCCTGGCGTGACGCGCAGCTTCGTTGCGGGAACGCTGTCGAGCATCACGATCGCGCGAGTGCGACGCGGTGGGTTGAGCATGGTTGACTTTTGTGCACCTGCTGCGGGCGAGCCTGCACCCCAGCGGGGCTGCCCCGCCGGGGACCCCGCCACGCCTGCGGTCCCAGGAGCCGCGCTGCGTTGTATGTGTCCAGCGCGTTCGAGCAGATAAAGCGCCGACTGGACAGCCATCTCGTTACGGGCGCCCGCGCGCTTCGCGATCTCGGAAGCTGACAGCTCTATGCGCTTGAGCCCGGTTGACACCAGCGCGTGGTAAACGTCGCGTATAATTTCAGCACTGGGATATGAGCCTTCAATGAAAAAGTCGTGCGTGTTCTTGTCGGCATAATTGAATAACAGGACGCAGGACGACGGCAGGCCATCGCGTCCCGCGCGCCCGATCTCCTGATAGTAGGCTTCTATGGATCCGGGCATCTGATAATGTGCGACAAAGCGTATATCCGGCTTATCGATGCCCATTCCAAACGCGTTGGTCGCGACGATCATTTGCGTGCGACCGGTCATGAAATCTTCCTGAGCTTTCACGCGCACCGAATCGCCCATGCCGGCATGATAGGCCGACACGCTCAATCCCTGTCCCTGTAATTGCATCGCAACCTGTTCCACTGCCTTGCGTGTCGCAGCGTAGATGATTCCCGAGCCGTCGTGCGTCTTCGCCAGGCGCTTGATGCGCGCGACCTTTTCGCGTTCCTTTTCCGTGTGCACGACATCGATGGTCAGGTTCGGTCGGTCGAAACCGCTGATAAACGTTTCGGGTTTGGCCAGGCCCAGTTGTTGAATTATGTCGGAACGAACGTAAGGCGTGGCCGTCGCGGTGAGGGCAAGGGTTTGAACGCCACCTCCGGCGCCATTAAGGGCCTGGACCACACCTTTCAAGCGCAGATAATCGGGACGGAAGTCGTGGCCCCAGGTTGAGATGCAATGAGCTTCATCAACTGCGAAGAGCGAGACGCTGATGGATTTTATCGCTTCGAGAAAGCGGCTGCTGCGAAAGCGCTCCGGCGCGACGTAGACGAGCTTAAACTGACCTCGGCGCAGGGCGTCGATGCGTGACCACTGTTCCCGCTCGGCGATAGAACTGTTGATGAAGGTCGCCGGAAGGTCGCGCGCTCTTAGAGCGTCTACCTGGTCTTTCATCAGCGCGATCAAGGGAGAGACAACCACCGTCGCGCCGCCAAACATCATGGCCGGCAGTTGGTAGCAGAGAGACTTCCCGCTGCCTGTAGGCATGACGACAACAGCGTCTTTGCCTTCCAGAATTGCCGCGATCACTTCACGCTGGCCCTCGCGGAAGTCAGCGAATCCAAAGTGCTCGCGCAGCGATGTGAGCGCGTCGGCAATTGAATGCATGCGCGCAAGTCTAAGCGGTTCGAATCTTACCTAGCAAGTTGTTTCAATACCGGTAGGAGGCAGCGGCGCTTGCAAGTATTTTGGTTTTCAATGTAGTCCGATAGTCCTTGTCCGATAATCTTTAGATTGTCGCTTACTTGAGC